>UQAW01000056.1 GCA_900539175.1 uncultured Lachnospiraceae bacterium
CCCGAATAGGGCGGATTTCGAATGTTTTTAGGATTGCGGGAGCATGAAATGCGGAACAATCCGTGTATCATAGGGGGCAAAATACCTTTTGACCCCAACATCATTTATATCCAGTATACAAGAACCCCTATTTAAGGGCAAGTGTTAATTTCTTCATTCTGACAAAATCTGACGGCAGTGTTATGCACAAGGGACCCATGATCTGCCGTCAGATTTTTCCTGACATTCAAACAGGCAGTGCCATCTTACTTTGCTCTACAAAGGATGTTCGTCCTCTTTTACATATATAAAATCCACCTGTTCAATGATACCATCGTTATCAATATAGTCACGCATATAAGTTCCTTTTTCTGCAATTTCATATGCGTGTATGATGTCTTCCGGACTACTTTTTCTTCCATCAAGAGTTAATGTGATCATTCTGTTCTGAAATTCCATCAGTTCAGACTGCAGTGCTTCCATCCGAGTATAATCCAATTTTTTCATACTTTTTCTTAGGCGCAAAGCCGCTCCATACTTCCGCGATATACTTTCCTATCAATCATGCGCCATCCTCTCTAAACTAAATTTCTAACAGGAACACGGCCAATCATCAGAAAACCTCGTATATGTAACATTTTGTAAATTACTGCTCAAAGGCAGCAACTATAGACCTTAACAACTATAAGGCACAAAATCGTTATTCCTATACACCAGACATTGAATACGCTCCGGATGAAATGTTGTGCTACCTGGTTTCATGTCATAAGAACTGCAATAACAGACACATGATTTTATCTGCTTGATATCACTTGGGAAATAAATTGATTAAAATATAGATATCCTGTCGAAAAATCTGAACCGGCGAATTGCCAAAGCTTGCGAAATGTATTAAAGACTCATGAATATTGGTATCTTGAAAGTATCACTTCCTCTCTTACCACGTATCCATCATTGTCACTTCTTACTACTAATTATACTCATATGTGGAATTTTTTCAAGTAAATTCTAAAAAAAACGTGAAGTTCTTTACATCTTTAAGGTTGATGGTATATACTATATGTAACGATAGCATCTTGCAGCCATCTGCCTTATGAAATGACTGCTGATTGTTTATCGTATGAAACAAGCAGCCATTGACAGTATTTCGCTGTTGCGACTAAAAAGGATGTGATTTTATGAAAATAGAAAAAATTAATGACAATCAGATTCGTTGCACGCTTACCAGCGATGATTTGGCAAACCGGGAAATTAAACTAAGTGAATTGGCTTACGGAACCGAGAAAGCCAAGAATCTGTTTCAGGATATGATGCAGCAGGCACAAAAGGAGTTTGGTTTTGACTCTGATAATTCTCCGTTGATGGTGGAAGCAATTCCCATATCACCAGACAGCATTGTCCTCATCATCACAAAGGTAGACGATCCGGAAGAATTGGACACTCGTTTTTCAAAATTTGCTCCTGACGGTAATGACGGTGCTTCCGCTGAAGTTCCGCAGATGGCAGGTGCAGATGACATCATCGATATCTTCCATAAACTGACCGAGGCCAAGAAAAAGCTGCAGGAATTAAAAAAGGATGCAAAGGATCATACCTCCAGACAGAAAGATGTGCCTGTAAATTTAATTCATGCATTTATTTTTCAGTCTCTGGATGACGCAATCCTTGCTGCCCATGGACTCAACGGATATTTTACCGGCAGGAACTCTTTATATAAAAATGAAAAAGAGGGGAACTACCATCTGGTACTCCATCAATCCGGTTACACACCAGAAGACTTTAATAAAGTTTGCAATATCCTGTCTGAGTACGGAACCGGCACCAATTTTTCCGCTGCCTCAGAAGCATATCTCCATGAGCATGGAACTTTGATCGTTGCCAAACAGGCGTTGCAGCAACTGACAAGTTTATAATGGCGCTTAATAGAAAAACCCGCAGCAAATCATCTGCTGCGGATTTTTCTGTATCACTACAAGACAAAAAAGTCTCATCCCTTATTCTTTTCTTATGCCTGTCCTGCAAGAAAATCATTGATCTGCTGTTCCAGCACGTCAGCATCCATTCCGTGAACCATAGCCGCCTCTTCGAGTGTCTCGCCCTGAGCAGACGGACAACCGATACAATGCATACCTGCTCTCATCAGGATAGCTGCAATATTCTGATCTAATCTGATCAACTCACCGATAGTCATATCTTTGGAAACTTTTGCCATGTTCTGATTCCTCCTTCAACTCGTTACACTGCTGCTGTTTTATCTCTTTACCTGCATATCACAGGCACTGTGTCTTAACAGCTACACTGTGTTTTCATTATAATACCTTTTTTATACTTTCGCAAGTCCCACATCATTTGAGTTGCTTCATGTCACTAAAAAACGGTTATCTTTTTCCTATTTCTAAATTCCTTTCTCCCTTGTCAGATACTTTTCCAAAGATCGTCTTTGTCGTATTCTCAAAAATAAAATTATTCATGTGATCTATCCTCTCTATTGATTTATTTTTCAGTCGCTTTCTATATTGATCACCACATATTCACAATGCTCTTCTGTTCTGATTGGATATCCCCATCCGGTAAATCCGGAAGATACAATCACTTTACATGCACCTTCTTGATATTCTCCATAATTCAATATTCCTGCCAGTTCTGACAAAACGCCAACGGGCCAGACCTGTCCCGCATGCGTATGTCCGGAAATCTCCAGATCCACACCCTGTGCACTGTTTTCTTCCGCTTCCACAGGCTGATGATCCGCCAGAATAATATATTTCTCCCGGTCAATCCCATCCAATATCTCCTCTGTGGATGCTCTTCCGGAAACATTTCCCCATGCGGCATCCCCTCTCCCTGCAATGACAAGATCATCACGAATCTCTACATAATCATCTTCCAAAATTACAATTCCATTTTCGGTTATGGCATGCTCCAATTCCTCGTTTGTGAAACTCCGGTTCTGTGTATATGGCTGTCTGTCATGATTTCCGTATACATAATAAATACCATAATGATTTGTAATTCCGCCTAATATCTGAAAAACCTCCTGCATCTGCTCTTTTGAGGTTCCCTCCTCTACGATGTCACCCCCAAGCACTACAATATCCGGATTCTGCGCATTGATTTCTTCAATCTTATTTTTCAATACTTCCGTATCCTGTATTGTACCATAATGTGTATCTGTGATCAGAACCACTTTATAATCGCCCAGATTTTTTTCTGTCTTCAAAAGATATTCCGTTTTGATCACATGGTTCATATTAAAAAATCCATATATAAGCAACAGTGCGGCAGCTGCAACGGGAAGTAAACCGCATCCATACAGCCTTCTGCCGAACCTATATAGTTTCCCCGGCTGTCGCTTATGGCAGATTACTTTTGTAAACAGGGCAATCACATCAAACAGCAGCGCAAACGTCAGCAAATGAAGAATAATCACAATCCTGACACTCCACATATTTCTGCAAGCCAATGCTATGACCACGGCTAAAACTACTGCTGATATTTTAAATGGGATTTTTCTCACATCCATACCATAAAATTCCATGGTTCTTCGAATATAGCAATATACATAGATCCCCACCAATATTTCTACCGCGATTAAAATCAATCGAAAAACAGCCATCAAACCCTCCTTTATTTTCCAACTTCCACTACCTGTTTCACTGCTTCCAAAAATTTCCTCACTGTTTCAGAGGGTCTGGTAGAATGGAGAATCCCAAACGGAATCGTATAATTCCACTCAACCGCCTTATTAAAA
Source organism: uncultured Lachnospiraceae bacterium (assembly GCA_900539175.1). Lineage (GTDB taxonomy): Bacteria > Bacillota > Clostridia > Lachnospirales > Lachnospiraceae > Novisyntrophococcus. Next base: position 3,731 of record UQAW01000056.1, read on the forward strand.
CTCCCGGCATCCGCTACACGGATAAATGTTTCTAACTGTGGATTGTACAAATTTCTTACCTCCTGCTATTGCTATTCATCTTCTCACTTTTAGGATAGCACTCCCTTTTGTTTCTGTCATCGCTTTTATTTAAAATCTACTTATTTTCCCAAACCAAGACTTTTTGCCCACGCAATGACATCCTCTGCGCTGTCAACAACATCTTCCCTTGAAACTTTATAGCTATTGGTGCTCACAGTCGCATTTGGCTGCATTTTCTGGATTGTGCTTTCTGTTCTGGAAAAACCACTGCCTCCATGAGGACAAAATGGGATAATTGTCTTTCCCGAAAAATCATATTCTTCAAGAAATGTATAAAGCGGCTGCGGCATATTCCCCCACCAGTTCGGATAACCAAGGATGATCGTGTCATACTGCTCTGGATTTTCAATATGTGAAGCAAGTTCTGGCCGGGCATCCGCTGCCTGTTCGTCAGAAGCCTGATTTACCAATGTCTCATGATCCAATGGATATTCCTGTACGGTTTCAATACGGAATAAATCACCGCCAATCGTCTCCTGAATTGTCTGCGCAATATACTGCACATTTCCTAATTTCTCACCATCCTTCACTACGATGCTGGCACCGGCAATTGCATCCGCGCCATCCGTATCCACATCCTCCGGGACAGAAAAATATGCAATCAAAATACTTCCTTCGTCGGAAACAGATTCTTGATTCTCTGAAACCTTATCTACAGTCTGGGAAGATTTATTTTCTACACTTTTCTCGCTCTCTTCGACTTTGTTGGAAGATGTTTCCGTCTGTGTCGTCTGATTGGCATCTTCTTTTTCACTGCTGCAGGCAGCCAGAGAAAAAACCAATGTTGCTGAAAGAATCATAACTGTCAATTTCTTCATTTCTGTTCTACTCCTTATTTAAAAGATTTATGTTGTTGGGTTCAACAAACATTTTTCCTACAATACCTATGGATTGCTATGCACTTTGTGGTATCATATGTATATATAGTATAATTTACGGTAGCTACTACCGGTCAACACCAAATAAGATTTTTCACACTTTTTTCACCTTTTCCTTCTCTGTGATTCAGTAAATGCAGCCAGACAAAAATATCTGGCTGCATTACATCCCTCACAATTCTTCTTATCGGATAAAATTTGTAAAGATGGGCGGTTCTTGCTTCGGCATAGGTATACCTGCTTTTCTTGCCGCTTCCTGACATTTCAGCATATAAGCCATATTTCTTCCCAATACCCGCATCGTATACAACCCCTCGGCATCCTGCTTCACCTGTTCTGCACTGGCCCCATGCACCATATTCCAATATCTGGAGGATACCACCGGCATCTCCTGAATGGTAAAATATTTATTCATCTGATCAAATGTTGCAGTTGTTCCTGCACGTCTTGCTGAAATCACTGCCGCTGCCGGTTTCATATAAAACGCTTTATTTGCATTGCCTCCCAATTCGGAGTAGAACAACCGATCCATAAATGCCGTCACATTCCCGCTGGCTGCACCATAATGAACAGGGGTTCCAAATATAAATCCATCTGCCTCATAAGCCTTTTTCCGGAACTGATTGACTACATCATCAAATACGCACTTCTGCTTCTCCTGGCATTTCTTACAGGCAATGCAGCCTCCTATCGGTTTATTCCCAATCCAGAAAATCTCTGTCTCAATCCCTTCTTTATTTAACGTTTCTGCAACCTCACATAAAGCTGTATAAGTGCAGCCTGTTTTATGCGGACCTCCATTTACTAATACTACCTTCATACCAATCTCCTGCCTTTCCTGAAATATTACCTGATAAGTTATAGTTTCTAATATCCTAAGCCATCCAGCCAGTCTGCCACGTCATCGGCAGCATCTGTCACATCCTGTTCACTAACCGTAAATCCATCCCTGATAACCTCTGCATCTGGTTCCAGTTCCTGAATTGTCTCAATCGTACCTGAAAAGCGGCTTCCATTATGTACATTGAAAGGAATGATCGTCTTTCCTGAAAAATCATATTCCTCAAAGAAACTGTACATCACCATCGGCATATCTGCCCACCAGTTCGGAAAATAAAATCTCTCATTTAATAAAAAATCCTTATTTTATAGCTATTCTACACAATACACATTTTTCAATTTTGCTTAGCTGTCCATCCGTTCTGTCAAATCTCTATTTTTTGACATCTTTTCCAGTTTTTTCGCCATCTTTAGATTCTCTTTTTTCAATCGTTCGTTTTCTTCCAGCAATCTCCTCAATTCATTCTGATAAATATCGACCTGCTTTTCCAGGCTTTTCTCTCGCACTTCCCGCTTAATCTGCGCCATTTTACCTTGATCGGCCTTTTCTCGTTCTTCATTCAACACAGACTTTACTTCCTAATTCTTATAAAAAAATCCTCTGGACAAACCTGTATTTTGCGAAAGTTCGGCCACTGATAATGATTTTCCTTCCGAAGCCGTTCTGCGGATTTCTTCAACAGCAAGTGCTATTTTTCTTCTGCTTTCCTGGCGGTTGACTTCATTTATCTTATCGTATTTCGTCATTAATAAATTCCCTCCCAGGTTGTTTTCCATCTTTTCATAATATTCCATGGATTTTTTAGCGAGTTCTTCATCAACCAGTCCAATATTTTTCTTTACAATTTCATCCGTTGAATAACCCATATAATCACGGATTGTCTGAATCGAAGTACCGTTCCGATAAAATGTCTTACACAATTCTTTCTGATAGCCGTTTCCTTTAAACACATATTCATCTGTCAATATACCTGCCTTTCTGCACTCTTTCATGATTGCATTTTGGAAGCCTTCCGCAGTAAACTTCTTACCAGCATTTAGGAAAAGCAGATTTTCTATATGTATGCGATTTCTATTCGAATATTTCAGGACAAGCCAATGCAGGATGTCAGGAACAGGGATACTTCTGGTAGTATCCGGCACCTTCATCCAGCTATGCTCATCTTTATAATAGAAATCCGCATTTCTTAAAAGAAATAATTGGCCTTTTCTAATTCCTGTAAAAAGTAGAATTAGACTCATTATTCGCAGCTGTTCTGGAAATTTCCTGAGATGAGCCGATAACAAATCCAGTTTTTGATCTAATTTGTCTATTTCATTTACAGTCGGATAATTCTTCTTATAATACAACGCAATTGGACTAGAAAACTCACTAATGCAACCAGTCACTTGTAGGTAGCATAAAAATGCCGAAATAACCTGCAATTTGTTGTTATAACTTTGGGCTTTAATATTTTGCATAGTCAATCGATTAAAATATTCTTTTATAATAGCAAACTCAATATCCAAAAAGGAAAAACTATCAATCGTGTTACTGCGGCTATATCTTTTAGACAAAATATTCAACCGTTCAACAAACCAAACATTGGCTTCCCAATCAATTTCCGTAGACTCCACAAATAATACTTTCCGGCAAAACAGGACAAATATTGTCATATTCTCTTTTCAGCATAGAATAATATTCCGGCTCCTGATTTTTCTCCATTTTCATAATATTTTTTAGACCGCTTTTTTCAGCATAGCAAAACAGGCACTTTAGCGGAAGCAAGTACCTGTTTCGTCTATCTTCTCTGTTTTTTATTGTTCTTACAATTTCATTCAGAAGTATTTCTATCTGCATCTTTATCTTTTCATCAAGATCTTTATCAAAATCCCAGTACAATATTCTCTGGTCAGACTCTTTTTGAAACGATTGAGCCACATTACCTTTAAAATGTTCCGGCAGATAGATTTTCTGTTTAAGCGGAATCTTTTTCTTCATATGTCTTGTCAAAGTAACCTTTATTTTTCAATCCATTGTCCTAATTTTCGACCGCCGATACGTTCAATAATGCCCTCTTCCTGCATTGCTTTCATAAGGCGTTTTACTTTTCGTTCAGAACAATCAATCTCCAGCGCAATTTGTTGCTGCGTTGCATGAGGATTTTTCTTTATCGTCAATAGTATCTTTTCTTCCAAAGTGCCATTTAAAGTGCCACTTAAAGTGCCATTTTGTTCTTTTGGCACTTTAGAGTTCAATAAAGGTGTAAATTTTACCATAATATCTTCTAAATAAATTTTATATTCCGGCAAAGGAACACCATACTTTTTGCAAGCTTCACATATCTTCTCTATCCCACGTCCCCACGTTTCTACATATCCTGCCCTGAAAAATCCATTGGCAATATTTGGATTATAAGGTTGCGAACGATGGCGTTCCATCAATGTTTCCACTGTCCAGCCTACCGGAAATACACAGTCATTACTGATATACACTGCATCTTCATGAATCCGAATCTGTATCGGAACTAATGCTGCATAATTAGAATGAATAATCGCATTATATACCGCCTCCCTGACAGCCGCTTTCGGAAGCGGATATGTTTCAATTCTGGTAACATTGTCATAAGATATCATTGCCTTCATATACTTCAAGTAAATCAATTCTATAACCCTGTCTGCCTGTATAAATAATGAGCCATGAATCTCGTCCTGATAACGCAGGTCAGAACCTTCTCCAAAATATCCAATTTTGATATACGCACCTGTAACCCATTTTTCCGGATTGCGATGAAACAGAAGAATTGCCGCACGTTTCAACCTGCCTTGCTCAAAAAGACCAAGGCTGTCCAAAAGTTGTTCATTGCTCATATTTAAATCTTCTTCCGTCATTCGACCGCTCCGCAGGGCCTCCCGCCTGAAAATATCAAAACTTTCTTTGTCCAAATCTTCAACAGTAACACCATCTACCGGAACGGCATCCCATTTATATCCTGTTTTAGACAATAGAAACTCTGTCAAAGCCGCTCCTCTTAAAAGCTGCTTTGTACTGCCGCTCCGATAATGATATTCTCCTTTGTAATTGACTGGATAACTGCTCGGATTGACACAGATTTCAATATAATCCTTGTCCTCTTGTGTAAGCAAATTAACATCCACAATAATACCAAGAATATCTCGTACTTTATTAGGTATATCTTCAAGTAGCTTTTTACTGTCTGGTACGCCAATTACAATACCGTTATCATCAGTTCCAATATACATCTTGCCGCCCTGAGCATTTGCGAAACCGCATATCCATTTCAAATATTCATCACGCCAAGATTCTTTCCATTCTATGTTTTGGTTTTCTGCCACGAATATCTCCTTCTTATTCTAGTTATATACATATTCAATACAAACGGGCCAAGTCTTGTAAACTAATGTTATTGTCTGAATCTGGTATTGCATCCTTATACAAATTATTCGTAAAATAGCGTTTCCTATAATTATAATTTGGATGTAACCTTTCTTCGATTTCTGTCACGCACTTAACAGACTTTTTGAATGTTTTATCATTCATAATGAAATATAGCGCCTCCGGATTCACTTCTGCATAATCCATAAGCAAAGTATTATGTGTTGTAAGGATTAATTGTCCTTTAATTTGATGTCCTATAGCAGCTAACAGTTTTGTTGCTAATAAATCATGAATCCCAATTCCGTATTCGTCTATAATTACACAACTTCCAGAAACAGCAGAAACTAAATATGGCAATAGTTCCATAATCTCTTTTGTCCCATTCGACTCAAGTTTAAAATCAATATCAAATTCATAATTTTCTATACGCTTGCGTAAAAACAAATCATACTGTATTCCATCCTTGGTTCCTGATTTTTTATAGAAGGCTTTTACCACATCATTGAACAGAGATTTAAAAAATTGATTAATGAGTATTTCTACTTCATCTAATTTATTCTTGTCTTTCTTCTCAATAGTCCCACTTACAAGATGTCCAAAAAATTGGTTTTCCGCATTTAATGTTAAACTTTGCCCTTCTGAATCTCTAGGTATCCGAAAATTAATATTTTCAAATGCTGTCATTAGCTTCATTAAATTAATTGATATATTTGAATTAATATATGTATCAGACTTATCTCCCATTTCAAAATAAAGAATAGAAAGTAATGTATGTTTGCCCCAATACATTTCTATTTGATTACTGATTAACTCATAAAATTCCTTGGACTCAAATATTTTTTCATTTATGTAAACATCATCATCCTCAATATTAAAATAACAGCCTCTTTTTTTATTAAGCCTAAATTCTAAACGTTCCTTGATAATATTGTAGGCATCCATTTCTACATAATAACATCCACTTCCACCATCTATATTAAATTCGTATTCCAAAGACATATTCTCATTCGAATTAATCATCTTATATTCTTCAATAAGATTTTCAATTCCATTTATAGATAATTTCGATCTTAATATTTTCAACATTACATCAGGTTTTAGTGGAAAATCTTCTGGTGGACTAAACTTTTCATCCAACAAATCTTTAAGCATACCTTTGACCTGCATTGTTGTCATCGTACGCTTTAACGCTAGAAATGCTTGTGAAATAGTTGTTTTTCCGCTTCCATTTTCGCCATAGATTATTATTAATGGTTTGCTTTTTCCCTTTTTAGACTGAAAATCAATCTCCACATTCTTAAATGATTTAAAATTTTTAAGCTTAATATTAGTAAACATATCTCCATTCTCCTCCATACTATATTTTATAACATTTTTGCCCGATACAGTCAAGGTTTCACAGTATCTTTTCTCGATTTTGTTATAAAATATTACATTTTTTTAATTTTCTCTATTGACATTAACTGGAAGCAAGGATATAATAATCTCGACTTAGCACTCCTGTTATTAGACTGCTAAAAATCCCAATAATCAAAGAAACCAGTAGCTCCAACTACTGGTCCCTAAAGAAGTGTTAACTTTTCTTTTAGATTATCATAAATTTCTCCAGACTTCAACGGGAACGTTTATTCGGTTTCTTCGATTATTGTTTACATATATGTAACTCGCAAACAATACTTCACAGAGCAAAGGAGAATCTTATTGAAAGAAATTATTGTTTTAAGTTCAAAAGAATATGACAACTCAGAAACAACAAACTATGGTGACTGTATCTTAATCAATACAGGAACTGAATTAATCATCTATGACTGCGGTCATGAGGCTCATGCCAATGTAGCTATTGACTATATGAACCAGAATGGTTTTGACAAGGCCAAGCTTATCTTATCGCACAACGATTCAGATCACTTTGATGGTATTCTAAAACTTTTAAACGAAGACAAACTCTCTGTCATTCGTACAACATTACTCCTAAAGTACAAAGATAAAATTCTCGAAAAAATTGACGATAAACGCAAAACTCGAGATTCCGTTGCAGAGCAAATCTTAGTTTTGTATAATAATATCGCAAAACTTACTGGCGCACCATTAGAGGATATTTATGAACATCCCGAGGACTTGTGCAGTGAAGTCAGCATTGTTGGTCCCGATTTCGATTATATGATTGAAACCGTTGCCAAACGTTTAGATGGACGTGAAGGCGATACAATGGATGGAGAAACCGCAGTAAACGCTACAAGCATCCAAGTCAGCGTCAAACTTGGTATACATAGCCTATTACTTTGCGGTGACTGCTCATTCCCAGCAATCGAGGACATTGTCCGTAATTATGATGCTGTGCAGCTTCCTCATCATGGAAAAAATAAGCAAGCCGAAAAAATATTCGAAAAGAAATCAGACCAAATATATTCCGTGTATATTGTTTCGGATAATACAGGAAATACAAATGGCGGTTCAGACAACCTGATCGCTACAGGTCATAGGGCCTATATCACCAAAAAGTCTGGAAATATTACTATCAATAGCTCTATTTTCTCATCTTCCTCTGTTAAAACCGGAAGAGTTTTGGGAGTTTGATTATGCAGGTCATATTACAAGAATGTTTAAGTGAAGAATTGATTGCTCGTCAAAAATTCTTTTATGAGACATTTCATTTATGGCTGATAGTTAGCTCTAACAATGATAGTTACATCCAATTGAGCAGTCTTCCCACAAACTGCTTAGATATCTTATTTATTGTAGGGCATAATGTGTTCGTAAAAAATTTTTTACAATACAATAAGATTAAAGAGGAAAGAATCGTTGCCATCACATGTGATGGCGCGATTCATCTTTCTTCCCTTAAACTTCCTGGAAAAATTATATATCTTCCTCATCAAAACGAAGCAAATTATGCAGATTTACTTAAAGGAGAACTCTATGGTTTTGACTTTGATCTTACAGAATCTGAACTCCTCCTTTATAATACTAATAAATCCGATGATATTGTACAACGTCTTGAGGTAAGTTTTTGCAAATTGTAAGGAGGGGATAATATCAAAGAACTTTTTTCTAATTTCGGATCATACAATTTTAGAGCTCGCATTAGTGTCGGTATAATTTTCTTAGCCCCATGGCTTTTGGAATTATACCTTCTTATACCTGAAATACATGATTTATCATCAACTTTGATTATAGCTGTAATTATTTATGGAATTTGTAATTTAGTAATCGTTTATTGCCGTATCCCTGGTGTTGCTGCAATGAAAAGATGTTTTCCAACTATTCTTCCAGCACAAGAATTTTTACTTCCATCAAATTCAAAAATTGATACGGTTACTAAGCAAAGATATTATAAATTTTTAAAAGAACACATAGATGAATTTAAAATATCTAATGATGATGCCGAAATGATTCCTTATGTTTCCACTGCTGTAACATGGTTGATTACCAAAACCAGAGATTCTACAAAATTTCCATTAATTGCAGAAGAAAATGCTATTTTTGGTTTTTCGTATAATTTACTTGGTTTAAAAGCTCATGGAATTACAGTGTCCTGTATCGGTATTATCACTAATATTATATTAATGTATCTATCCTTTACAGATTCGGTTTCTATTAACATAAGCAAAATACTCGTTGGCTTTGTAATCCATTTTCTTTTTTTATTGCTTTGGATATTTATCATAACCAAAAAACTAGTTGTTTCTTCTGGGCAAAAATATGCTCGTGCTTTATTATCAGCATGTGATTCTAATGATATTGATTAAAGAAAGGTCCTGTTCTGCAACTGTTCCCCAGTAGTAGACGGGACTTTTTTATGATACTTTTTATATTTAATCCTTCAGTCCACACCTGAACATCCTATTCAGAAACACTTGACCTAAGTCCTACCCCTCTAACTAGTTACCTGTTCCTGCTAGTCATTATATTTCCCACTTACTGCATACACATTTTTTCCTATGCTTTGTGTATCGTGTGGCTATATTCAGTTGTATTTTAACTGGGTAGACGCTATACACAGCAAAAACCTTGCTCCATTTTAGGATACCCAACAAAGATTGTATCATAAGCCTCCAGATTCTCAATATGGGTTGTCAGCTCCGGACGTACATCTTCCTCCTGCTCTTTGGCTGCATAGTCGATTAATTCCCCGCCGTCTCCGGGATATTCCACAGCGGTCCGGATTGAAAAAATGTCTCCCCCTGTTTCATTCCCAATCATATCTGCAATAACGCGAAGACGCCCTTTTGCTTCACCATCCGTTATTGTCACACTTGCTGATGAAGCCACATCTACATCGCTGTTTTCTCCAGCTGAAAAATAAGCAATCAGAATCTTTCTGTCCCTATCAGCCTTGGTAGTTTCTGCTTCTACAGTATTACGCTCCTGCTCCTGTTCCGTTTTATTTTCCTCTTTCTTATTCACACACGCCGTCACAGATAACGCCATTCCAAAAGAAACTGCGATTGCCAATATACGTTTCCTTCTCATTCATATATCCTCCATTTTTTTAATCTGTTATTTAAACCTATTTCTTCTTTCCAAGTCCTTTCAAACCTTTGGAAACGTAATATCCACCCCCTACAAACAGCCCCATAATTGCCATATAATCAAGAATGAAGAATACCAACGGTTCCTCAAAATCAAAGTACACAAACATGGACTGAAGAAACATATAGGAAGCAATCTGACGTTGTCCAAACGCATAGCCGCCGTATCCCGCAATCAGAATCCCCAGAATTTTCACAATCACTGAGCAAACAGATGACTTGGCTTTTACCTGCTTTTTCGCTATTCCAATCATGACGGCCCAGTGGAGACCCTGGTGAAGAGACAGGAATACAAATCCCCAGTATGCAGCTAACATATGCACCGTCCTTGCCCATCCTAATCCACCCCGCAGATTAAGAAACGCAAACACATAACGGGACATGATAATACCGCTCACCATAGATGCCAGCATAGAACTCAGCGCAAAAAACACAAGGACTGTCTGTAAAATCCGAAAAGGCGTATATTTTCCCCGAAAAACATGTTTCAGCCACGATCGATTCAATATGTGGTGCACAATAAAGAGCAAAAACAGCCCCATCCCAAGCCGCTCATGTGCCTCCCTTCCAACCAGTTCAAATGCCATCAAAAACATCAGCACAATGGTCATTCCAATATCTGCTGCAATTTTTATCATCGCCTTCTTACTCATCGCTACCCCTCCTCTCCAATATCCACGACCCTGCGTGTGCAGGCACACTCCGGTTCATAGCTGCTATCCGGAACTCGCCGCATGCAAGCATGCGCTCCTCATGGCCGCTGTACGGGACTTTCATAGTAAACCTACAGCCCGCACACCTGGCACCACCATAAATGAAACCGTGCAGACGATAGGTTATTGCATTTGCCACCGTCAACATCTATACTGACATTAACGGTAAAGATCGTGTTTATTTTGGGCCTGCAGCCCGCATAGTAAACTGATTTCAGGTACTCTCATTTGCACCACCACCTGTACAGTCACTTGTGACAAAAGGACGTATAGTAAAATAATAACAGACAGAGTACCGTGCCGTAAATTTCACCAGGAGGTGCCAATATGGATAAAATTTACGACAATTGTTGTGGTATTGATGTGCACAAAAAACTCATCGTTGCCTGCTTCAGAAAGGGCAATAAGCAGGAAATACGGGAGTTTGGTGCAGTAACCAGAGAACTTCTTGAGATGGCTGACTGGCTCAGGGAAGGCGGCTGTGAAATGGCCGCAATGGAGAGCACAGCCTCCTATTGGAAGCCTCTGTTCAACATCCTTGAAGCTTCCGGTCTGAACGCTATGGTCGTCAACGCCCGCCATATGAAAGCTGTTCCGGGACGGAAGACGGATGTAAAAGATGCTGAATGGATCACGGATCTTCTTCAGCACGGGCTGCTCCGGCCCAGCTATATCCCTGATAAGAATCAGCGGGAACTCAGGGAACTGGTCAGTTACCGCAAGAGCCTTGTTGGTGAACGCACCAGGGAATTGAACCGTCTCCAGAAAATGCTGGAAGGAGCCAACATTAAACTCTCCGGCACCGTATCAGATATCAACGGTAAAAGCGCACGCAGTATTTTAGAATACCTTCTTACCGGGGCATCCGTTGACAGTGCAAAGTATGATGAGATGTATGAGAAGAACATCATTGCTCATAATCTCAAAGCCACCAAAGAGCAGATCATAGATGACCTCAACGGCGTCATGAGCTCTCTGCAGCGCCGGATGATGAAAGAACTTCTGTCTCATCTGGACGAACTCAATATCCACATCCGAAATCTTGACGATGAGATCGACAGCTTTATGAAGCCGGAAGAAAAGCAGGCATCCCAGGCGATCCAGGATGTAACAGGTATTGGAAATACCAGTGCACAGGCCATCATTTCCGTCATTGGCACAGACATGAGCCGTTTTCCTACAGATGCACACATTTCTTCATGGGCAGGATTATGTCCCGGTGACAATGAGAGCGCTAAAAAGAGAAGATCAGGCAAAACCAGAAAAGGGAACGCCCTGCTGCGGACAACCCTGATCACGTGTGCACATGGGGCTGTTAAAAATAAGAAGTCATACTTCTACGCGCAGTTTATGAGAGTCAGTGCCCATCGTGGGAAAAAGCGGGCATATGTTGCAGTTGCCCATTCCATGCTTATCGCAATATACCATATCCTAAAGGATGGTGTGGTTTTCAAGGATCTCGGAGCTGATTATTACAACCAGTTCAATAAAGAACGCAAGATCAACGCGTATCTTAAAAAGTTAAAAGCGCTTGGCTGGGAAGGACCAGTAGTTGCCGCCTGAGCCTGCCAGTTGAGTTCAAAATGAGCATTAAAAAATTTCCCAGGGGTAGTTTGCGCTTTTTTGGCTACCCGGAGGTTTTGGTTTCATAGTAATATTTCCTTTCCGGATAACTGCTGCGGTTGAGCCTAGATCAAAGACCTGTTTCCGGCAGATATCTGCCGGAAGTTCCACCAAAGGCGATACCTGCTGCCTGTGTTCCTTATTTTCCACTGCATCCCGGCGGAGTATTCTTAGCCAGTAATAATACCTGGACTCCTTGATATTCCTGTCATGACACCATTCCCTGACAGTCATGCCGCTTTCTATGCGTTCCTTTAAGAGCATGGCCCAGCGCTCTGTGAATATTCTTGCACCAAGAAACCATGATTCCGGTAATATGGGAACCGGTATTCCGGAGCGGAAACCGCCATTGATTGGCTTGATTACAATTCATAGGAAATTGAGCGAATGTCAAGCCCAGAGCCGCTTTGCGGGGCGTAAGCCGGCTTTACATTGGTGAGATTTCCTATATTCTACATAATTGCCAATCGGTTTCCTAATTACCGGACAGTATGGACTTCGAGACCAGAATATTCACTCTGCGACCACATCGTGTTTTAAGTCTGACACTAACTACACCTCACTTTCAAAACTGGTATGAGTTTTCAAAGCCATGTACATGAACTATAAAAAGTGATATTAGTTTTCACAGTTTCAATAGTAACTAATAAAATAGCCTTGAGATAGATTATTTTCAAGGCCATTATATACAAATTTCTTCTATTATGCACGGTATGCACTTTTTATCGTTTACGCCACTCACATTATAAAACTTTTCATAAACAACTCAAACACAAATTAATCGAAATAATTTTTCATCCATCTTCAATTCAGCAATCTCTATTTCCTTCTTTTGACATATTTCAATAAATTCTTTATACTTTACTTTATCAAACTTCATTCCCAAATAAATCTTTTTGATTTTTTGTTTCATAAAGTAATTATTGTCTTCAGACAATTCGATATTACCCGACTTCAAATAATCTTCCGAAAAAAACAGCCGCCACTCTTTTTCGTATTCCCATTCCGGTGATTTGAATAAAATTGGATTTACGTGCACATTTTTTCTATCTTCATCATTTATGTAATAAATTTCCGATGCATCATATCGTTCCTCTTTGTAAATTATAGGATATAACATACAATCTAATTCAAAACCGCCCTCACAATCATATTCCACGCAAAAACCTGTATGTTTATTGGCATAATGGCACCACATTAATATCGAATCATATTTTTCCGAAAAACATGTAATATAAAATTCATTTTGTATATTCTGAATTACCTGCTCTTGTTCTCCTTGAAATACTTTTTCAATAAATTTCTCTCCATTTTTTAAAGGTAAATCATAATCAGGATATAAGCCTTTGAATATTTTAGAAAAGTCAATCATTACAGATGAATCAAATGGATCGTTAAACTGACTCGGCTTGTTAAAATGTAACGCTCCCTCCACATTAAACTTGTACCAATCATCCATTGCATAGTATCTGTATAGTGTTTTAGGTATATGCGCCTTTAAAAAATGTTTAATCTCTTCATAACTGCACTTTCTATCTCTAACCTTTTTTTCATACTCCTCTATCCATCTCTTCCCCATTCAATCACCATTCCTTTCCACTAAAAAGACTGTTCTTCATTAAAATCCAAATATCCTTCCAACTACCTTTACACGAGATTTTACACCACTCACAATCGCTCTGCCGGCTGATTTTAACCCATTCACCGCAGACTTCGCAACTGTCTTTGCAGCACTAGCAACTTTCTTTCCTGCACCGTAAACAGCATCTCCAATCTTAGAGCCACCAAGATAGCCTACCAATCCGCCAAGAGAACCTGTTGCTACTGCCAATGGCGCACCTACTACTGGAATCCATGCTGTAAATTTTGCACCAATCACGGCACCTTTGGTCATTCCAGCTATACCGCCAATCATAGATACTGTTGTACGTCCCATACAATCAATTCCTTTAGTAACAGACAAATCTCCACTTGCTACTTTAAAAAGAATCTTCGCATTTTCGATTCCTACACACGCAATATTCCCTATAACCGTTGAGTTTAACATACGTGGTAAAAATTTTATTACACCTTTTCTTATAGCAACTTGTAATGTGCCTGCCGTAACAACTTTTAATGATGTATCTACTCCTGTCTTTAATGCACTTTCAACTAACTCATCAGAATCGACTTTTTCACCTTTGAAGATTTTTCCAATAATTTTAAGGCCTGTTGTGACTGCTGCAACCTGCAATGCCATTGTACCGGCATTTTTCCCAATAGACATAGCTAAATCTTTCGTCTGGTAATGGCTATAATCCATACTTGGCATTATTCCATCTTCCTGCGCTGCGATTTGCAGATTCTTCATTTCTTCCTTGGTAAATTTTTTACCTTCTGCTCCCCAAGCATCAATATGGTCAGAAATAGTTTTATTTGAACCCTTTGCCTTAAAATGGGCTTGCACTTCGTCTAACTGTTCTGTAGGAACAATAACTCTCTGATTATTGTAATTTCCTCTTTCAATCAGCTTTATTGTTTCCCGTGCATTTTTTCCAAATTTCAACTGATAATTCTGATATTTGCCCGTATCTAAATTTGTAGCTCTAACATCCACCGAATTTGCAGTAAATGACTCTAAAACCTCAACTTTAATATTCTTTCCTTGTAGATTACCGCTCAATTCTGTTGTTTTAGCAATCATATTTTCCGAAATATTTCCATCAAGGTTTGGGCTCATCATAATATGACCATCAGAAGAGCGACTTAGTGCATCTGCTAGCTCCATATTTTTCTGATACAGCATGTCATTCATCGACTGTAATACCTGTCCATATTCATTAACTGCCATACCAACAGAAGCTTCTTGTATCTTATCCGCCAACCATTTTTCTTTTGATGTTCCCTTTTTCGCAGCCTCGTTTACAGATTTTAAATTCTCATCAAAATCTTCGATTGAATCTACTATCTCTTTTGCATCTTGCTTCGCCTGTTCAGTTGTGGTTTCCGGAATCTCCTTTTTGAATAATTGCTCCAGCCACTCTTGATCTGTCATATTCGCATCTTTTTCTTTATATTCTTTCAAATATCTTTTAAAAAGTTCTTTGACTGTTTTGGCTTCTTTCTCTGTGATATATTCTTCTTTATTATCAATATTTTCTACATTCTTCTTTTCTTCCATGCTTTTCACCTCTATTTTGATGCATTCCTAAATTTTCTGTCCTCATATTCTTTTGCCATTTTATCCAAAGCATCTTTCATGATTTCAGATAAAGAATGTGTATTCTCTATTGCATTTAAGATTTCTTCTGTTGTTACTTTATCCTTTTCGTCAGCAAACGCTGACTCTATCGCATCCTTTATTACACCTTCAATATCGGCACCACTGAACCCTTTAGTTTTAGATATCAAATCAGAAATTTTTATATACTTTAAATCCTGTGGTCTTCTCTTGTTGATATGAATCGTAAAGATTTTTTCTCTTTCCTTGTCATTAGGCAATCCAACATAAAAAATTTCATCAAATCTTCCTTTTCGCATCAATTCTGGTGGAAGTTTTATAATATCATTTGCAGTTGCAACAACAAAAGTTGGGCTCTCTTTTTCCTGCATCCAGGTCAAGAAATTACCAAATAAACGTGTAGTAACTTCTGCCCCACTGCCAGCACCACCAATTCCAGCAAACGCTTTTTCAAGTTCATCGATCCACAATACACATGGTGAAATTGCCTCGGCTAATGCAATCGCTTTACGCAGATTTCCTTCTGACTCTCCAACATATTTTCCCATTAATCTGCCCATATCCAAACGCAACAATGGTACTTCAAAAAGATTAGCTGCTGCTTTTGCATTTAATGATTTTCCACAGCCCGGTACTCCTGCAATCAAAACACCTTTTGGCATATCAACACCATATTTTTGGGCATCATTTATGTTTTTGAATACCTTTGCCTTTTTCACAAGCCATTCTTTCAGATTTTCCAATCCACCGATATCATCAATGGTTTCTTTTAATGGAATCATTTCCAAAATGCCTGCTTTTTTTATCATTTGCTGTTTTTGATCAAATATCAAACGCAAATCTCGTCTTGTCAATTCCCCATCATCCGCATAAGATAGCGCTAGCAAATTATTAATTTCAAATTCAGTTAAGCCTTTAAAAGCAACTGCCAATTCATTCACTAAACTATCCGATACATCATCCAATTCATTCTCCCGAATGAAATTCAAAATCACATCTTTTATTTCTTCACTGGTCAGATAATCCATTTCTAAGATTGTAATGAATTTTTCTAACTCCTTCGGTATAACTAAAGTGTTAGACACAATCATTACTGTGGCATCGGCACCTTGATTTATCATTCTGGCAAGACCCTTGATTTTTGAAACAATTCTCGGTTCTTCTAAATAAGAAACAATATCTTTTAACACAATAATCTTTCGATCTAATAAATCCTGTGTTTTTAATTGTTCAAGCATCATTTCCAGAGAACAATCTTCCATCATAGGTGCTTTTGTTTCAAAGTCGATATAACCATTTGTTTCATTCCATTCATATATCTCTTTGCCCGCACTCACAGAATCAACCAGTTCGTCCACTTTATCTTCTTCGAATGTATTCATATAAATAATCGGAAAACCAGCATCTATGTATCTTGCAAGTTTTGATTTTAATATTTTATCTTCCATAATTACATCTCCCAGTCGTGACCGCGACTATTAATATAACTGAAAATGCTTCTCATATATAATCTCTTTTGGCAAATTATACGGAGTCCCATATCTTGTAGTTCCATATCTTAGTTTTTTCTCAGTTATTTCTAAAATCGTTTCTGTCCAAGCATATGATCCTTCCCAAGAATCTATAGTTCTAATCTTTTCAGTTTTTAAATTATACGTTTTGAGATAGCACCAAAGCCCTCTCTGGCATGAAGAAACATAAAAAATATTATCCTCATATATTAGCCATTTTTCTATTCTCTGTGATTGAAAATCTTGTTCATGAAAATGTCTAAAGTATTTTACCTCTTTTGTATCATCATAAAAAATGTAAAAAATCGAGCTATCTCTATGGTCATTATCTAATTGTTTTCTCATTTTGTGTTCACAAAACAAAACGCCGCTATCATATTCATAAAGATCTTTTGCTCTAAGCTCATAATTAATATCTAAATATGCAAGAATTTTTTTCATATCTTTCTCTTTAAATTCGTTTTTATCAACATCTTCATGTGAATCCTGTTCGCTTGTATTCATGCTTGTCAAAATAGCCTTATAATTTTCATCAAATATTACATTTTCTAACTTTATTCCCTTTTTACTCCAATCGACTTCTATCTTAGAGTCTATAACTACAATTGGAGCATTAATCCCTATGTAGCTCACCCCTGTTTTCGCCAACGGTATCGAAAACCTTTCTCCACACAAATATATTTCCTCAACATCTTCATCTAATAAATCATATATATCATCTTGTTCAAATGCTATATTCTCTACCACGTCAACATATTTTTGTTCTGTTGTATACTCCTTTAAAATACTTAATTTTCGAATTCGTTCTGCTGCCTTTTCAAAATCCACCGTTTTTTCTTCATCATATGATACATCAAAAATAGCACTAATCTTCTTTCCTAGTTCTGCATCTGTAGTATCAAGTTCTTCAATAGCATCTGCAATATCATTTGCGTATCTATCTCTTAGCCATGTTGTCAACTTTCCATTGATTAGATAAAACACAACTCTTTCCAATGAAAAATTTTCTCGTAATTCTTCTAGACTTCTTACTTCAACACCTTGTTCCATTTCTAATGAAAACCGTATTTTTTTTGCCATTTTTTCTTTCCTCCATCTTTTCATATATATTATTTCATCATTACCTTATCTTCCATATTGTAAAATAATTTGCTCCGCATTTTTAGTAATCGTTTGTATTATATTATCCGGAGCCATAACCTTAATTTTCTCATTCGGCTGACACATTATCCATTTCACAAAACCATCACTAAATGCCCACAATCTAACCCGAAAGCTATTCCTATCAGCACCAATAATCTCTACATTTTGGAATTTATCATACAGGTATGGATAAAAGTTCTTTTCACAGACGATTTGTATTTCGGTATATTCGCCACCATACATTTGTATAATTCCTGTCTCATAATTCTGCATGAACTTTTCAACTTGTTGTATTTCTGTATTGCTCTGTTTCCGGACTATTTCAAAAGAATATATTCTATCCAAACGATAATACGCTGGATATTTTCCTTCACGTTCACTTATGTAGGCAATTAGATATATGTATCCATCTGCATATTTCAATGTGCACGGTAAGATTCTTCTCTCGATATATGTTCCATCTGATTTTTCGTACCTAATATTGATAATTTCATGATTACGAATAATCAAATCTAAATCTCCCTGCATTTTCAATATCGCTTTCTGATGTATCGGTTCTTTGTAGAATTTTAACAACTCATTCTTTTTATTTATCAAATAGGAAGATTTTTCTGCATTTGAAGCTATATGTTGTAATAAATTATCCATTTCGTCGGAACACAACACTCTGGAATCTAAAAGCAATCGCTCAATCAACTTATATTCCATTATTTCAAGTTCTGCTCTTTGTACATTACTTAAATAATACACATTATTATTTCGGTCATAAAGCAACTCGCTATTTACAAACGTTTCACTCAAATACAAGCGTATATCTTCAATATCTCTATCAAAAGTTCTCGGCAAGCAATCTACTTCTATGCAGAAAGAAATCTTATCAATTTTTCCACCTTGAATCAGTTTCGTATATAGTAGAAGTACTCTTGTTATTTTATCCAACTTTCTTCTCCTGTTCCTTTTCATCTTTCATATTTTCTATTATAACACAGAACAACGTCAGTAAATGACGTTGTTCTAATAAAAATTCATATTTTTTACCGTTCATCACGACTATATTTTCTTTGCAGTTTCCGTTTTTCTTTCTCTGCTTCTACAGTCATCCGTTCTTTTTCTTTAACATTCTTCAGCAGTTTATCAGCAGCTCCTGCACCTAAAACATTGCGAACCCTACCATAATCCTTCACCACTTCTTCCAATTCTTCTACTTTCTGTTCCAATGTTTTGCTATACCCCTGCCAACGCTCCTTCTGATTCAAAACATTATTGTAATCCCTTATCAACTTCTCATATTTATCTTTCATCTGCCCATACGCAACATACAGAGATAACAGCTTTTTCATTAGTTTTTCAAAGAATGGTATTGCTTTCTTTTCTCGATAACTCTTTCCCGTTTCAAGTTTCCTCGCTTCCGGTAATAATCCGTCTGCAGGTCTGCCATACTCGCCAGCATACGCCCAAACTCTATCAACTAACGGTGCAACCTCTTGCAATTTCTTCTCTGCTCTTTGAGCCTTTTTCGTTGCCTCTTCTGCTTCTACGATTGCTTCGTCTGCTTTGGATTCAGCTTCTTTTATTTTTTCTGCAAGCCCATCCAACTGTTCCAGATTATCTTTCCTCATTGCATCCAGAACCTGTATATTCTCACGTTTTTCTTCCAGCAATTTATCCAGTTCTGCAACTTCTTTCGCATGCTCCTTTTTCTTAAATTCCAGAACTAATAAATGTTCTTCGTTAGTTCCTTTCTTTTCCCATTCGATACCGTGCCTTTCCATACCTTGCGCATTCATAAATTCCCAGTCTTTCATATGATTAGACACGCGCCAGACGTCTGCCTCCTTTCGGATGGGACAAAGTTTGAATCCCT
The DNA here is from genome assembly GCA_900539175.1 of uncultured Lachnospiraceae bacterium. GTDB lineage: Bacteria > Bacillota > Clostridia > Lachnospirales > Lachnospiraceae > Novisyntrophococcus. Next base: position 23,515 of record UQAW01000056.1, read on the forward strand.
ATCTGTTACATTACACAACAGCATTCGCTTCTTCTGGCATCCTTTCCTCCTGCGCATTGTGTCTTTCTTACGATCAACCTACCTGATTATAGGAGCGCAAGAGGGTTTCCCAGTTCCGTTGCTTAAATTATTGTGATGCATTTAGGCCCCATCTTTAGACCGGAGGTGCTCCGTCCATTCGGTTCGGCGCACATCGAAACCGCCGAACCCTTGCCCTCTAACCGTTTTGGTAATGGTGTGTCAGTCACTTTCACCATTTCAAGTACCACGACCCTTACAATGGTTCACATATGTTAGCCATGTGCATCAATTCCTAACAGTTGGGCAGACGTGACTTCCGCTTACCCGCATTGTCCCACTGCTTCATACTTTTCATCGCTTACTAAACATTTCGTGGTAGGAATATCACGAATGGAAGTGATAGTGCATGTGCGCACTTCAAACACCGACCGCAGGTCACACCAATATGATACTTGCATTCCCATTTGTTATGAGCTAAACTATTTACGTCCATTCTTTGGAGCTCCTGTGCTATTTTATTTGTGGTTTTGCAGACTCACTTTTATTCTAGCACAGGAATTCATACTTATATCTAAAGATCTGCCCTCCCCCTGCATAGCAGGAGATTTATTTTTACTGTGACACAAAAAGTCGAGGGATATGGAAAATATGTATAGCTTCCATATCCCTCGCAAAAATGCCGTATTTATTATTTTCAATTATTCTTCATGAAACAACCCTGCACTTGAGTTATGATATCACTTGCTTTTCCCAAAATATCAGGGAGCCTGCATCGTTTCTGCGCCTTCTATATTGATCACCACATATTCACAATGCGCTTCTGTTCTGATCGGATATCCCCATCCGGTAAATCCGGAAGATACGATCACTTTGCAGTCCCCTTTCTGATATTCTCCGTAATTCAGTACTCCTGCCAGTTCTGACAAAACGCCGACCGGCCAGACTTGTCCCGCGTGCGTATGTCCGGAAATCTCCAGATCCACACCCTGTCTGCCGTTTTCTTCCGCTTCAACAGGCTGATGATCCGCCAGAATAATATATTTTTCCCTGTCAATCCCGTCCAATACTTCCTCCGTGGATGCTCTTTTGGAAACATTTCCCCATGCGGCATCCCCTCTCCCTGCAATAACAAGCTCATCACGAATCTCTACATACTCATCTTCCAAAATTACAATTCCATTTTCGGTTATGGCATGCTCCAGTTCCTCGTCTGTGAAACTCCGGTTCTGCGTATATGGCTGTCTGTCATGATTTCCATATACATAATAAATGCCATAGTTATTCGTGATTCCTCCTAATATCCGGAAAACCTCCTGCATCCGCTCTCTTGAGGTTCCCTCCTCCACAATATCTCCCCCAAGCACTACAATGTCCGGATTCTGTGCATTTATTTCTTCTATCTTACTTTTTAACACCTCTGTATCCTGTATCGTACCATAATGTGTATCTGTGATCAGGACAACTTTATAATCCCCCAGATTTTTCTCTGTTTTCAAAAAATATTCCGTTTTGATCACATGGTTCATATTGAAAAATCCGTATATAAGCAACAGTGCGGCAGCTACAACAGGAAGTAACCCGCATCCATACAGCCTTCTGGCAAAACTATATACTTTTCCCGTCTGTCGGTTACGACAGATTACTTTTGCAAACAGGGCAACCACATCAAACAGCAGTGCAAAAGCCAGCAAATGAAGAATAATCACCGTCCTGACACTCCACATATTCCGGCAAGCCAATGCGATGAACACTGCTAAAATTACCGCTGTCAATTTAAATGGTATTTTTCTCACATCCAAACCATAAAATGCCATCGTTCTTCGAATATAGCAATACACATAGATTCCCACGAATATTGCTACCGCTATTAAAATTAATTGAAAAACAGCCATCATATATCCCTCCAACTGCTCTTTTAATAATGGAATTACGATCTTTCCTGCTCCGGCATCGCTATCCCCGCTCTTACTGTCCAAATCAATTCTTCCGGAAATTTTTATTTATAAAGCAAAAAAAATTGAGCCAGGAATCTGTTCTATGAATCCCCGGCTCATTCACCTGTATAAGAAAAATTTCAAACCAGATTTCGAAATACGCCAAACAGACATAGCGCAATTCCATAGATAACCACTACGGCATGATTCCAACCTGGAAGCCGCTCACCCCTCTTCTGTTTCCAAGAACAATAGCCTAATTCTATAAGCAGCAACGGTCCTGTCACAAACAAAAAAGAATTCGCCTGGAATGCACCTCTGAAATCCAATCTGGTCAATGCTAAAATCAAGGTGGTTATGCCGCATCCCGGACATAACCACCCAGTAACTTTTCGAAACATACAGGGAATTGCCAGATCGGTCAGTTTCAGCCAAATGAGATATCCAACCCCAAGACTCAAAACCACCAATATGGTTCTTACCTGCTTTTTAGACTGCATGATTAATTGTGTCCTGCATCAGGCAGTAACCAACAATCTGCAATCCCAGACAACTGATAATCAGATAAAGAATACCGGAATTTCCATAACCCCCTTTAATTCTATCACATCTCTCACCCATCTTATACATCCAGTACAAGCCATAGATATTACAGGTAATAAGGGACAATAAAAAGACCATACCGCCGGAAGTTGCCTGAGGCTCCCCAGCTAACTGATTAATTTCATCATTCATCTTAATCATCCAGTAAATCCCATAGATACCACATGTTATAATTGAGAGTATCACGGCAACCGGAATACTCCTTGGTGTAATACTCTGATACATGTTCCCACCGTATCCCATGTTTCCATTCGGCTGTCCGCCATAGTTATTCTGCATATTATCATATGGACTCTCCATGCCTCCCATTGTTCCATTATTTTGTCCCAACGGAGATCCACATTCATGACAGAACATCACATGATCCTCGCACTTTGCTCCGCATTTTTGACAAATCCTCATCTTTTGCCCTCCTCTTTTATTTATCTTCCATTTATCTTACCACATTTATGTTTCCATTGCTATACAATTTTTCAAGATTCATTCACACATTGTACATAAAATTATACTTGTATTCTGAGACAAGATATATTAGAATGAACATAGAGCTTGAGAGAGCTACTGAACTTAATGAATCTTAAAGGAGGATAAGGATTATGCCACGTGTAATTAGTGATGAATGTGTTTCTTGCGGAACATGCGAAGGAGAATGTCCAGTTGAAGCTATCTCTGCAGGAGATGACAAATATGTGATCGATGCTGATACTTGTGTAGACTGCGGCGCATGCGAAGATGCCTGCCCAACAGGTGCTATCTCAGCAGAATAATTTGAGACCCGTAAAACATGAGAAAGTAGCCTGAATAGGGCGGATTTCGAATGTTTTTAGGATTTC
>UQAW01000057.1 GCA_900539175.1 uncultured Lachnospiraceae bacterium
GGTCCCAAAGTCATGCTTTTTCATGCAAGCATGAAACGCATAACCTTTTGACCCTGGTATCATCATATAATTCCCTTATAGAAGCACCACTGCAAATAAAATTAAGCCAACGAGCAGCAGGAAGGAACGGGGGTTTAACGCTCTGGGTTTTGCGAGTCTGCAGACCTGTTACAAATTCTTGCCGAAAGAGAGCCTGGCTTTTACAGACAAAAACTGGTTCTCAAGACCAGTTTTTGAAGGACACTGAGCCGAAAAAACATCAGTTTTTTCAGCGAATTGTCCTGATTCTGTAAAAGCCAGGCTCTCTTTCGGCATAGAATTTGTTCAGGTCGAAGCCTGCGCGAAACCCAGAGCGTTAAACCCCCGTTCCTTCCTGCGTCCGTACCGCCACCCTTTTATAACACCTTCGACAAAAACTCCTTCAAACGTGGATTCTTCGGATTCCCAAAGAATTCTTCCGGATTGTTCTCTTCCTGAATTCTGCCCTGATCGATAAACAGAATACGGCTTCCCACTTCTCTGGCAAATCCCATCTCATGGGTAACCACAACCATCGTCATACCTGATTTTGCCAGTTCCTGCATGATTGTCAGAACTTCGCCAACCATCTCCGGATCCAGTGCCGAGGTTGGCTCATCAAAAAGCATAACATCGGGCTCCATCGCCATCGCTCTGGCTATGGCAATCCGCTGTTTCTGTCCGCCGGACAACATATCCGGATAAGAATTCGCTTTGTCAGGAAGCCCCACTCTTTTAAGCAGCTCCAATGCCTTCTTGTCAGCCTCCGCCGGACTTAGTTTTCCTGTCTTTACCGGTGCCAGTGTGATATTTTTCAGTACTGTCATATGAGGAAAAAGATTAAACTGCTGGAACACCATTCCCATCTTTTGCCGATGAAGGTTCATATCACATTTCGGATCTGTGATATCCGCTCCCTCAAACAAAATCTGACCACTGGTAGGTTTCTCCAGAAGGTTCAAAGAACGCAGAAATGTGGATTTTCCGGAACCGGAGGGACCGATCACAACTACCACTTCCCCACTTCGAATATCTGTACTGATTCCATCTAAAACCAGATGATTTCCAAATTGTTTTTTCAGATTTTTAACTTCAATTAATACTTTTCCATCAACGCTCACTTGTACGCAGCCTCCTCTCCAGTTTCTTTACAAGGGCACTTAAGCCACATACCAGAATCAGATAAATCACTGCCACAGTCAGCAGCGGCAAATACGGATCATATGTAATACTCCTGATAATATCTCCGCCCTTCGTCAGATCTTCCATTCCGATATAACCGCAAATAGAAGTTTCTTTCAGCAATACGATAAATTCATTCGCCAAAGCCGGAAGTACATTCTTAAACGCCTGAGGCATAATGATAAACCGCATCGTCTGCACAGCATTCAGCCCAAGGGAACGCCCGGCTTCCGTCTGCCCCTGATTGATGGACATAATTCCCGAGCGAACAATCTCTGCGACATAAGCACCGGAATTGATACCAAATGTAAGCACAGCCACCAGCAATTTGGGAATGCCGGCTGAACTGAATACAATAAAATACATAATCAAAATCTGAACCATGGTGGGTGTTCCGCGGATAATCGTCAGATATACATTACAGATAAAATTCAGTATTTTCATGACAATTCCCGGCCGGTCCATTCTGTCATGGGAAGAGCGGATAATTGCCACCAGAAATCCCAACAGGATACCAAGCAGCACCGCAAATAAGGTAATCAGCAATGTATTGCCAAAACCTTTCACCAGATACATATATCTGTCATCCACAATAAAATCATTATAAATCTTTTCTGCAAAAGATTTCATTTCTTCTACTCCTATCTTTTGTCTCGATTTTTACAAGGCTGTTGCAACAGAGCGTGTCTGAAAATTTATTTCCGCAATTTTCAAACACGCTCTGTCTTTCCTTTATCGTCCTGTCTGTTATTCCTGCATCCGCCGTTACTTTGCTCTTACAATGATTACCTGTGTAGCTTCCGCATAGGTATCAGAAAAATCCACGTTTTTCAGACGGTCTTCATTTACTGTAAGACCGGCAACGCCGATATCTGCCTTGCCGGAAGTAACTGCCGGAATAATGGAATCAAATGCCATATCATCAATCTTAAGTTCCATACCCAGCTTATCTGCAATCGCCTGTGCGATGTCCGCATCAATGCCGACAACCTTGTCTCCCTCACGGGATTCATATGGCGGGAATTCAGCGTTTGTAGCCATCGTAAGTGTTCCTGCAGAGGTATCCACATCAGCCGGTGACTCATATGGTGTTTTGCCCAGTTCCTCATCGCTTCCTGTCCAGTTCTTCTTGATAGCATCAAGAGTCCCCTCCTCTTTCAGTTCCATAAGAGCCGCATTGATCTTTTCCTTCAGATCTGTATTGGCTTTGTCAAGTGCAATCGCATACTCTTCTTTCTCGAACTCGTCATCCAGAATCTTCAGATCGTCATTCTTGGAAACAAATACCTTTGCCGGCTGGGAATCAATAATGACGCAATCAACCTTTCCCTGCTTTAATGCCTGAACGGCATCCGCACCTTTATTGAAACGTTCCACGGTGCATCCCATATCTTCATAATCTGCAGCGTTTACTACATCACCTGTCGTACCAAGCTGTACACCAATTTTTTTGCCGCCCGCTTCCAGATCCGCCTGATTGTGGACCGTATTTGCCGGAACACTGCCGCCGCAGGCGGACATTGACAGCATACAGGCTGCTGCAAGAGCCAATGCTGTAAATTTTCTCATCTTTTTCATCTTCTCATCCTCCATCCTCTTCATCCCGGCCAACGGATTTTTACTCCCCCTTCTTAAACGGACATATCTGCTGACGCAGACAGCGCCATATATGAAAGTCAGATGCTCCGTGCTGCAGATGAATAATTATACATGAAATTATTATAACAGTATTTCCTTGAAAAACAAGTGGTAAAATCACCTAATATACCCGAATAAGCGACGAAATTTCCCGGATCACAGACATTCCCTCAAAAACTTTGACTGCATCCTGCAGATGGCGTTCTTCCACCGAATCTGTAATCAACACAATCTCGGCAGTTTCACCCTGCTTTTTCTTCTGAATCACCTGGGCAATTGACACCCCATTATTTCCGAACACGCTGGCAACCGAAGCCAGTACGCCAAAACGGTTCTCCACCTGCATACGGATAAAATACTTGCTGGCAATCTGGTCGATCTTTTTGACCGGAATTTGTTTATAACAAGTGCAGCCGATCCGTCCGCAACAATCCGTCAGTATATTCCGGACGATATCAAAAAGATCTCCGACAACAGCACTGGCAGTCGGCAGTTCACCGGCTCCGCGTCCATAGAACATGGTATCCTGCACCGCATCACCAACTACAAAAACCGCATTATACGAATCATTTACAGAAGCCAGAGGGTGATTACTGTCAATCAGCATCGGATGAACACGGGCCTCAATTCCATCCTCCGTATTTCTGGCAACGCCAAGCAGCTTGATCGCCCATCCCATCTCTTTCGCATAACGGATATCTGTCGCTGTGATCTTTGTAATTCCTTCTGTATAGACATCATCAAATACAACTCTGGAATTGAATGCAGCAGATGCCAGAATCGCCACCTTTCTTCCTGCATCCAAACCTTCAATATCCGCCGTTGGGTCTGCCTCCGCATATCCCAGATCCGTAGCCAGCTGCAAAGCCTCCTCAAACTCCATCCCGTCCTGTGTCATCTTTGTCAAAATGAAATTCGTGGTTCCATTGACGATTCCCATCACTTCCATGATATGATTTCCCGCCAGACACTGCTTCAGCGGACGGATAATCGGAATTCCCCCCGCCACTGCTGCTTCATACAGGAAATCACACCGATGAAGGCGTGCCGTCTCCAGAAGATCCTGCCCCTCCGCCGCAACCAGATCCTTGTTGGCTGTCACAACATGTTTCCCTGCTTCAAGCGCCTGAAGGATATAGGTCTTAGCCGGTTCCATCCCGCCCATTAATTCAATCACCACAGAAACTTCCGGATCATTTACAATCTTGTTCCAGTCATTGGTCAGCAGACCGGGATTTTCTACCTTTGCTTTGGCGCGTTCAAGATTCCGTACAAGTATATATTTTAATTCCACATAAGCTCCAAGCTTCGCCGCCATCTCTTCTTTCTGTGCATGCAAGACTTTGTATACCCCTGTTCCTACAGTACCCAATCCAAGTAATGCCGCTTTTATAACCCGATTTTCTCCCATTTTTCATCCGCTCCTTTTTATCTCTCAACCATATCTCTACTACACGGATTGTTCCGCATTTCATGCTTATGCAATCCCAAAAACATTCGAAATCCCCCCTGTTTGGGCTGCTTTCTCATATATATTATTTTATCACGGATCCGCTTCTGCGTCACGAAAATACGGACAATTGCATGCAGGGCTCATGATTCTCTGCTTTTTTGCCTCCGCTCTTCAAAAAAGTCTTTAAGAAATTCAAAAAATTCCACTACATTTCCGCTGTCAACCTTATTTTGATTGTAAGAAATAATAATATCTCTCTGGCAGACCGGTTCCACAATTTCCAACAGTTTCACCTGTTCCCCTTCGATCCTTCCCCAAGTAAATTCCGGCCAGAAGCCGATTCCCATGTTCGCAGCAATCATATTTTTTACAGCAGTCTGATTATCGCTTTCGAAGATAATCTGTGGTTCAAACCCCGCATGCTGGCAGAATTTGTCACAGATATATCGAAATTCCTTCGAGCCAAGCAGGCTGACAAAGCCTTCATTTGCCACATCTGCAAGACGAATGGATGTCATATTCCGGTATTTTTCGTTATTTGGAACCGCCAGATATATTTTCTCCGCACATGAAAAGCTATTACTATGCTTTGTATCCTGATAAAATAACTTTGTTGTCACAGCGATATCATACAATTCCCCCTGCAGATTCTGCATCAACTGAAAATTCATATTTTTCTGATTATGCTTATATTCAATAATCGCTTCCAAAACCAGTGAAGACGCCGCCAGTACATTCATATGAATTGTCTCGCTTTCCAATTTTACGATCATCTCCATCTGCTTCGGAATATCCTCCAGTTCCTCCAGAATCGGCAATAACTTTTTCTGCAGATACTTTCCATATTCCGTCAAAATAATGTTTCTCCCCTTCGAGGTGAAAAGTGGAACCCCAAGGCTGCTTTCCAGGCGATGAATCGCCTGTGTCAAAGCCGGCTGAGAAATATGTAAATTCTGGGCACTTCTGGTCATATGCTTTGTTTCAGCCACTTCCAAAAAATATTTCATCTGTGTGATTTCCATAGTTTTTCCCCATTCATAATTTAAATGTTATCGTTTTCATAAATATTATATATTAGACGTGATGAAATATCAATGTTATACTGAGTCCAACAAAAAGAACACGCAAATGCGAAAGGAGCCTGCTATTATGGCAAATTTATTGGAATCTATCATGTTGCTTTGCTTCGGACTTTCCTGGCCAATTTCTGTAGTGAAAAATCTGAAAGCAAAAACGGCAAAATCTACAAGTCTATCTTTTATCCTGCTGATTATCTTCGGATATATCGCCGGGATTACGGCAAAATTCTACTCTCACAACATTAATTATGTTTTGGCTGTATATATCTTTAACATTGTTATGGTATCTGCAAACCTGATTGTCTACTTCATTAACAAAAGATATGACCGGCAGGCCGAGACAGCCGCTGAGACAACGGTTGAGCCAGAAAAGAATACCGGGGATTTAAGAGCAGAAGTACTCTTAGAATCTGAAACAGAAAGTTCTATGCAATCGTCAGGGGGAAGTATCATGGAAAAGTACAAAGAACTCAACAGTGTCACAGAAACCGGTGGCATCCTTCTTTTTGGATCTGATTATTTTTCTTCCATGCCCCTTGGAGAATTGGCACACTCTTTCCATCTTGATATGCCGATCTACAACCGAAGCATAAAAAACATCAGTATTGATAATATTCAGACTTATATGGATGTATGTATGTTTGACCTTCATCCGCAGAAAATTTTCATAAATATCGGGGAATCCGATATAAAAAATCCGGATCTGGATATTGACAGTTTTATTTCCAAATATGAATGGATGCTTTATACAATACACACAAAAGTAAACGCTGAAATTTATATTGTTTCTGTTATCTCCAGAAACGCTTTGGCATCCCGGATAAATGCCCGTCTGAAAACACTGGCTGATCAGAGCGGATGTCAATATATTGATGCTGTTTCTGCTCTTTCCTCCGAACGACCGATGCTTCGTGTTTTTGAGCTGCTGAAATTCTATTTCAGAAATCGTTCTATTTCCTTTGCTGACGCTATGAATCTTGTTTCCATCGGAAAGGAAGCACCTGAGGATACCGCATCATCCAAGACAACCCAAAGAGGTATCTCCCATCACCATCACCCCTCTTACAGCTAAACAGGCATAGAAAAAAATGAGAAGGATGCAGAAACATCCTTCTCATTTTTTCTATAGATTCAAAATTTGTACAATCTCTGTCAGCAGAACAAAATAATCAGCTGCGAAGCCAATACAACTGCAATCAGAGCAATCGGATAAGTAGCCGCATAAGCAGTTGCGATCTCTTCTGTTCCCGCCATATTGATCAGAGTTCCAAGAGCAGGGGTACTGGTCATACCACCCGTAATGGAACCAAGATTGTTAAGCAACGGCAGTTTCAGAACATATTTTGCCACCAGGAAGCCAATAATCATCGGCAGAATTGTCATAATTACTCCGTAGAGGAAGTAAACCGGTTCGAAATACTGAACGAATTTCGCGCCTCCGGATACTCCTGCTCCAATCAGGAACAACATCAAACCAAGCTCACGGAGCATCTTCAGTGTGGAATTTTTAGGAACAATGCTGATTTTTCCGATTTTACCAAAATGACCGAAAACAAGAGCAGTCAAAAGACAACCGCCGGTTGTCGTCAGAGAAAAGTTATGATAGCTGATGCTTCCTATCAGAATACCCACAATTGCTGCCAGCGAAAATGCCATAAAACCGAATTCATCTATTTCGATCAGACCAAACAAATTTTTCTTCTTGCCTGAATCTTCTTTCGCTGTGATTTTTGCAACTTCCTCAGTCATATTTGCTTTCAGGACTTTAGGAATAATCTGCACAAACAATACAACACCAATTACACCAAATAAGTAGGCAATTCCATATCCAACAGATACCAAAGCTTCCAAATCAGCTCCGACGGCTGCTTTCGAAGCGGAAAATGCCGGAGTGCTGGTTAACGCTCCTGCCAGAATACCAACCAGAATGGATTTGAACTCCTCATGTGTCAATCCTGTAAATCTGCTGCCGATTACTACGCAAATTACACAGGTAACCGCCGCAGCACAGATAATTACCAGACCCAAAAACACGTAAGATTTGAAATTCTTTTTCAGATTGCCGAAAAAATTCGGACCTGCAATGAATCCCACCGATGTGACAAAGAAAATAAGACCCATATTTTCTACAATTTTCAAAGCATCCACAACAAACGTAGTCTCACCCGCCTGTAACTGAGAAGAGAGTCTTCCGTATAACAGACATCCATATAAGAGTGCAACAATAAATACGCCGGCTGTTCCCAGGTTAATTCCTTTCACGGTCACTCTTCCCAGCGCATATCCAAGTGCTGCAATAGCAAATACAGAAAAGGTCAAAAATACTACCGATTTTATCGACAGTATTCCTCCAAATAGTACCATAATAATTTACTCCTCCGTTTATCCGTATGACAGGACGGGATTTTCCGATCCCGCCCTGTCATAGATGTTCTTACAATGTTTTCATAGTCTCCGGTCTGTAATCCGGCAATAATTGCGGCGATGATACAGCATCTGTAATACCTGCTGCCTCCTCTTCCGCCTCAAATGCTTTCACGAAATCAAGAGTCAGTTCCCCAACTTTTACAGATTTTGCTTTTGCTGCTGCCTGCTGTCCGGCATTGCGGCCGAATACAATGATATCAAGCAGTGAGTTACCCATCAGACGATTGCGGCCGTGAATTCCTCCGACTGCCTCTCCTGCTACGTACAGATTCTCGATATCGGACATACCATCAGCAGAGATACGAATACCGCCGTTCTGGTAATGCAGGGTCGGATAGATCAGAATCGGTACTTCACGCATGTCGATATCATAATTACCGAACATACGAAGCATACCAGGAAGACGTTTTTCCAACGTTCCTTTTCCGTGAATCATATCGATCAGCGGGCTGTCCAGCCATACGCCCTCGCCCAGAGGTGTCGGAACACCCATACCATGCTCTTTACACTCACGGATGACAGATGCTGCCGCAACGTCACGTGTTTCAAGAGGATGTCCATAGGCAATACCTTCTCTGTTTACAAACTGTGCTCCCATAGAACGAACTTTTTCCGTTACCAGCGCCCCGAAAATCTGAGCCGGGAATGCAACACCGGTCGGATGATACTGCAGCGTATCCTGATACAGAAGACGGGCACCAGCACGATAAGCCAGAACCAATCCGTCTGCAGTTGCTCCATAATGGTTGGAAGTCGGGAATCCCTGATAGTGCATACGTCCTGCACCGCCGGTTGCAATGATGACGGTTTTTGCACGTGCAACATAAACTTCCTTTGTCTCCATGTTCATAAGGACTGCTCCGGCTGCCTTGCCTTCCGTATCTTTAATCAATTCAACGGCTGCAGTGAAGTCAACAACCGGAATACGGCGGTTCAATACTTCGTCACGGAGAGTACGCATAATATCAGCACCTGAATAATCCTTTGCTGCATGCATACGTTTTCTGGATGTTCCGCCGCCGTGTGTGGTCACCATGCGTCCGTCCTCATCTTTATCGAACATCACGCCCATATGATCCAGCCAGTTAACGGCTGCCGGTCCTTCTGTTACCAGTTTATGAACCAGTTCCGGAACATTCGCAAAATGTCCGCCGCCCATCACATCCAGATAGTGCTGTGCAGGGGAATCATTTTCTTTATCTGCTGCCTGGATACCGCCCTCTGCCATCATGGTGTTGGCATCTCCCAGACGCAGTTTTGTCACGATCATAACTTTGGCGCCTGCTTCATCCGCTTCGATCGCTGCGGAAGATCCGGCACCGCCGCCGCCGATAATCAGGACATCCACATCATAATCCGGGTCTTTCAGTGAGATTTCTTTTCCGTCCAGACGGCTTTTTCCCTGAAGGAGCGCTGCCAGTTCCACTGGTGCTTTCTCTCCTTTGTTCGGACCCATCTTCAGGATTTCGAATCCGTCCATCTTATAATCCGGATGAAATTTCTGGAGAACGTCATCTTTTTCTTCAGCGGTCATACGTCTCGGCAAGGTATTCAGACGCTCATCACGAGTAGCCTCCACCTTTTTCACCGAATCCAGCATTTCCTGTGTATATGGTAAACTCATCGATTTTGGCCTCCTTATTTCTCAATCTCTCTGTTATTGTACAGTTCTTTCATCTCTTCCAGGGATTTGCCCATGATGTCTTCCATCATCTCCTTGCACAAACCATCCTCAATCTCTTTCACACGGTTCAGCAGATGTTCTGATTCCGGCTGAATGTACTTACCGTACAGACGTCTTGCCAGCTCAGCAACCTGCGGATGGGAGATTCCTGCAGGACATCTGGAAGAACATACACCGCACATTACACAGTCAAAAGAAGCCTCTGCACATTTCTCATACTCTCCACGCTGTGCGTATGCAATATACTGCATAACATCCAATCCCTGTGTACAAGCCTTTGTACAGGCATTACATCCGATACAACTGTAGATTTCCGGATAAAGCTGCATCATAATCTGCTCTGTAGGGCGGATTTTCTCCATGTCATATACCTGTTTTACCAGTGGGAAGAATGGCAGTGTTGCCACGTACATCTTATCTTCTACCTTTGTCTGGCAGGCAAGGCAGCCTTTCAGTTCACGGTCTCCTTCAATTCGGTAAATGGTTGCACAGGCACCACAGAATCCATTTCGGCATCCGCATCCGCGTACCAACTGATATCCGCTGTATTCCATTGCTTCCATGATAGTCAGACCGGAAGGAACCTGATATTTCTTTCCAAACAGATATACTGTATATAATTCGTTACTCATCTTATTCTCTCCTTAAAAGTAGCCTTCCTGCAGCGGTTCTCTGCCATGTCTCTCCATGGCAAAAACCGCTACTTCTGTTATTAATACTCGTCAGGCAATACATCCAGTTCATCGAACCGGAATACCGGACCATCCTTGCAGACATACTTATCACCGATGTTGCAACGGCCACATTTTCCAACGCCACATTTCATGCGAAGCTCCATGGTGGTATAAACCTGATCTTTTTTGAAACCAAGTTCTTCCAGAGCCTGCAATGTGAATTTAATCATGATCGGCGGTCCGCACATCAGAACGGTCTTACTGATGTCAGGATTTACTTCTTTTACGTAATTTGGTACGAAACCAACATGTCCGTCCCAACCTTCCTGCTCACGGTCAATGGTCAGATGCACATTGATTCCTGCTTCCTTGCACCACTCTTCCTGAATTTCCTCATAGTCAACCAGATCGTCCTTGGAACGGGAGCCGTAGATGATATCAATGGTTCCGTAGTTATCACGGTAGTGACGGCAGTAATTGATGACGGAACGAAGAGGCGCCAGTCCGATACCGCCGGCAATAAACAGCAGATTCTTACCTTTCAATTCTGTCTCCACCGGGAAGCATTTTCCGTAAGGTCCACGCACGGTTACCATCTGTCCAACATCCATCTGATGCAGCCACTCTGTCAGGCAGCCGCATTTTTTGATGGAAAACTCCATAAATTCTTTATTCGTCGGGGAGGATGTGATAGAGAACATCGCTTCCCCCACACCCGGAATCGACAGCATCGCACACTGTCCCGGCATATGCTCGAAGACTTTTCCGCCTTCCGGAGCTACCACGCGGAACGTCTTAACATCCGGTGTATCTACACGTACTTCCGTAACGACGCCGATTTTCGGGATTAATGTTTCTTCGACCTTACTCATGATCCTTTCCTCCCAGTGTCTTAATTACTTTTGCAATATTGGTGTGAATCGGGCACTTGCTTACACAGCGGCCGCATCCTACACAACTGAAGATTCCTTCATTGTTGTTGGGATAATATACCAGCTTATGCATAAATCTCTGACGGAAACGCTCCAACTGAGATTTACGGTTGTTGCCGTGTGCCATCATGGTGAAATCCCGGTACATACAGGAATCCCAGCAGCGGTAACGCTGAATGCCATGTCCCGTATCATAGTCACGGATATCGTAACACTGACAGGTCGGACATACAAAGGTACAGGTACCGCATCCAAGACAATGCTCAGACATAGAAGCCCATGCTTCGTCATTGAAGATATTCATCAGTTCATCTTCTTTGAAACGTGTCAGATCCAGTCCCGCCAGCGGCAGCTTTTCCATAATTGCTTTTACTTCTGTCTTCTGTGCTTCTACGGCAGCAGTATCACTTTCTTCCAGTAAGGAAGCCACTTTTGCTGTCAGCGCCTCTCCTTTTTCCGTCTTTGCTTCCCAGTAAAGAACACCGTCTGCAATCCAGGTTACAACATCACCTTCCGGCTCTGTGGCATCAATACCAAAAACATTGCAGAAACAAGTCTCTTCCGGACGGCTGCAGGCTGTGGTCACGATTACACCATGCTCTCTTCTTGCCTGATAATAGGAATCCACCGGATCAGAAAGGAAGACACGATCCAGAATCTGAAAACTTCTGGCATCGCAGGCTCTCACACCGAATACTACGTAATCTTCTTCGGCACGTTTCGGCTCTTCGATTTCAATACTCTTTCCTTCCATCTTGAACTGCATCAGATTCTCACACTGGGGAAAGAACAGGTCCTTTGCAGATTTTACCGTATGTAAAGCATCAAGGCGTACATTCGCATCCGCTTCATAGGGATAAAATTCTACCTGTCCGCTCTTTTCAATCGGGAGGTATAAGGTTTCCTGTGCAGCAATTGCAGCAAACAGATCATTTGCCTTTTCTAAAGCCAGTTTCAACATTACGCCTCACCACCTTTCTCCATCACAATGCTTGGTTCACAGTCTTCCTGCGTATATGCAGTCAGCGGTCCAACCGTTTCCGCATCTTCACCTGCCTGGAACTCACCATAGAATTCATCAATATCTTTGATGAACTTGCGGTTCAGAAGGTGAAGCGGAATATGCTGCGGGCAGACACGGCTGCACTCACCGCAGTCTGTACAACGTCCGGCTACATGGAAAGCACGGATGATATGGAACATATTTTCCTCAAAAGTATCTGCATTTGCTTTCGCAGCAACGCCGGATTTTGCATTGTCGAATACACAGGTACGGCAGCTGCATGCCGGACATACGTTGCGGCAGGCATTACAGCGGATACATTTGGAAAGCTCGCCTCTCCAGAATTCAAAACGTTCCTCTGCACTCATGGCCTCCAGTTTTGCAACCATATCAAAACGGTCATCACCGTTTGGAACTTCCGGCGCTTCTTCATCCGGAATCAGGAGTTCGTCAAACGCTTTATGCTCTTTTCCCTTGCAGACTTTACATCTCTCAAGAAGCACGTCACTTCTTTTACATTCTTTTTCACCGTAAAGTGTTTCCACTTTCACAGTATCACCTTCCTCGGTGATATTTAAGATACCGGTGATACCCTGATCCTTGATTTTCTCCACGTCCAGCATTCCGGTACATGGAATACCAAGCGCGTAAACATTTTCACGGTTGATCCGGTGTTCTTTTAAAAGCTGGTTAAAGCTATAAGTATCACATGGTTTCAGAAGGGCAAGGACCTTGCCTTCTTTCAATGTTTCGGCAATCAGATATTTACTCTGATTTGCACCACAGAAACCATTGTATACCAGTTCATCAATGGTTTCCTTGTTGAATACGGCCGGTGTCATATCGTAGCAGAACTCTCCTGCCTGCCATCCAATGACACGATCTACGGTACCGTTATCCAGAAGTTCTTTCACTTTATTCAGTAACATTTCATTTATTTCTCGCATCGCAGATCCCTCAACTTTCTGTTCGGTCCCAGTTTATGGATGGTTTCTGCAAAGCTGTTCATGGTTGCAGAGAATTTTGCACCCTCAGCCGCAGATACCCATTCTACTCTGGTACGTTCCTTTTCGATTCCAAGGTAATCCAGCATGGAGAACAACAGTGTCATACGGCGTCTCGCATAGTAATTACCTGTTGAGTAATGGCAGTCTCCCGGGTGACATCCGCAGAGAATGACTCCGTCAGCACCGCGCTGGAATGCGCGGAGAATGAACAGCGGATTTACACGGCAGGAACAGGGAACACGGATAATCTTTACATTTGCCGGATAAGAAAGACGGCTGCTTCCCGCCAGATCGGCACCTGCGTAAGAACACCAGTTACAACAGAATGCAACGATTAACGGGGTAAATTCTTTTTCTTCTGTATTGACTGTATTCATTTCATTTACTTGCATATTGCATCTACCTCCGCCATAATCTGTCTATTTGAGAAGCCTTTCAGATCCATTGCTCCGGACGGACAGGTTACTGTACATGCACCACAGCCCTGGCAGACAGCTTCATTGACAACTGCTACACGGCGCACTTCACGCTTGCCATGATCATTGACTTCCTTCTCCACATATTCAATGGCACCGTATGCACAGACATTGGCACAGGTGGAGCATCCGTTACAAAGCAGTTCGTCAGAATGTGCCACGCAAGGATTGCTCAGCAATTTGTCCTTCGCCAGAAGTCCGATCACTTTTGCCGCACATGCACTTGCCTGAGATACAGTTTCCGGAATATCTTTCGGTCCCTGGCAGACACCGGACAGGAAAATTCCTGCGGTCGGGCTTTCTACCGGACGCAGCTTCGGATGAGCTTCGGTAAAGAAGTCATTGGTATCCATACTTGCAGTCAGCATCGTAGCAATTCCTCTTGCGGATTTATCTGCTTCTACAGCAGTTGCAAGTACGACCATATCGGCATCCAGATGAAGCTGCTCGTTTGACAACAGATCAGAAGCCTGAACCTTCAGGGTTCCGTCTACATCTTCCACTTTGCCCACCATACCCTTGATATAGTGAACGCCATATTCTTCTACGGCACGGCGATAGAACTCATCAAAGTTCTTTCCTGGTGTACGCACATCAATGTAGAATACGGTAACATCCACATCCGGATATTTGTCACGTACCAACATCGCATGTTTTGCGGTGTACATACAGCAGATCTTGGAACAGTAAGAATGATCACGGCAGGACTGTCCACGGGAACCTACACACTGTACAAATACAATCTTGTGCGGATGTTTTCCGTCAGACGGACGAAGAAGCTGTCCTTTTGTCGGACCTGCAGCATTCATAATACGCTCAAATTCCAGTGATGTTACAACATCCTTGGACTGATTATATAAATACTCATCGAATTTCTCCGGTTTCAGCGGATTGAATCCGGTAGCGGCTACGATTGCACCGTACTCTTCTGTGATAAACTCTTCCTTCTGGTTGAAATCAATCGCACCTACGGAACAGTTTTTCTGACAGGCACCGCATTTTCCGGTTTTAAAATGAATACATGCGTTTGTGTCAATCACAGGAACTTTCGGGATTGCCTGTGCAAATGGTATGTAGATAGCTGTACGGTTGTCCAGTCCCATATTGAACTCATTCGGATTCTTCTTGGAAGGACATTTCTCTGTACACAGACCACATCCGGTACAAAGGTCGGAATTTACGTAACGCGGTTTTTTCTTGATAGTAACGGTAAAGTTTCCTACGAAACCGCTTACTTTTTCTACTTCACTGTAAGAGTAGATATGAATCTTCTCGTTCTGAGCTGCATCCACCATCTTTGGTGTCAGGATACATGCCGCACAGTCCAGTGTCGGGAATGTCTTATCAAGCTGTGCCATCTTACCGCCGATGGTCGGCTCTTTCTCTACGATATCTACTTCATAACCTGCCTCTGCGATATCCAGTGCAGTCTGGATGCCGGCAATACCGCCGCCGATTACGAGGGCACGTTTTACGACCTTGCTCTCTCCCGCCTGCAGCGGAGCGTTCAGATTCAGTTTTGCGATGGCAGCTTTGGCAAGGATGATTGCCTTTTCTGTACCAACGGCTTTGTCTTTATGTATCCAGGAGCACTGCTCACGGATATTGGCGATTTCTACCATGTATGGGTTAAGTCCTGCAGCTTCTGCTGTCTTACGGAAAGTTGCTTCATGCATACGCGGAGAACATGAACAGATAACGATTCCGGTGAGGCCTTTTTCTTTAATGGCTTCACGGATCATAGACTGTCCGCCTTCGGAACACATATACTGATAATCGGTTGCGTATACAACACCCGGCTCGCTCTTTACGGCTTCGGCTACTGCTGCAACGTCAACGGTACCTGCGATATTACTACCGCACCAACAAACAAATACTCCAATCTTTTGCATTATTATTCACCTTTTTTTGTTTGAATTTGAAGTTGTTTCAAAAGGGACGCCAGGAGTCGGCGGAAAACCTCTCCTGACTGAAACGTGCTCACTTCCCCTCAGCCCAGGGTCTTCGGGCGCGTTCCCACATTGTTTCTGTCAGGAGAGGTTTCACGCCGGCTCCTGGCTGGTTCCTGGCTGTTCCACTCTTTGCATCACGTTCTCTGTCCGCCGCAAAAAAGGTGGGCGGGAGGCGGTGGTGTGGCTGTGAATAGGAATAGTCAATAAATAAATCATTATTCAGTAAACTTTCGTTTCTTATATTGCAATGCATAATAGTAGTTTGTGTGCATTGCGAAGTGGTAACTGTGAGGATACTGAATTACTTATTTTTTGTATTTACGGAAGGCGCTGACGATTGCCTGTTGGGGCAGTTCTTCGTCGAGGAGTTCCGGGATTTGTTCTGCTTTTAAGTGGTTTTGGTCTTGCTGGCGGATTACGGCCAGGCGGATTCCTTCCACCAGTTTGGCAGGTTCTACATCACGGGGACAGCGCTGAACGCAGGCGAAGCAGGTCAGGCAATTCCAGATGGATTTGGATTTCATCAGAGGTTCGATGTCTCCTTTTTCTACCATTGCTACGAATTGGTGTGGATGGTAATCCATCTCATCGAAAGCGGGGCAGGTTGCGGAGCATTTTCCGCATTTCATACATTTTCTGGTGTTGACGCCGCTGATGCGTTCGATCGTTTCCGTATCGATTCTTGTATTCATGCTCATCTCTTACACCTCCTTTACGCCCAGAGCTTCTGCCAGAAGTTCTGTAAAGTAGATTACCGGAAGTTTTGTTGTTGCGTTTACTTCCAGATTGTAGCGGCACAATGGACAGGCTGTAATCATACAGTCTGCGCCCTTTTGTACGGCGGATTCCACCACACGTTCGGAGCGTTTCTGTGCCAGTTCTTTATCATTCAATGTCATATAGCCGCCGCAGCACTCGTTGCGTTGTTCGTAGAGTACCGGTTCAGCGCCGATGGCACGGATAAAATCTTCGATAATCTTCGGATTTTCCGGATCATCAAACTGCATAACCTTGTTTGGACGCAGTAAAAGACACCCGTAATAGGCTGCAATTTTCTTACCCTTCAGAGGATTGACTACTTTTTCTTTGATGGTGTCAAATCCAACTTCATCACGAAGCATCTCAAGGTAATGTACAACTTCTGCTTCTCCATGGTAAGCCATATCAGGCGCCATGTAGTTATTTGCTTTTAAGCGGAAATTTTCATCTGTTCTCATGTCCTCGTTGACACGTTTGATCACATTATGACAGGCGGAGCAAAGGGTCAGGAGATTCTGGCCTTTCGCATGTGCCTGTGCGAGGGCACGGACAGACGGAAGTTTTGTGGCAATTTCATCTTTTGCGATCGGATATACACCGCCGCAGCATTGCCAGTTCTCGACTTCTTCCAGTTCAATTCCAAGGGCTTTTGCTGAAGCGATCGCATAATTGTTCAGTTCTTTTGCCTTGGTTTTCAGGGTACACCCCGGATAATAACTGTACTTCATCTTGTCCTCCTGTTTTTCGTTTATAAAGAAAGTCTGAATTTCGGACATGCCAAACCGCGGCAGGTGAATCTCTGACTCTTCATGAAATGAAAGTTAAGAGTGCCTGCCGCAGTTCTTATCTTCTGCGTAATCAGACCATTTCTTCCGGATGGAATACTTCGTCGAACTTTTCTTCTGTGAGGAATCCAAGTTCTACACATGCCTGTTTCAGGGAGATATTTTCCTTATAGGCTTTCTTGGATGTCTTTGCGGCATTGTCATATCCGATATAAGGATTCAGCGCCGTTACCAACATCAGCGAGTTATGCAGATTATGTTTCATTTTCTCACGGTTTGCAGTAATTCCGACTGCACAGTTGTCATTGAAAGAAATAATTCCGTCTGCAAGAAGTCTTACGGACTGCAGGAAATTATAAGCGATCACCGGCATAAATACGTTCAGTTCAAAATTACCCTGGGAAGCTGCAAAACCGACTGCTGCATCATTTCCCATGACCTGTACAGCAACCATGGTCAGAGATTCACACTGGGTTGGATTTACTTTACCAGGCATGATGGAACTTCCAGGTTCATTTTCCGGAATAAAGATTTCTCCAAGACCGCATCTCGGACCGCTTGCCAGCCAACGGACATCATTGGCGATTTTCATCAGGTTTGCTGCCAGTGCTTTCAGTGCACCATGTGCAAATGTAATATCATCTTTGGAAGTCAGTGCATGGAACTTATTCTCGGCAGTCACAAACTCTTTTCCTGTCAATTCGCTGATTACCTTTGCGACTTCCACATCGAAACCTTTCGGAGCATTCAGACCGGTTCCGACAGCAGTTCCGCCAAGAGCCAGTTCCTTTAATCCCGGAAGTGCAGCTTCCAGCATCTTTTTACTCTTTTCCAGCATATTGCGCCATCCGCTGATCTCCTGAGAGAATTTCACCGGAACGGCATCCTGAAGATGGGTACGTCCGCTTTTTACCACATCATCATTCTCTGCCTCAAGACGTTTGAAGGTTTCAATCAGCTTGTCAATTGCCGGAAACAATTGATCTTCGATACTCGTAGCGGCTGCGATATGCAGTGCTGTCGGGAAGGTATCGTTGGAACTCTGTGACATATTGATATGATCGTTCGGATGAAGCAGCTTCTCTCCTGCGATCTCATTTCCGCGGTTGGCAATCACCTCGTTGGTGTTCATATTCGACTGTGTGCCGCTCCCTGTCTGCCATACGACCAGCGGGAAATGATCGTTTAATGTTCCTGCAATCACCTCATCCGCTGCCTTACAGATTACATCCAGTTTCTGGTCATCCAGTTTTCCCAGATGATTGTTGGCGATTGCGGCACCTTTCTTCAGGATACCGAATGCGTGAATGATTTCTTTTGGCATCTTTTCTCCGCCGATTTTGAAATTCTGGAAGCTTCTCTGTGTCTGGGCAGCCCAGTAACGGTCTGCCGGCACCTGCATCTCGCCCATGGAATCTTTTTCAATACGATATTCCATTTTTTAAACTCCTCCTACTACTTAGTTCAAATCCAGTTCTGCAATAACAGCTTTCAGCTTGTTGGCGCTATCCTGGAATTTTTCAATTTCTTCCTCTGTAAGCTTTGGCTCTAACTTACCTTTTACACCGCCGGGGCCTACAACCGTCAGACAACTGGTACAGACATCGGTTACACCATACTCACCGTGAAGCATGGAAGATACGGTTGTGATAGAATCAGAAGCAGCGCAAAGCATTCCACAGAGTTTTACTACTGCTTTTGCCACACCATAGAAGGTAGCACCCTTACGTTTGATGATTTCTCCGCCTGATTTATGAACATAATCCTCCATCTCCTCATGAGTGAACGGCTTGATCTCCTTACCCATGCTCTTTGCAACGGCTTCATACTCTTCAAAAGGTACACCGGAAATATTTGTACAGGACCACGGTACATAGGAAGAATCGCCATGCTCGCCAAATACATAGGCATGGATATTTCTCTGAGCAATCTCCAGTTTATCAGATAATACGTAACGCAGTCTGGTGGTATCAAGCAGTGTACCGGAACCGATCACCTGATTCTCCGGAAGACCGGATACTTTCAGGAATGCATAAGTCATAACATCAACCGGATTCGCAACGATTACATAGACTGCATTCGGAGCATATGGAACACACTCTCTCGCAATACTCTTTACAATATTAACATTTGTCTGTGCCAGTTCGATTCTGGTCTGGCCCGGTTTTCTCGGAAGTCCGGATGTAATGATAACGATATCAGAATCTTTCGCATCTTCATAAGTTCCGGATACAATCGAGATCGGATCACGGAATGCCGTACCCTGTACGATATCCATAGCCTCTCCGTCTACTTTATCTTTGTTAATATCAATCATCACAAGTTCAGAAACAAATGTTTCCTGAGACAAGGTATAAGTGATTGTTGCGCCTACACTTCCGGCTCCAATGACTGTGATTTTACTGCCCATGGCAATTCTCCTCTCCAACTCAATACTTTACTTAATTGATAAATATTTAACTATTTGATCTTTCTTTATAGTACGCCCATGTTATTTTTTTGTCAATGTTTTTTCGACGGAAAAATATTATTTTTTCACCCTCTATTAGTTTAAAATAACTCCATCTTTCAATTTTATTAAAAATTACATATTTCATTTTCGTGAAATTTGTCTCAACTAACTTCCTGAAAGTAATTCTTTCCCGTATGAATATTACTGGTGTTGCTTATGCTTTTCACAAATTTATTTGTAAGGAACCTACTGTACATTCGGAATTCAAAACAAATTTTACCAACTTTAAGACTTGTCATAAAAATAAGATAATGATATGATGATACAGACGTCAAAAGGTCATGCTTTTCATGCCTGCATGAAAAGCATGACTTTGGGACGCGAAAATCACCGAAAAGTAGTCATTTTTCGTAGAAAAATGAGGGAATTTGAGGTGTTTTAGGATTGTGGGAACATGAATGTATCATAAGCGGCAAAATACCTTTTAACGCTTTCATTATATGATTTAGAAACGTCTGAGAATGTCTGATACGGACATATAAAATACATGATTTTAACAACAGAGGGGAAGTTACCTATGAAAAAATTAAATTATCGAAATTCTCTGCTGCTCCTGTTAACTGCTACAATATGGGGGATTGCTTTCGTAGCACAAAGTGTTGGGATGGATTACGTAGGACCATTTACTTTCAATTGTGTCCGAAGCCTGTTGGGCGGATTTGTTCTTCTTCCCGTCATCTGGTTTTTAAACAGCGGAAAGCATCCGGAATCCTTATCTGATTCCTCCTCAAAAACATCTGGCAGAAAAACTTTATGGATCGGCGGAATTACCTGCGGCATTCTGCTGGCCTCGGCAAGCAGTTTTCAGCAAATCGGTATTCAGTACACAAGCGTCGGCAAAGCCGGCTTTATCACCGCCTGTTATATCATTCTGGTTCCAATCCTCGGAATTTTTTTGAAGAAAACATGCAGTCCTATGATCTGGCTTTCTGTCCTTCTGGCATTGTGCGGTCTCTACCTGCTCTGTATCAAGGACGGTCTTTCCATCGAAAAAGGTGATATCTACGTCCTCGTCTGTGCGCTTTTGTTTACTTTACACATTCTGGTCATTGATTATTTTTCACCGCTGACAGATGGAGTTAAGATGTCCTGTATTCAGTTCTTTGTCTGCGGTATCTGCTGCGGCGTATTTATGCTGCTGTTTGAAACACCCCAAATTACGGAAATTCTGGCAGCCTGGCAGCCGATTCTTTATGCAGGAGTCATGTCCTGCGGTGTAGCCTATACCCTGCAGATTGTGGGACAGAAAGACATGAATCCTACCGTTGCTTCCTTAATTCTGAGTCTGGAATCCTGCATTTCCGTACTTGCAGGCTGGCTTATCCTCGGACAGAAACTCTCCCGGCGTGAATTGTTGGGATGTGTGATTATGTTTTCAGCAATCATTCTTGCCCAACTTCCTTCCAAAAAGGTATAGAATACGGCACATCTTGGATAGATTTTGCAGGAAAGCTTTTCGAAAAAACAGCAGACATTTAACAAATTCAACAAATTATGGAGTGTATACATATGAACAAAAAAGAAATCAGTGAAATCAAAAAATTATTTACCCCGACTCACTGCGCAATCACACGCATCTGCGGCTGTTACGTAGATGCTGAGAAAAATCAGCGGATGAAGATGAAGGAAGCCTTTCTGTCACTTCCGGAAGAGGAGATGTTTAAGTATTTTAATATTTTCCGAAAGACACTCTCCGGCTCTATCGGGAAAAATGTCATGAACATGGAATTCCCCCTGGAACAGGAAATGGAAGGCGGCACCCAGGAATTTCTTCTTCGGATGCGTGACAGCGAACTGAAGGACGAAGAATTGCTGGATGAATTCTATCAGAAAATCATGGATAACTATATTTTCCCGGAAAATTACTACATCATTCTGATTCACGGTGCTTACGATGTGCCGGGACGTGCTTCCGACAATCTGGATATGGATGATGCCTCTGATTTTGTCTACAATTTCATTCTTTGCAGTATCTGCCCGGTAAAACTGTCAAAACCAGGGCTTAGTTATAATGCGGAAACCAACCATATGGAAAACCGAATTCAGGACTGGATTGTCGAAGCACCGGATACCGGTTTCCTGTTCCCGGCATTTAACGAACGAAACTCTGATATCCATGAACTGCTTTACTATGCTAAAAACCCGGAAATCCTGCAGGTAGATCTGATCGACCAGTTTCTCGGGTGCCGTACTCCCCTCTCCGCCAAAACGCAGAAGGAGACCTTCCAGACTCTGATCGAAGAAACACTGGATAACACCTGCAATTTTGAAACTGTCATGAATATTCAGGAAAATCTCAATGTCATGTTGGAAGAACGAAAGGAAGATCCTGAACCAGTGACTTTGGATAAATCTGAGGTAAAACGTCTGCTTGCCGACAGCGGCGTGGCAGATGAAAAACTGGAAGAATTCGATCATCATTTTGAAGCTCTGACGGATGAGAAAACCAGTTTTGTGGCCTCCAATGTTGCCAACGTCCGCAGTTATGAAATCAAGACTCCGGATGTTATTATCAAGGTAGCTCCGGATAAGGCACAGTTAATTGAAACACGAATGATTAACGGCGTTCCCTATATTATGATCGAAGCCACCGATCTCGTGGAAATCAACGGCATTACCGTTCGTACTCCACAAGCAGAAGAGGAGGAACAGACGAACAGCAACACATAATTCTCTGTTCCAAAAAGGATACGGATAGAATACAAGTATATGCATATCAGTCCTGTCTTGTATTCCATCCGTGTCCTTCTTTTCATCTTTAAAAGTATTATACGAAATGTGTTCGAACCTCCGCCCCATGAACCCTGCTATATTAAAATTGCTCCAGCAATCCTTTTATCCCATCTTCGCGGAAAATTTCTTTATAATAACCGATCTCGTTTTGAATCAGTCCGTCAATCACCTGCATGCCAAGCAATTCCACAGGTGCTTTGTCATCGGTCAGAAGATACTCACCCTTCTCATAAACGTCCAGTTCTTCTTCCAAGCTCCGCATCATTGCCTTTAAGTCCTCATCCTGAATGTTTCCAATACGTTCCTGAAAATCAGAAAATGCGTCTTTATTCATGACCGCAAAAAGTTCACGGTTGGTAGAGCCTTTAACATCTACCGTACAGACATTTGGAAATACAGATGCGATCGTATCCGACAAGTATTCATTGATATTCCCCTTCTCCTCAGAATGCATATTCATATTAACAACCAGAACACCATTTTCCCTCAGATGCTCCCGCACCATCGTGAAAAATTCCACAGAAGACATCTGAAAGGGGATGGTAATATCCTGATAAGCATCCACCATAATCACATCATATTTTTTATCAATTGCCTGCAGATAGGCACGTCCGTCATAGGTTGTCACATCCACCGTTTCCGGCAGTTCAAAATAGCGATGAGCAAGATTTGTGATTTTCTGATCAATTTCCACGCCCTCGATCTTCATGCCGTCAAAATAACGCATGCACTGTTTCGCATAAGTACCGGTACCCATACCGAGTATCAGCACATCCGTCTTTGTATTGTCCAACGCACCCGCCATCACAGGTGCAGCCATTGCATAATCATAATACATACCGGTCAGTGAATCCTCTTTCATCATAATGGACTGAACGCCAAACAGCACATTGGTAGACAGGATAACACTATTTCCTGTGTCTTTCACCTGCAGATAGTTATAAATAGATTCGTCCTCTTCCAACAGATTGGTCTCCCAGAATGCAAAGCTATTCGAAAATCCCAAAAAACTGCATATGCAAAAAAGTAAAACCGCAGCCGCACAGATACCTTTTCTGGCCTTTTTGCTGATAAAATAAATCAGGCTTAGAATCAGCAGAATTCCTGAAAAAATCAAAAACGTAACCGAAGTTCCCACTGCCGGTATGGTTACAAATGTAGGAAGAAAGGTTCCAAGAATACTTCCGATGGTATTAAAAGCACCTAAGGTCCCAACCGTCTTACCGCTGTCATCCAGACTGTCCACCGTGTACTTTACCAGAGACGGTGTGACAGTTCCAAGTAAAAACAGGGGAAATACAAAAATTACCATACAGGCGATAAAGGCAGCCAATATCAGAAAATGATTGCTTACCGTAAGAATCAGAATTCCGGAAATTCCGAGTATAATATATTTGCCTGCCAGCGGTATAGCTGCAATCCAGATTGCTGCAATGAGCAGACGCAGATATAACTTGTCCGGATTCGGATTTCTATCTGCACTTCTCCCGCCCCAGATATTTCCCAGTGCCATGGCAATCATAATGGTTCCGATGATAATTGTCCATACGATCTGTGAAGAACTAAAATAAGGCGCCAGCAGGCGGCTCGCCCCAAGTTCCACTGCCATAACAGACATTCCTGCAAAAAACTCTGTCATGTAAAGATAATATTTGTTTTTCAATATATTTGTTGTATTCATATCCAGTCTCCCATGTTCCAGATGCTCAGCTCTTTTTTATCTTTTTACCTGTCAAATCATAACTCTCGCCTATCATTCTTTCAATATCCTTATCCGGAATCGTTCCATCCAAAATAACGGAATTCCAATGTGTCTTATTCAAATGATACGCAGGAATGACAGATTTAAACGTATTACGCCAGAATTCCCGCCATTGCGGATCACATTTTACATTAATCCAGATATATCCGTCTTTTTCAAATATCCATGCGAACACTTTTTGATTTTCTTTATGGCGAATGACGCACCAGTCAGGATCAGAGAACGGATAATCCTCATAGACATTCTGATAGGTCAGGCAATAATCAATCACTTGTTTTTTCTCTTTTATCATCATCATCCTTCTCACTTATGAATCTATAAGCTCATTCATGCACACTCTAATTGAACATAGTATATCACGGCTGTATTGTTTACACAAGAATCTCTATGCTGTACAATTAAAATTTCCGTTTTCTTTTTATCCAAATAAATAATTTCTGATAAAGCAAAAGTGTGAAGCCACTGTCTCCATAGCCTTCACACTTTCGTCTGTTATCCTATTATTTTTACAATCTGATAATTCTCATCGACCAGTAAAATGTCTGCATAACGTCCTGGTGCAAGCACACCTACACAGTCATCTGCCCCAATGCTGCGGGCCGGATTTCTGGTTGCAGCGAGCAATGCATCCTCTTCAGGAACACCGAACGCTATAGCCTGCCGCATACATTCAAACAAATTTGTGGCAGAACCTGCAATTGTCCCATCATCGAGAGTGGCTCTGCGGTCCTTCATGGTAACTTTTTGTCCTCCCAGCTGATACGTTCCGTTCTCCATCCCCGTTGCCATCATCGAATCACTGATCAATATCACACGATCTCTCCCAAACATCCGAAATGTGTTACGCACAACTGCCGGATGAATATGAATTCCGTCACTGATCAGCTCTGCCATGCATTTCTCATCCTCGACAGCAGCAATAATCATTCCCGGTTCCCGATGCCCCATAGGAAGCATGGCATTATACAGATGCGTAATGTGAGCTGCCCCCCGCTTTAAAGCCTCTTTTGCTACCTCGTATCCTGCTGCTGTATGCCCCAGGGAAATGTGAACCTGATCATGATATTTGTCTATAAATTCCATGGCACCTTCCGCATTCGGGGCCAGAGTGAGCAATTTAATCAGTCCATTTGCTGCATTCTGACATGATTTCCACATTGTCTCTGTTGGGCAGGCAATGTAAGCAGCTTCATGTGCACCTTTCTTTGCCGCATCCAGAAATGGCCCCTCCATATGAATCCCCATGATTCTGGCACCATCCGGCGTATTCTGAGCTTCTACCGCCGTTTGAAAAATGGCCAGAAGTTTATCCAGACCCAAGGTCATAGAAGTAGGGCAATAACTGGTAATTCCATTTCGCTTCTCATAACGAAGCACACAGCGCAGCCCTTCCGTGTCACCATCCGAAAAATCATGTCCAAATGCCCCATGACTGTGTACATCTACCAGACCGGGAATCACCTTTAATCCGGAAGCATCAACAACCTCCCCATCGGTTACCTCTTCTCTGCACGCTACGATCCTGCCATCCCTTATATATATCTCTTTTTCTACAAATCTTCCGTTCTCATCAAAAACCTTGCCATTTTTAATAATCATAATTCGTTATATACCCCTTTTTCTCGAATCAACGTCAGCGCATCCTCATCTGCAACGATGGTTACATCATTATGAAGTTGAAGAATAGAAGCCGGCATATTCGGCGTAACTGGTCCAAAGAAAGATTGGTGCAGTGCCTCTGCCTTACCTTTTCCGGTTGCAATTAAGAGAATTTTCTTTGCCTGCATGATGCTCTTAATTCCCATCGTATATGCTTCCCTCGGCACCTCTTCCATAGAAGCAAAAAATCTGGCATTGTCCTGAATCGTTTTCTCTGTCAGTTTTACACAGTGTGTCTCCGTCTCAAATGCTTCGCCCGGCTCATTAAAACCAATATGCCCATTCGCTCCTATTCCCAGAAGCTGCAGATCAATTCCTCCCGCATTTCGGATAATCCGGTTATAATCACTGCAAGCCTTTTCGCTGTCCGGCTCCATACCATCCGGCACAAAAGTTCTCTCCTTTTTTATATTAATATGATCCAGAAAGTTCGTATTCATAAAGCAACGGTAGCTCTGTTTATTCTCACCCGAGAGTCCCCTGTATTCATCCAGATTAATAGATGTTACATTACTAAAGTCAACATCACCTTTCTTATACCATTCGATCAACTGCTGATATGTTCCGACAGGAGAAGATCCGGTAGCCAGTCCCAGGACTGCATTCGGTTTCATAATCACTTGCGCAGAAATAATGTTAGCAGCCTTTCTGCTCAAATCCTTATAATCTTTTGCCTGGTAAATAATCATTTGAAATACCTCCTTGCGTTTGTGTATGTTTTTCATCTTCTCCGTACACTATATCTATATAGAATTCATAATTCAAGGTGTCAACCGTTTTTTGAAAATTCTTTCATTTTTTGTAGGAATTTTATAAAATATCATACCCTTATTATTACAATTTTATTTATTTTTCCATTTACTTTGAAAGAACTTTCATTTTTGTAAAATCTATTGAAATTTCTTTTATCAGCAACTATACTTTCGTTGAAAGCAACAAAACGCGAGGAACAAGTCAAAAAAATCAGGCGATTGCGAAACTCTTCCGGAGTCGACTTAGAGATTCGTGATTGCGACTACAGACGAACAAAATATAGAAAAATGTACGAT
>UQAW01000058.1 GCA_900539175.1 uncultured Lachnospiraceae bacterium
ATAGCAAATTTTTTCAGCACTGTAAAGTATTGTTACTAACCGGATGAAGTACTAGAAGACTTCAACAAATTATTTATGCATAATTTTGTCTACTCACATAATATCGGTCATGAAATCTACAAATATATGCAGGTTCATGACCGAGTTTCATTTCAATAATAATCAAGTTTTACTTGCAGATGTCTGCCTTTGTGCATCAATCATAAAAAGTAATGGTGGATTTGAACCATTATCTAAGCGCTCTTGATGACGTTTTTGTATGGTTTCATCTCTTTTGGGGTTACCTACTTGTACATATACAAATATACGGTTATCAGTTCCTTCTGCTTTAGCATAATCTTCAATTTGTTCTTCATATCCATGCAGATAATCAGCATTAGATGATAATTTGATTTCTATAACTGTTTTATCATTACCTCGACTAATTTTCAAATCTACTGGCCCCGGTCCTTCATTAGCCTCAAAAGACATATCAACATTATTTTTTACGCAAAAATGCTTTCCGCTTAATTGAAGCATCTTTTGAACAGATTTTTCTCTTTTCTTAGTAGCAGATGATAATATCTCATCCCATCCTTTATTGCATTCTACCCACTCTTTGAAAATATTAAGTATCTCTATAGAAGCATCCCAACTACTTAATTCGGACTTATCAGAGTGTTCTAGAAATTCGAAGACTCCACTCTTTTTCATCTGCTTAAATGCATCAGCAATGAAATATTCCCAATCGTTTATCAATGAATATTCATCAATTTCCTCTTTTCTATATCCATCAATCAAACGCCTGCATCGTTTGGCATCTTTGAAAATATAGCGTTTTAAATATTCCTTTTTTTCATTAGAATGCATTTTATACCATTCTGCTCCAATTGCCTGATTAACCTCATCTCGTATTGCTTGATTTTCTGCAATAACACGATCTATGTCATCCCAACAACGTGCGATAGGTATTTTGTGCAAAATTTCTGTTGGTAAATACAGAAGTTCACAAGATTTATACGGATTTATTGCAATTCCGTCTTGAAATGATATTTCAGGATATTGTTCCGAATTCAAGCACAATTCTTTATTGATACGTTGAGTATATTCTCTAATATCCGGAAGGATTATTGTTGCTATCATATCACTTAAAAGATCAGCACCAACTCCTGTTTCAAATAGCCCCACTAATTGAAATATTTCTGGTTGTGTAGAACCGGATTTGACAATTTCAAAAGCATCATTTATTACTTTTGACGACAATATAGGACCAAATGCAGCATCAACACCTGTTTTTGAATGTCCCAGATTGATACCTTTTATACCATGAAAATTAAATAACTCTAATGCAGAGTTATATAACTTATCATTTTTTTGTTTTGAATTATCTAGCAATAACATAATCTTTCGGAAGAATTCATTTATTCTGTTATATGCTTTTTGAAATTCAGGAGTTTTTGCATTTTTCAATCGCAACAAATTGATAAAAAAGTTACTATCACTGTTTATAATGGCATCAAATACATCCAATTCATCTAATTCATCATTTAAATCAAAAAATTCAGATATAAAGATATCATCACTGTTCTCTGTGTTTTCATTCATATTCAATCACTTTACCTCTTGTAAATAATTCATTTTTTTCCAGTGTGTAATACCAATTTATGCTGCCTGCTTGTAATCAATGACAGCAATCTCCTGCATCAGCTTCTTTGCCATATTCACGATTATTTCCAGTTTTTCAGCGACTTCATCGGTGTAATATTTCTCGCCACACTGATCACATTCAAGGCATGGAACATTCTTGATTACGATGATGCAGTCTTTATAGTTCACAACGTGGGTTGTGGTGCTCTGGATAGTAGTCGTATTTTTACAAAACATACACATATTTATTTCCCCTTTCTTCTGGTTTTCAAATCATTTTCAAACTTCTTTGTATCTGGGTAATAAGCCGTTATGATGTATATATTTATATTATCACATCCTGCAACGATATGCAAAATTCGATTATTAACAGTATACCCAAAAATCAGGCAGCTTGGATTAGGATAATCCTCCGGATATTCTTCAATAATTTCACCGGTAGAAATCCCGTTTTTTACATCTGCTCTGCTGATATCTCTTTCCTGCATTCGTTCTAAGCAGTGCTTTGTCCAGATGATTTTTGAATCTGCGCATAATGTTTGATATATTTTTAAATCCAAATTAATGTCACCTCTTTCTATTCTATTAGTCTTTTACTGGAGAATTTTTATTTTAGCTGGCACAAGTAAATATTGTCTTTGTCAAAAAGAATCTCTGTTGGTTGATTATAAAGTCGGTCAACCATCCTGATATTTTCGATAAATGGATGCGTGTAACAATCTTTATTGTTTACTAAACGTTTTATTGTTTGTCCTGCTTTTTTAGAATTATGCTGTTCCAAAGTGTTTCCGGCAGCAATCAGGAATTCATCAATTGGTGATTTATTAATGACTGGTATTTTTGCAATAACATTTCCTGCATTTTCGCTGAGATTTGCCAATCCATTTCGCAAATACGACTGCACAGAAGAATTTGCATTATTCTCCAGTTTGTTATAGCACTCCGTATAAAGTTCTCGATATTCATAAGAATATTGTTCCATTTTCCGAATTATACTTCCAAGATATCCGTTATCATAATTACCAAGCAACATCACTTCCAGGAAAGAAGAAAAGCCATGCAAATATACCGAAAGCTGATATTCTCTGAAATCTGGAATTAATTTTTTTATCCTGTTTTTGATATCCTGATCGCCAAGAAGAATATTGGATTTCTGGAGAGTCTTTTGTATTTGTTCCCGGTAGAATTTTATATTCTCTTCGGATTTTTGCTTGATATCCTGTACTTTTAAGTGCATATTGGACTTATACATGGCATTATTCCAATTATACTTATAATTATTGAGAATATCTGCAAGAAAAGTTAAATTTCCTCTCTGCTCAGCCTTTTTACTAGCTTGAAGAAAATCAAGTATTTCCTGCTGTGTTTCCTGAATATCCCCAAGTCGTTTTTCAATGCTCATTAATGCCGCTGTCATAAAAAGCATTGTTGGGTCAAAGGGCATCACAGTACTTGTTGTAATTGTACTTCCATTGGCTTCTACCCATCTTGCCTGTGCAAAGCCACCATCATCTTTTAAAATAGTACCTAATTTGCCAATTCCATCTTTTGAATTCAGTAATTTCCCTGAAACTCCATCCTTAAAAACAGCTCGATATAATGTCTCTCCAGCATTCGTTTGCACTGTTTTGGTAACTGTACGAAAAGCTGGTAATAATGAGGATAATCCTGCACCCAATGCAGCAATTCCAGTAAATGGAATACGCATATATTCTGTTATATCATCCATATCACTTGGAAAAAA
Source organism: uncultured Lachnospiraceae bacterium (assembly GCA_900539175.1). Classification (GTDB taxonomy): domain Bacteria; phylum Bacillota; class Clostridia; order Lachnospirales; family Lachnospiraceae; genus Novisyntrophococcus. Next base: position 3,371 of record UQAW01000058.1, read on the forward strand.
CGGATGATATTCCACATTGATTAAAGATTTCATTGCATTATCTTTTGCTATTTGTGGACTCTGCTGATCCGAATAGAGCTTTTCGATTTCATATCCTTGTTTATTATTATTTTCCATTGTTTTTATTCCCGCTATCTTTCAGTATATTAACCATTAAGTCCTGAAATGCCTGCATATTTTCTTTGCTCAATCCCAAAGAAGAAATCATTTGTGTTGTAATTCCAGCCATGGATTCTTCTGTCAGATTCTTTTTCTGACCGATGGCTTCATCGTGAAGCTTTTGAATCTGTTCACGCATTTCTTCGCAGGAAATGTCAGAAGACGACCCGGCATATTCCTCTTTCACATCTTTCATGATTCGCAGAAAAAGTGATTTTAACTTTTCCAAATCTGCCTCTGTACCAGTGACTTTTTGTGCATTCAATTGTCGAATATCTTTTTTCCTTCCTTTGCCTGTAAAGGATTGGCTTTCATATACTCCGAAATATCAGCTGTAGCCAAATCAATCACGCTGTTTCTTGTCAGAAATCCTTCCTCATGTGCGCTTTCTCAAAGTAGGCTTCGGCATAATCCATGAGGGGAATAAAGTATTTATGCTCAATGATCCGACTGAACAGCTGCATATTTACTTTTCCAGACATTAATGTAACCAGAGCTTTTTGAGATAACCCCAGATCATCTAGTTTTACATTTTTCTTTGCTCTGATACTGGTTTTCCCAAGCAAATAATCAGTAGATACTCCAAAATAATCAGCAAATTTTATTACAAGTTCATGACCAATACTTTTAATATCTTCGTTCTCTATTCTGGTAAGCTGAGATGCTGGTATCCCCAGGTCTTCGCTTACCTGTTTTTTAGTTAAGCCTTTTTCAATTCGTAAATCGCCAATTTTCTCATGTACATTTCCCGGTAATTCCGCCATCGTTATCAACTCCCTAATGTAATTGTAGTCTCTACCGGTATCGGCGTCAATTGGTATAATTGCAGATTTGCAATTTTTTCTTATGGAATATAGGAAGAATTGCCACCACTGCAAGAAATGCTGTTTTTAAAAAAAGTTGTGCTATGATGCCACTGTCGAAGGGCGGAATTGTCTTCAAATAAAGACAACTCTTTCCCTGGATATGTACCTTGAAAATTAAATACTCTTTCTTTCGGGTAACAGATAATGATACTCCTGCATAGTCACAGTCCTTGCGTTAATAGCGTCCCCGGCAATGAGTGCAGCTTGGAGAGAACCTCAGAGGGGTGGAATTCCCGTGGCTAAAAGCCACCTGAAAGAAAACGGACAAGCATCAGACAAGTTGATACCGCATAGATTGAAAAGAACCAAAATTCTGAACAGAAAGGATGTGATAACCATGAAGAAACCAACCTATTATCTTTGGCGAAATGATTTTTCCACACAGGAAGAATATAAAGCAGCAAAAGACCGTTTTGAAAGAATTGGCTTCCGGGTTGTCACATACCTTGATGGAAAACAGGATCAGGACATTCATATAGGAATAAAAGCTTTAGTTCGAAACCATTGGAAAGAAAACACCCTCATATCATAATCTTTCTGTTCACAGTTGATGAAATCTAATATATTATATAATTACATTATTCATATATAATATTTTCAATTAACCAGAAAGGGGAAATTATGAATGCAGGATATGTACGTCTCTCAAGGGACGATGATCATAAAAACTATGTCTCCATCGAAAATCAAAAGTTAATCATTAATCAATACGCAGCTGATCATGGTGCAATCATTGACCGCTGGTACGAAGACGATGGTATTTCCGGTTATATCTTTGACCGTCCGGGGTTCCAGCAGATGATGGCTGATTTGGATAAAGATATTGATACCGTTTATGTCAAAGATTTTTCCCGTCTTGGAAGGCATAATGCAAAGGTTCTTTTGCTTCTGGATGAGTTTCAGGAACGTGGAAAGCATTTGATTGTCATTGATGATAATTATGATTCCATGGACTCCAGTGACGATACGATTGGCATTAAGACATGGTTCAATGAGCGTTATGTAAAGGATACTAGCAAAAAGATTAAACGTGCCATCGGAGCCAGACAAAAAGAAGGTACTTTGATGACACAGCCTCCCTTTGGCTATCGCCGGAACGAAAAGGATAAAGCGATTCTGGAAATCGTTCCGAAAGAAGCGGAAAACATTAAACTGATTTATGAACTTTATATCTCCGGTTCTGGTTATCGAAAAATTGCAAACCACCTTACCGATCAGGGAATTCCTACTCCATCTATGGTTCGCCATGAACGTAAACTGGAAGAAGGACGCATGACCAAAAGGAGCATTGCAACAAAATGGACGGACAGCATGGTGAAGGATCTTCTGGACAATGATTTTTATATTGGCACATTTCGCCTAAGGAAACGGGCAAGGAATACCGTTCATGGCAAGGACAAGCGTGTACCGAAGGAAGAACAGTGCATTTTTGAAAATCATCATCCGGCAATCATTGATAAAGCTACGTTTTCTCTGGTACAGGAATTAAAGGAGAAACGCAACCGGACAAATTATCGTGGAAGTCGTGGACAGTGGTTAGGTTCAGAAATTCCAAACCCATTTGGAAGCTGTCTCTTTTGTAAGGACTGTGGCAGCCGACTGACACCGATTAAGCGAAAGACTTCAAGCAGGGAGCGGAAATATTATATTTGCACTACTTATAATACTAAAGGGAAAAGCTACTGCTCCAAGGCTCATCTGATTGAAGAAGAAGATCTGATGGAGGATGTTTTGACCTATATCAAGATGTGTCGGAATGCGCTATGTGAAGTAATTGCCACCTATGATTTAAAGGATTTTGAAGCAGAAAAGAAATCTATAGAAGAAAAGCGCCAGGAACTTCATACAGCAATCAGTGAACGCAAAAATCAATTGAAAGTGCTTCTTACGCAGAAAGTAAAAGATCTGGCAGTCGCTGCCGGGAATGAGGAACTGATTAATGAGACTTATGATTCGATGCAGAAGGATTTGATGGCTCAGATCCATGGTCTGGAAATGCAGCTGAAAGAACTGGATGAAACAGCTATTGAAACACCGGACGTGAAGGATAAGTTAAAAAATGCTCTGGATGTGGTAGATAAGATCATCGCAGGCGGAAATCTTGACCGAAGAGATATCGAACTGTTGATTGACCGCATTGATGTGGACGAGAACAGTATGCCGGAAATTATATTAAAATATGGATTATCCAACCTGATTAACTACAGCCCTGCCGATGATATGAATCACCGGGAGAATACCATTATCGCTGTTGTGATGAAACTGATCACAGAAGATGAACGTGGATATACTTCAGCAAAATACTTGTCAGAGCATATCACTGATCTTGGATTTAAGAAGACAAAGCAGAGCATCCTGCCATATATCGAATTGATGAAAGAACTGGGGATTCTGGAAGCTACTGAAAATCCATTGAAGCCTTACAACATTATGAAATCAAAGGAAGAAATCACAGCACTGATTCAAGACTTTCTGCCGGATTTACCTGCAGAAATAACTGCCAGACAGTTATCGGACGATTATTTACATTGTTACGAGTGTGACAGGTGGAATGCCGGAGATGGTATTTGAATATGTTCTCAAACAGAACGGACTTGATCCTGCAGAAGATCTGACCATCAACCAAAGTGTCGACTTTGGTTCCACCGCCGCTGCATTCTCGGGAGGAACCGCAGATTATACCGTGGAATTTGAGCCTTCGGCCACTGCTCTTGAAAAAGAAGGAGACGGCTATGTAGTGGCTTCTCTCGGAAAAGATTCCGGCTATGTTCCCTACACTTCTTACTGCGCTCAAACCAGCTATATGAAGGAAAACCCGGAAATTATCCAGGCATTTACCAACGCACTGCAAAAAGGTATGGACTATGTTCAGACGCATACCCCGGAAGAAATCGCTGAAGTAATCGCCCCGCAATTCAAAGAAACCGATCTTGACACCCTTACAACCATTGTTACCCGTTACTATGAGCAAGATACCTGGAAAGGCGATCTGATCTATGAAAAGGACAGCTTCGAACTTCTTCAGGACATTCTGGACAGTGCCGGAGAACTTTCCAGCCGGGCGCCTTATGAGGAACTGGTAACAACGGAATATGCCCAGGAAGCAGTAAAATAAAAATCCAAAAACAGCATCGGCAAAAGAGAAAGCATAGAACGTGAAGACAGCACACATCTCTGCCTTCACGTTCTATGCTTTCACCAGATACGAAATCTTAATTTTTGCCGCATCAGACTATATATACTGAAAATATCTGTTAAATGCCCCTATACAGTCGCATACCGGAATCACGCAAAGCAGACAGAACAGTACTGCTCCTGTCATAACAGCAATCCGCACAATCGGAAGCTTTCGATACTGCCAGATGATCATCATCAGAAATACCACCAGTAACCAGATCATAAATACCATGGTTATCACCCGCTTTTCTGTCAAACCATAGGCACAGATATACAGTACCATCTTACTCATGGCCGTTGCAATCAAAAGAAGAGTCAGGACTGCCAGAAGAACATTTCCACGCCTCAGCCAGACATTTTCACTCCTCCTTGTCTTCGAAAAACAATTGGCGCCCACCAGAACCACCAAGTTCAACACTGCAATATCACAAAGTTCAAAGAACCCCCGACGGGCATATTCGGCATAGGTGAATCCTTCCGGCCGAATCCCTGCAAATGCAGAAAACAGATACTTTGCCTGCAAACCGATAAACAACAGATAAACCAGGCAGACCACCAAAATCGCAGTCTGAATTGCGATGTCCGGAACCACCTTCACTGCATTTCCCGCATCCCGCACATCCTCTTTTATAATCCGGTCTGTGTGACGTTTCTGTATTCCCCCATAGATCAATCCAAAAAGATAAAATGTCACTGGAACAGAAAACAGAAAGCGAACCAGCGTCGCGCCAAAATACCGTTCGATATACGCCCCGCCTCCCATCAATAACTGACCGAAAGCCTCATCCGCACTGGCCAGCAAAGGCAGCGCTATCACAAGAATCGGAATCGCAATACAAAGTCCAAGTCCGATTGTAAGTATCCGATTCCAGGCGCCTGCCTGCTGCCCGGTTTCATTTTCTTCCCCTTTGGCAATTGCACAGATATGACACATAAAATTATAAAACGGTACAATACAGACTGCATTCCAGCTGTCACAAATCACCCATTGTGATGTCCTTTGATTTTCAATCAACCCACCCGCTGCCGTCAACGTCCAGTATGCTGCCACAAAAATCACCGCCGGAATCTGTAAAAAAGGCATCACGCTCCACCATGCAAAGGGAATCCCCATACCCCAGAGAATTGCCAGCCAAAAATAACTCTCTGCCGCAGGTTTCTTTCCTTTCGAAAACAGATACGCCATAACAACCATCGTATATGCAACAATAAAGATTGCAAAATTCCGCTGAAACTCCACGCTTGAAAATGTATAAATAAATCCATACCCGACTGCCAGATAAATCCATGCAAATAATTTATCCTTTCTGTCAATTACCACCGGAACTTTCTTCTTTTCCTGTATCCCTTCCCCAAAAACGGGAGCATTTCCACCGGGTAAGCCGCTCTGACCGTTAACTATACCATGTTCTTCCATATTCCTACTGCTCCTTTCTTTATACGTTCTCACACTTCTTCTGTCTCATCTTCCACGTACTCCAGAATATCTCCCGGCTGACATTGAAGTGCCTTGCAAATCTGATTCAACGTACTCATCTTGATTGCTTTCGCTTTCCCGTTTTTCAGAATGGAGATATTTGCCATAGTGATCCCTACCCGCTCCGACAATTCTGTGACACTCATCTTACGCTTTGCCAGCATCACATCCACATTCACAACAATCGCCATATCCATCCTCCTCAAATCGTCAGGTCCTGGTCATCCTGCATCTCACTTGCCTTATATACCAGATGCGAAAGCGCTGCACAAATAATCACAAATGCCATGCAGAGAAACAATATCAATAAAACTCCAAAAATCAGCCCTACGTGATATTCATACCACTTTTCAACACAGATACCTGCCAGCAGCACCGTATACAGCATACAATCCACCAACATATAATGACTCATCTTCTTCAAATCTACTGCATTTTCTCTGGAAAACGACTGATCCCTGCCAATCCTTACACAAATTCCCCAGAATCTCCATAAACACATCAAACACGGGATCGCTGTCACCCACACAAAAATACAAGCCCCCCTGTAAATCCCAGGCCCCGCCGCCTCATATACCAAATCACGCATCACTGAAGGCAGAAACCATATCACAAACACCAGGAACAACACTCCCACCCCAATTGTAATAAACTTTAAATACCGGGACATTTCCACCTGCTTCATAACAACTCCCTCCTTTATCCACAGGAAATTTTTTCTATATCTGACTTTATATGCTATTATAACCGCAAAATCATTGTATGTCAATTATTTTTTATCGTATTACAATAAATATATATTGTTTTATCACCCACCTTATACACAAATGACAAAATATCCCCGTTCCAAAACGCCACAGACACAACCACTTCACTAATATAATCTACGATCCTCTTCAGCAGAACACTTTCCCCTCTGAACCTCGTACATAAAAAAAGCATGCTTCCCCGCAGTTTCAAAAAACTACAGGAAAGCACACTTTTATCACGCCAAGCACAATTACAAAACAATATTCGCCAAACAGACGAGCCCCAGCCCCCACAAAATCCGCCTTTCCTCCAGTACTCCAACATGTCTGAACCCAAACACAAAAACGCCGAACCGCAGAAGTCAGGAAAAGCGGGCGGTCTGAGGGCTGACCTGCAGCAGTTTGCGCTGACTTCGAAGCGCGTCCGAAGATCCACTTGCTGTGAGCACTTAGCGAAGAGCCCTTTGGCGATGAGCTTAGTACGAACGCAAGTTAGCTGAGGAGAAGCGCAGAAGCAAGCAAACTGCTGCAGGTCAGCCCTCAGACCGCCCGCTTTTCCGTCCCTCCCTCCGTCCCTCCCCATTTTCACACCTCATGCACGGTTTTGGTTCCTCTTCCCTTCGTCCTTCACACCACGCCATGCGTGCCGCCAACTCCTCACACTCCTTACATGCCGGATATATCTTTACCCTGCCCAACTGCAAATCTTTAAAAATCCCTGTAGTGTCCATATTGACGGTATACTGTTGATGTCTGCTCAATTCCTCCAGATGCTCCTTCAGCCAGGCAATCTGTATCTCTGTCAATACACCATCCCGTTTTCCAAGCACATAATCCAGGTCAGGCTGCAGACTGACCCTGCTGTCGGGTGCACGGAATTCAATCATTGCCAAATACCCTCTCCGAATCAGTTCACTGACCGGTTCCGAATTCTCCTGATCTCCACCCAGGATTCTTCTGGCCGTCTCCGCATGATAGGTCTCTGTTTTTTCAAAAAATTCCCCTTCCGGTGACAAAAATCCATCTGCCATATCGATATCTCCCCCTTCACTGCCGCTATACAACAATTTCTAATCTGCAATTTCAAATGAATTCCCCGCCGTTTCCCGGTACTTTGAAGGTGTACTTCCCTTCATCTCCTTAAAACGTCTGATAAAATACCCTACATTCTCAAATCCGCATTCCCCGGCAACTTGTATAATTTTATCTTCTGTATTCACCAGAAGCTCTGCTGCCCGGTCAATCCGGATCTCATTCAGATAAATGGTAAACGTCTTTCCCGTCAACCGTTTAAAAAAACGACAGAAATACTGCGGATTCATACCTACCATAGAAGCCATCTGATCCAGAGACAACTTTCTGGCATAATTCGTATGTATTTCATGAAGAACCTTCTTCATTGTCTCTAACGGATACGGATCTTCTTTTCCCTGATACGCTTCTTCCTGAAAACATCCTTGTTCTTCCAAAGCTGCAAATATCTGATACAAATATCCCTTTATCCGCAGCTTATCTGCGATACGATTCCGCCTGGACTTGATCTGCTCCGTGCCCATCTGCGCTAAAATTTCCTGTATTTTCCGGTATCCTCCCAGGGCTTCCTCCCATGCCCCGCTTTCTGGTGTGATCACATTGGCTACATGAAGCCTCCCCTCCAACATAGGCCGAAACATCTGATGCTGAATACTGTCAAAATACTCAAAGCTCAGCATCTTCAAATCAAAGACTAATGCACTTTCTCTTGGATACGCTTCCATCCAAAAAGAATGAATAACCCCGGGCTCCACAAATACCATCGCAGGTCCCTTCACGGATTGCTCCGTCATATTCAGCTTCAGCTGCATATTCCCTTGTTCCAGGTATAAAATCTCAAATTCCCCATGCCAGTGCGGTTTTACCCCATAGGATTCTTCACCGTCAAGTGAATACGTCGCCAATGGAAAACTGACCGTACCATGGGTAACATTTTCCTTCAGCGTACTTTTATTATTTGCATTTTTCATCTGCCAGATATTCCTCTTCCTCCAACAGGCGCAAAAGCGTAGGCTCAAGCCGGAAGCATTGACAAAGCCTGTGCACTTCCTCCAACATCAGCGCTTTATGCTCCTTCCTGATATTGGACTTTACCGCCCGAATCAGAATATTTTTCGGTGTATGTGTCAAATCTACAAATTCTAACAATTGTGTCTTATAACCGCAGGCTTCCAACAGATTCCCCCGGATCGCATCGGTCATCAATGCTGCCGTCCTCTCCTTAACAATCCCATATCTTTGAAGAATTGCAATCTCCTGACTGTCCATCTGCCCGCATAATTCATGTTGACAGCACGGAACTGAGATAATCATCTTTGCATTCCACCGGATAGCATTGAAAAGCGCATAATCCGTCGCCGTATCACAGGCATGGAGAGATATTACCATATCAACCGGCATGTTACTCTCATAACCATTGATATCACCTACAGCAAATACCAGATGGTCATAACCGTATTTCCCGGCAGTCTCATTGCATCTGGCAATCACGTCAGCTTTTAAATCCAGGCCAACCATCTCCACCTGAATTTTCTTCACGAAAACCAGATAGTAGTAAACGACAAAAGTCAGATACGACTTTCCACAGCCAAAGTCAATAATATGTAATTTCTGCAGACCGGATTTCTCCACTGCCTCATCAATAAATTCCACAAACTTATTAATCTGACGGAACTTATCGTACATGGTCCGCACAATTTTTCCTTCTTTTGTGAAAATTCCCATATCCACCAACGGCGGAATTATGGTTCCCTCTTCCAGAAGATACTTTTTCTTCCGGTTGTGAGCAACACTGATCTTCACAGGCACTGTTTGTCTCCGTTGCTGAAACAGCACCTTTCCTTTTTTGGAAATCCTGATACTGTATTCCATATGCTCACTCCATGCATTCATCTGACCGAATCCATCTTTCAGACAGCTTTCACAATAGGTTCTCAGCTCTTTCTCCGATATTGCCTGATGAAATGCCTGTTTCTCCGTCAGTTTCTCTGCCTGATAGCCCTCCTTCTTTTCCTCAACGGTAATCTTCCGATAGGAATATCCCTTATCTTTTTGATTACTGAACACCACTTTTTTAATATGCTCTGAGAAAATACTGTCTAAACTTTCCTTAATTTTCTCCATGTCTCATACCTGTTTCTTTCAACTTTAAGTTAAGCGTGTTTAAAATCAGGTTTCCGCCATTTTCCAAACACGCTTTTTACAAAGAACTGTAAGAAAATAACTCATGCATCTTGACTTGCACCCTCGAAGAAATATCCTGCGCAATCTGCACAGACTATTTTTCTACAGTTCCTAAATTACTTATTCACTTGTATTATTTTATTCTTATTCCGCAGATGCACTATCCTTTGTCTCTGCCGGTACTTCTTTAATGGTTGCAGAATCCAGAATTACATTCATAACACGTTCACTGTCAATAAAGCGCTCCACCTGATCCTGTCCATATTCTTCCACCAACGCATCTTCTGCCATTCCAAAATCCTCTGCTGTCTTTGCCAGAATTTCCTTGTACTCAGAATCATCTTTCGTGAACCCTTCGGTCTGGGCAATGGCTTTGATAATCATATTTCCCTTTGCCGTTGCCTTTGCCGTCACCAGCAGATTAGCCTCATATTCTTCTTCACTCATACCCATCTGCTCAATATATCCTGCCAGATCGGTTCCCATCATCTGAGCATACTGGGTCATATAATCTTCCATATCTTTTTTCGCTGCATCGATTTCCGACTGCTGATACATCTTAATCGTAGTGCTCTCCATAATCTGAGACCAGGCGTTGCTCTTCAGTGCAGATTCATCGGAGGCCGCTGCCTGATCTTCCAGATTTTTCCGGATCGCTGCACGGTACTCCTCAATGCTGGAAGAATCCGAGTACTTCTTTACCCACTCTTCCGTCAGCTCTGTGTATGGGCGGGAAATATTATATACGGTAACTGTAAATACCACCGGTTTTCCGGAAAACTCTTCATTGTTCGGATACGGATCCGGGAAGGTCAGATTCAGATCCTTTGTTTCTCCGGTTTTCATTCCAATCACGCCATCATCAAAACCATCAATATACCCGCTGGCTCCCAGTGTAATCGAAGTCCCCTCTGTACTGCCTCCTTCAAACGCTTCTCCATTCATTTTTCCCTCGTAGGAGATATATACGGTGTCTCCTTCCTGACAAGGTTCATCTGTTACCGTTGTATTACTATAGTTGGAGGTAATGACATCCTCCACCTCCTGATCAGTCACAGTCGTCACAGTCTTTTCCACTTCCAACCCCCGATACTGTCCAAGCTCCAGACATGCTAAAACATCTTCTTCATCTTCAATCGGAATTCCGTCATCCTCCGGAATCGAAGAACTTTCGGACGAAGAATCATCGCCAGATGCCGAACTGCTGTCTTCTGAAGTACTTACAGAACTGCTGTCACTTTTATCTTTTTTACCGCAACTTGTAAATGCCAATGTTCCCACGCTGAGGCAAAGCATCAGCACAATTATTTTTCTCTTCATCTTTTACCCTTTCCTGAAATCATTTTTCACAAATGAATTTTCAAACAGACTTTCCTGTATGGTGATGTCCGCATCGGCAGACATCTCCGTTTAGTTATCGTATCACATTTTCCCGCAGAAAGAAAGTCTCTTCCTACAATTTTCTCCTGGCCTGCCTCACATAGGACGGACGAACCTGTACCCAGAACGTATTCTCGTCATCCCGATTAAAGAAAAAGGAAAAGCCCATGGATTTCAGATACATGAATTTTTGATTTTCCGAATCATAATCTGTCCAGCTCCCGATATCTGTTCCTTCCGGATAAAACAAAAGGTCTGTTCCTCCGATCAGGCTTCCGACCCGTTCACTCCACTTCTGCGCATCCGCCTGTACACGGTCAAGGGTACTGGCATAACTCAGACCGCCGTAACCATTACTTGCAAATTCCCAACCTTCCTCTTTCAATAACTGAACCACTGTCTTACAGGCATCTGTCTCGGCCGCCGTATCATAAACGCCGTAATCTGCATAGGGATTTCCAGCTTCCGCACTTTTTCCCAACACCTCGTCTGTGCGGTACCCCAGAACGCCATTATATCCGGATACTCCCAAAATGCCCCTGGCACCCCGATAGGAAAATTCCGGATGTTCCTCGATAAATGTATCCAGACATGGAACCACATCATAATCACCAATCACAACGCTTCCATCCGCCTGTCTGTATTCCACCGCCGGTTTTCCATCCTCGCCGGCCACGATTCTTGCTCCATAGCCTGCCGCCGTCAGTGCAAACGGATAACTCACATCTTCCTGAGACAAAACAAACGGCTTTTTCCCGGAAGGTAACTTAAGTTCTGCCTTTTTGTAAGCTACATTCCCTTCCTCGTCTCTCTCCTCTGTTACCAGATCCCGGATACTGACCAGAATATATCCCTCTTCATACATCTGCTCCAAGGTCTGCAAAAAAGCTTCCACGGTCATGGTGTTTTGATTTGCAGCCTGTACTGCCGGGTCCTCAGAAGCCCCGGCCCGTTCCTGATCCACAATCAGATGTCTGAAAAAAATATGTTCCACCTGATTCACATCCCATTCCACCAACGCAGATTTATCTTTTTCATACGCCGTGATTTTAGCCGTTAAACTTGTATCTTCCTCGTAACCTTCCACATTTTTTAACAATGCAATCGCACCGTCATAATCATACTGAACCGCCAATGCTTCTGCCTGCGCAAGGACGTTCTGGTTCTGCTGCCTTTTCTCTTCCTCTTTTCTTGCCAACGCTTCCTGCCGGGCTTTCTCCCGTGCCTCCTTCTCCTCCCTGCGCCTGCTGCAGCTCCTGGCACCGAAAATAACTCCGATAATAAACAGGACAAATACTGCAACACAGCCGATACGTATCATAATTGCAATTCTTCTTTTCTTTCTTCTCCGCTCTTCTCTCAGGCGCTGTGCCCTCCTTCGGCGGCGTGCCTCCTCTTCCCGGCTAGCCTGCCTTTTATGATCACTCATACTTTGTCTCCTTACCTGACACTCTTCTTTGTGTATCAACGAAAATCCGACAGCCTTCCTCTGAAAACTTTCGTGTCTGCACAGTTATTTCTATAATAACACAGTCTTTCCTTTTTGACACCGCATTTCCCGACTTTTTTTGAAAATGTATTTGCCTTTTAAATCAAACAATGATAGAATTACTACGTAATATGAAAGTCGATTGCTCCGCACTTTGTGCTCCCGCAATCGCCGCCAGTATTCGTAATCCGGGTTGTCTCCCTACTTATTCATACTGGCTTGCCCGTCCAATATCCATGACTCGCCGCATGCGAGCATGCGCTCCTCATGGCCGCTGTCCGGGACTTTCATTGTAACTATCAGGAGGTACAGGTATGAAAGTGTGGCAGGTTTTATTAATTATTTTGATAGTGCTGGTCGCTATCGTAGCTATTCTCTATTTTCTTGGAAGGAGAATGCAGAAGAAGCAGGAATCTCAGCAGGAGCAGATTGAAGCAGCAAAGCAAACAGTCTCCATGTTGATCATAGATAAAAAGCGCATGAAACTAAAAGAATCCGGTCTCCCCCAGATGGTCATTGACCAGACTCCAAAGATGATGCGGCGTGCAAAACTGCCCATCGTAAAAGCAAAGATCGGACCGAGGATCATGACTCTGGTAGCAGATGAACGTGTCTATGATTTAATTCCGGTGAAGAAGGAAGTAAAAGCCACGGTAAGCGGTATCTACATCACCGGTGTAAAAGGTCTGCGCGGTTCTCTGGAAGCCCCTAAGAAGAAACAAGGTTTCTGGAAACGCATGATGAGCAAAGCACGCGGCGAAGCATAAGGAAGATTTTTACTATAGTACACACAGGAAAGCCAGCAAAAGCAAATCACTGCTTTTACCGGCTTTCTTTTATTATCTATTAGATTCTCTTTGAGAGAATACCTCTCTCAGATTCTGATACTCCCAAAGCGGTCATTGCCTGTTCTGCTGACATTCCCAGATTTCTGCCTTCCGTCAACCTTGAAATCGTCTGTCTCCATATAGAAATCAGCCCACAGCCAGAAAAACCGGGAGGGAGGTGTCCCTGCGCGGCGGCGGTGCCCGGAATGGGAGCATTTGCAGACTGGTGTAGATGTTCTAAGAGAAACGGCTCCCATTCCGGACACCGCCGCCGCGTAGGGACACCTCCCTCCCGGTTTTTCGTCCGTCCTCGTCCGTCCTCATCCTTCTGCGTCCTTTTTCGCCCGAACCGTCATCGCAATTGTGCAGTCCGCCACATAAGACTCATTCATATCCAATGCATAATCAACCACCACATCCATGGAATCTTCTTCTTCCCTCACTGAAATCCTGGTGGCTGCCACTCCCATATTCATCATGCCAAAAGGAGTCTGATAAAAAGACAGATTCTTTTTATTCTCCTCAAAAATCATCTGGACATTGATCAGTCCTTTCTTATGAACTTCCATCTTCTTCTCATCAAATTTCACGATATTGTGGGTGGTTCCTTCAAATCCGTCCACCGTTTCATCATAAATCAGATAATGCTGTCCATTCTTTTTATAGTATTGTCCTCCCATCACGACCTCAACCGGAACAGGTTCCTCTTCTCCTGCTCCGACTATATACTGCAGTCCGGAAATACTTATCATTACATCTTTTGTCATCTTATCTCCCATCCGGTGTACCTGCCGTCAGGCACACGCTAATAGTTCTCGATCTGTACCAATGAAGTGGAACGAATCTCATAAGGCAGCACGGAATTTGCAAATGTATTAAATCGTTCCACCGCGTCGCTGCTGTAAAATCTGTATTTCTCATCGTTGGATTCCTGTTTACTCCAATAATCATCCGGATTCTCTAATTCCAGCTCCGCCAACAGACGTTTTAATGCCTGAGATGTTTCGTACGCCGGATTGATCAGCGTTACTTTCTCTCCTACAACATCCCTCAGCAGGGAACGCAGAAGCGGATAATGGGTACAGCCCATAATCAGGGTATCAATATCTTTGTCCAGCAACTCTTTCAGATACCGCCTGGCAACTTCATATGTAATCGGATCCTTGATCCATCCCTCTTCTACGAGGGAAACAAACAACGGACAAGATTTCCCCAATACCATAATCTCCGGATCCGCTTCCTGAATCAATGCGGGATATAAATTACTTTGAATGGTACTTTCTGTGGCAATTACACCAATACGCTTATTCTTCGTGGCCTTTACAGCCATACGTGCTCCCGGCTTTACCACACCAATAATGGGGATATCAATCTCCTGTTCAATCGCATCTAAAGCAAGGGCACTGGCCGTATTACAGGCGATTACAATCGCCTTTACCTGTTTTGTCTGCAAAAAACGTACAATCTGCCGGGAATATCGAAGAACCGTATCTCTGGATTTTGTTCCATAAGGAACACGTGCAGTATCACCAAAATATACAATCCGCTCATTCGGCAGATTCCGCATAATCTCCCGCACCACCGTAAGCCCGCCGACACCGGAATCAAACACTCCGATTGGTGCATATTTATCAAAATTCATATTCTGTTCTCCTTGTAACATAGCCGTCTACTCACAGAACAACCGACTTTTCGCTATGTTTTACATACCTGCTAACTATGATACCCTGTAAACCCGGGAATTTCAAGTCAAAACCACCGAAATGTAAAATGTATCTTTTCTTTTTTCCAGATTTCATCATAAGCTTCATCACTAAGCACATGTTTCAGATTGTTTTCTTTCTCCTCCAGAACGGGATGCAGTGCATCCTCAAAGCAAAGAGACGGATACAACATGCACCACCAGTTCTGCCCCTGTGCCCTGCCGATTTTCACGCGGAGTGCCTCATACTCCCCGGCCGGAAACGTATAATCCCCGTATGATTTCACCGGAAAGTAGTCTGTCTCATAACTTACTGTCACATCATCGCTACTCCCCGCCTCCGCCAGACAACATTTTGCCTCCTTTTGCAGATACTCCGTATTCTGTTTCAAAATTTCTTTGGTGCACTCCAGAGAATCTGCCTCTTCCAACAGAATCTCTATCTTTTCCAACAGCCGCTCTTTTACAAAGAGTTTGATTTCCTGATCTTTGATCCTGTCACTGTCGGCAAGTACATGAAACCGGACCACTTGTCCTGCAATTTCCCGCTGGATGGCGGCTGCACGCCCTTCCACGTGACCGGACCACAGGGCAGCGCCTAATCCCAAAACCAATGCTCCCCCCCACGCAATTATACCTCTTCGCACAAGACCACCTGCCCTTTCTCCGCAATCAGTCTCGGAAGACTGGTTATTTTTCCCTCATTATTCCAATCATAATAAAGTTCCTCCAGGGTAACTCCATCCTTTTGTGTCTGCATATGATTTTCATAGATTCCGGTCAGATATTCTCCTATCGTATCCTCCTTTTGTCCGCCCAGCTTCATCACCTCTTCCGGCGCATCCACAGCAAATACATATGCATTCTTTCCTAATATCGGATTCTTTTGCATCCCCTCCACAACGATCCCATAAGCATCCGGCTGTTCCAGAAGTCTCTGACTGAAGATCACAGCCTGAACATGTCCAAGATCCAGATAATATTGCTGACTTTTCACATATTCTGCCCGCAGCTCATCCAGAGAAGCCCCCTGAACCATCAGACCAGGCGGAGTATTTTCATCTCCTTTCTGCTGTTCAGTCATCTCCGAAAGTTCTGCCATTCCGTAAATGAGCGTATAGCTCCCCTCCTGATAATCCCAGGCCAACGAAAGCGGATAATCCCTTTTTTCCGGCTCAATCCCCCCGCAGCCGCCAAAGAAAAGTGCGAAAGCGGTAAGGCTAATGATTCTTCTTATACTTTTCCTGATTTTCATGACGCATCCTCCTATATCCCCATCCCGCCAGGGGTGTGATTATTACAAACAGCGGCGCATAAAAGCACTCCAGCAGCCGCATATAAACCGTCTCAATTCCTACGCTGTTTCCATATCTGACCGCAGATATGATCCACATCAGAAGTGCTGACGCAATCAGAACTCCACAAGACATTTTCTTCTCCTTCTCTGGTTCCGTCATACTTCCGGACACTGCCAGGCGTACACTGTAGAACAATAAACTTCCCAGAGAAAAGATCAGAGAAAATAACAAAATTGCCATCCAGATGATATCAAACCGGTCCAGAAATCCGCCGGGCAGAGTGGTCCCCGCCATCAGACTAAGCACAGGAAGCTCTATGGTATTCACTCCTGAATATCCGTAAGTTCCCAGCAAAATCAGGGCTGCGGCTGCAACCATCAAAGTCAGGATCAGCCATGATTTACCCAACTCCCACATCTGGCTGCCACGCCCTTCTGTCCGCGCACAAGCCAGCGGAAAAAGCCCCACCGTGCATCCTACCGCAAAATATCGATATCCCCACAACATCAGAGAACCTCCCTCCAATTCCGGCATCTGTCCCCCATCCGGTACCCGCATATGAACTGCCGCCAGGATCAGAAGCAGTATAAATCCCCAAAATACCCATGGAAATGCTGCTTCTCCCATTCTGCCCCGCTTCTGGATATCGCCTCCCATCCCAAGAAGCGCCACAGCCAGAATCAGAAATTTCAAAAGCTCTCCGCTGACATCCGGCAAAAGATACAAATTACTGATATGACCGATCCGCTCAAGTAAAAATCCCCCGGTCAACACCAGAAAACTTCCATAAACCAGGTATACAAGCCATTTTACGATCCCACCAAAAATAACCGAAAGATGTTGAAAGGCCGATGCATTTCTCACCAGAAAGAAAAAGTAAATCAGCAGTGCACCGTATCCCAGGAATGCACCCAGGATACCGGCTCTTCCGCCGCCTGCCATCTCTCCGGACATCAGCAGTATCAACACCCCGCCGAAGGAAAGCAACATCTGCCGTTTCAATTGCCGGTGTGAAATTCTTTGATTATCTGCAAACATTTTATTTACCCTTCTCCTTTTCTTTCAAACGAACTCTCTGACTGCGTTTTGTGAAAATCGGTCTCCTTCTCATCATGCGAAATGGCGCCCGAAGCAGACTGTCCCGTTCATCCTCATACTCCGGTACATCCTGACCCACATAAGGCATCAGATACGGAATCTGGAAACTGGTAAGTCCCGCAAGATGCCCCAGAAACAGGAACCATCCCAATACAAGTCCGAAAATTCCAAACAGCCCGCCAAGCAGAATAAATCCGTATTTTAGCAATCGGAAAGGAGCGGAAAATTCCTCATTTGGTATAGCAAACGAGGATAATGCACTTAAAGCTACCACCACCACAGTCATAGGGCTGACCAAATTGGCGCTGACTGCCGCATCTCCGATAATCAGACCGCCGACAATCCCAATCGTACCGCCAAGGGGGCCCGGCATCCGCACACCCGCCTCCCGAATCAGTTCAAAAGCCAGTTCCATCAACAGAATCTCCACAATACTTGGAAACGGCACCCCTCTCCTTGCCTCTGCAAAGGACAACAGCAGATTTGTAGGAAGTACCTGCGTATGAAACCGAATGACTGCCAGATAGATGCCGGAAATCATCAATGCAATAAATGCTGCACTATAGCGGATCAGCCGCTGAAAAGACACCATTTCAAACCGGTTATAGCGATCCTCACTGGACTTCATAAACCCGGAAAAGGTGGCCGGAAGCATGATTGCGACCGGTGAATTGTCGCAGATCACCACCAGACGCCCATCCAGCACCTCCATCGCCGCCCGATCGGGGCGCTCTGTCGTCTCAAACTGCGGAAACGGTGACTTCCAGTCCTCTTCTGCCAACTGCTCTAACATCCCCGAATCCAACACCCCATCAATTTCAAACTGCTCCAGCCTTTCTTTCAGTTTTTCCAATACCTCCGGATACATCAATTCTTCCATATATACAAGCGCTACTACCGTATCTGAACGAACACCCACCTTGATCTCTTCCACTTTCAGATTCGTACTGCGGACCCGTTTCCGAATCAGAGCCGTATTTGTCTTCACCGAGTCTGTAAATCCCTCATTGGAGCCGCGTAGAACCTTCTCCGATTCCACCCTGGATACCCCCATATTGGGATACCCCTTACTTCCAATCTTAACTGCCTTGTCATAGCCGTCCAGAAAGAAAATGGCATTTCCAGCCAACATTGCCTGAAATGCCCCCTCCATCTCCGTAAACTCCGCCGTATCCGAGATTCCAACCCCGTTTTCCGCCACAAAAGAGGCAATCTCATCACCCGGAATCTCCCAAAGATGATTAATCAACTTTCCGATCACCGAGTCTTCCAAAACCATATTGCTGACCGCCGCTTCAATATAAACCACCAGGCACCGAACTTTCTTCCCGTTTCCCAACATCATCGGCCGAATGATAATATCACTGCACCCCGTACACCGTTCCTTAATGTACGCTTCATTCTCTCGTATATCCTTACTGATCTTCCTGACCGCTCCATCGCTTTTATTGCCCTTCATTTTCTGAAATCCCCTCCATTCCTGTCACACTTAATAAACAGTATTTCCCAATTCTGGCACTTCATACACGAAAAAAAGGCATCTATCCTTCTATTTGATAGATACCTTTCAATTTCGTCTCTATTTGAACGATTTTATTTTCATCTGGATGAAAATGCTTCTATTGCTTCATCATTTTCATAATTCGATCCTGCTGCCTGCTGATATGAACAAATGTATGCTGATAGGCACCCTGTGCGTCCCGCCTCTTCAATGCCTCACAAATTGCATAATGTTCTTCCACCAGAGAATCCCGAATCTCCACATCCTTCAGATATTCAATCCGGTACCGATACATCTGCTCACGCAAGTTGCTGATTAACTGAACCAGCCTTTGATTATCCGTGGCCTGATAAATCAGCTCATGGAAATGCACGTCCGCCTGCGCCAATGCCGTAATGTCTCCTTCCTTCACGGAATTTACCTGTTTCTCAAACTCCCCTGCGGCAGCCTCAAGCTCCTGAATCTGTTCCTCTGTCATACGTTCACAGGCAAACTTTACAGCCAGTTCCTCCAGGCCTAAGCGAACCTCCAGCACATCATTCAGATCTTTTTCGGTAATCTGTGCCACCTGTGCGCCTTTCCGCGGCACCATGATGACCAGCCCATCCAATTCCAACATCCGGATTGCTTCACGAATCGGGGTTCTGGATACCCCCAGACGATTCGCAAGCTTAATCTCCATCAACCGCTCTCCCGGTTTTAAGTCTCCACGCAGAATTGCTTCGCGAAGTGTGTGAAACACAACATCCCGAAGCGGCATATACTGATAATTACTCATACTCAAAGTCAATTCATCTTTTCCCATCTCTTACTGTCCTCTATCTCCAAATATAACTGCCTCACAAACCGACAGCAACTGAATGATTATGACCAAATGGTTTTGTCAAATAGATCTGTTTCACCAGATTGGTATCCTGCAGCTTCTGATAAGCGTGCTCCGCCTTTCTTCTATCATCAAAAATCCCGAATACTGTAGGACCGCTTCCGCTCATCAGCGCGTTTAAAGCTCCATTCTCTATCATATGTTGCTTAATTTCAGCAATCACGGGATAATCCCTGATTGTCACATCTTCCAGAACATTTGCCATGCGTGCCGTCACGCCCTCCAAAGAACCCTGGCTGATGGCATCCATAATCCCGTCAATGTCCGGGTGGTTCTCAATCTCATCGACACGCAGGCTTTTATAAACATTCTTTGTTGAAACATTGATTCCCGGTTTACCCACCAGGATATAACAAGGCGGCATCGGCGGCAATGGGGTCAATATCTCCCCGATTCCCTCCGCAAGCGCTGTCCCCCGCATAATACAATAAGGCACATCTGCACCAATCGCAACACCGCGTTTTGCAAGCTCTTCCATGGACAGATCCAGATGAAACATCCGGTTCACTCCCACCATGACTGCGGCCGCGTCTGAACTCCCCCCTGCCATACCTGCAGCTACCGGTATAAACTTTCTGAGACGGATATCCAGTCCCTTCGTAATGTGAAATTCATCCATCAAAAGCTTAGCCGCCTTGTGTACCAGATTATTCTCATTGCAAGGCAGATAGGGCAGATTCGTCTTGATTCTGATCCCCGGCTCCTCACTTTTTGCAATATCAATCTGGTCATACATATGAATCGTCTGCATAATCATGCGGACCTCGTGATATCCGTCTTCCCGCTTCCCTACTACATCTAACCCCAAATTAATCTTGGCCATCGCCCGTAATCTCATACTCGTACCTCAATCATCCATTCTCTTTTGCAACCACTCAATATCAAATGTATTTTTACGTTTTTTGTATACAATATATCTTAACTGATTTATGCCCAAAAAGCAACCCGGTTATTCCACCTTTTTCACCAGAAGCAAAGAATCCATCGGTTTTACAATCTCCGATTTCAGCTCATTTAATTCACAGATTTCATCTACTGTGGTATAAAACCGCTTTGCAATATCCCACAGTGTATCCCCATCCTGCACCAGATAGCAGACGATCCCCGGCATATTGCGAACTTCTTCCATATCAAGGGGTTCTTCCCTGATTTCACTTACAATCTCCATCGTATGCTCCCTCATCACGATGGCATTCAGATTAATCACCGCTTTCACTTCGATATCGTTGCTGTCAATCATGGTAGCAGACAACTGTTCAATATCGCCGCGCAGATAATATTTACACATCTGATTAATTCCCGGCGCCTCCACCACATGGGTAAATGGAATTGCCGTCTCCATGGAATAAAAAGGCATCTCATCATCACTGATAATATACAGGATTCTGAGTTTTACAATGCCCTCGACCTGAATCCCATTTTCCACGACCTTCATGAAATCAATTTTTACGGTTCCCTCACTGTGACAGAGCTGAAGAATCTTATTGGACGGCTCCGGCACATTAATCCTGTCGTTGACTCTGCATTTGGAAAAGTTCTTGACCAACAAACTTTCCAGCGTTTTCGGTGCTTTTGTCAACACATAGTTTTTATTCGGCGCGTATACATCCTGAATCAAATTACTGCTGGTTTCCCGGTAAAGCTTCATATCCAGCTCCAGAACCATATCCATCTGCAGCACCCGCTCTTCACCGTCTGCATCCGGTGCCACCTCCAATGTATTCTGAAGCATGGTAACTTCAATATTCGGGATCATTTCCAACGTACATCCCGGACAATCCACCTCCTGCTGCCAGGGAATCGCCTGCTCAAGATACTGCAGCGGCTGGTCCTCATCGTCCCCGGAATACAAGGTGAATACAAAAAGCTCGCCTTTGACCGCGATCTTTCCCTCCATCCCCCGGATATCCAGTGCCCGGACCTGCATATCTTTCCAGAGTATGGTGTGAATGTTCGGTTTGTTGGAAGCCAGTGTAAGTTCCTTCTTGATACGCATGGTATCCTTTTTATGTACCCCCAATTCCAGAACAGCAACTTCTTCCATCTTTACAGAAGTCCCCTCCGAATCCTTCAGCTCCTGGGGCAGGAGAACATCCTGTATCTCCTCCACATAGGCATGAAAGGTCACCAGGGCGCGAATATTCAGCTTTCGGGAATTGATCAGATGAATACTTAAATCCTCCATATCCCATTTCAGGCAGATTTTATCTCCGCTGGTCAGTCCATCCAGATTAATATTTTCATCAATATTCAATGCTCCGTCCATATGATAAATTCTACGCACCTGGCCATCTGATACATACAACAGGTGAAATTCCAGTGTTCCTGTAATTCTGGCACGCCCTTCGCTGACCTGTACCTCCTTCAGTACCACTTCCCCTTTTTTCTGAATCATACGTCCCACATCTGGCTTTGTATCCGGTACATTGTAATCCTCATCAAAGGTAATCTGTGTCTCTGCTTCACTCTTTCTGCAAATCTGATGCAGATTTTTCTTTGTCAATTCCATCTTCTTTCCCTCCTGATTCTTCAAATGCTACCGGATACCCCGGATCTTCAAGTTTTATTACAAAATATGGGCAGGAACCGTCACCTTTTTGTTCCTCTTTGGTCTGCGGTCCAATCAGTTCACTTCTTACCAACAGACGCTCCCCACAAGTCCCTACATCCAGAATACGTATGGAATAGCCGCCGGTTTTCTGCCGGCCATATCCACGCATCACATAAAGATACCCATCACTTTTATAAACCATCTGAAATGCTTTTTCCTGCTGATCTGCAATCAGCTTTTTGACTTCTTCCGGAATTTCCCCTGACTTTACCACTGTATAAGCAACTTCCTGATATGTTCCTTCTTTTTTCTCTGAGATACCGCAGCCCACCCATATGGCGGTACACATTGCTGCCAACAACATCAGCCACCCTATCCGCTTTTTCATGTTGAAAGCCTCGCCCCGCTCTTTATAGATATTGTATGCGTAAAAAAATGCCTTCGGCATCTCAACTCCCCTAACCCCTCAATCTTGAGGGGAAG
>UQAW01000059.1 GCA_900539175.1 uncultured Lachnospiraceae bacterium
TACGTCTGTCCGCTCACAACCGGTGCGAATTTAAATTTCTGCGCATCCGAGGAAGTATCCTTCCGTGCCAGGCAGAGTGTGGTATGTCCTGCCGAATTCAGCGGGCCTCTCGCCAGCACCAGCTCCGGAACAATTTCCGCAACGCACAGCGGATGAAAATAATAATAACCATCTCCCGCGCTCTCCAGATAAAACTGCTGCGGTCTGCGCCCGCTGTGGTAATAACTGCGCGCCTTTGTTCCTTCCGTTTTTCCTCCATCTGTAATATCCAGATACTGGCCGCTGTGGCGCACGCGGAAAGAAAAGATCTTTCCGTCGACCGGAGCATCGGAGATTGTCTCCCCGGGAGCTTCTGCCGGTTCGAAATACCACTTCTGGTTGGCATATTCATCATGGAGCGTATAATTCAGTACCGGATGGCCGTTCGCGGTATTGCTTCCCACATTGGTCATTCCTTTTTTATTCTTTGTTGCCTTACAGCTGATATGGTAAGCGTTGTTTTCCATCGGATGGATCTGCCAGGACTGCGCATCCGTCTGGTTTTTCACGGTCACCTGGACGACTGCCTTATCAGTGTCCGAAGCCGCCCTCAGATCCAGACTCAGATGCTGTGCATGCTGGGGAACCAGCCGGTACTGACCGTTGTTGTTCTGCAAAAGCTTCCACTTCTGTGACGCGATTCCGGAGAATTCCTGGAGTACGACCGGAATATCATTCCCTGTTCCCGCATCTTTCACTGTGAGGTAATTTCCTGACATTTTCTCCCGGATGTAGTAAGTCCTTCCGGCGGTCACCGCACAGTTTCTTCTTCCGCCCTGGACATTCAGCGCATACGGGCTGCCTGCAGCGTCATATCCAAACTGGTACCGGATACCTTCGGAGCTTTTCGCCGCATCAATATGCTGCTTGTCGTCATAAGCATACTCAAAGGAAGTTCCGTCAATTGCACTCATTTTTGTGATATTACTGTTCTTATCGCTGGAAAAATGTCCCTTCTCTGCTGCACTTTTTGCACTGACCAGATTTCCGTCATCATCATATACATAACTTTCGCCGTCTTCACGGGTCAGCTGGATTCCATCGAAAAGAACCGGATTCACCTGATCATAGAAGAACAGATAGATATCAATGGATTTATAACTCTTTACTGTTCCTGTATCATCATCTGCCGTACTAAACACGCCGCTGACAAACTGCCATTGCTCAATATTCTGGTTAAACGGGAAATAGTGCCACTTTACACTGCCGTCCTCATAAAGGACTGCTGCCCCCAGTCTGAACGGTTTGTCCGGAATACCTGCGCCCTTTGCCCATCCGCTGAGCGTATAGATATCGCCCTCTGACCGGCTGATATTCACCCGCTGGCTGATATCCTGATTCTTGCCGATACTGCCGGAAATTTTTGCGCAGGTCTGTCGGTCACTTGTCATTTCATATTTTGCTGCTGTTCCCGTCTCAGAATAACGCCATGCCGTGGGCGCACCGTTCTCAAATTGACAGAATCCCGGGTTCTCGATCATATTCAGTTTATTGGCAACATTGCCTGCCTCCAGCTGCAGACCGGAAAAATACGCCTTTCCTGTCATTCCTTCCACAGCGCCTAACACCGTAATTGTCTGTTTTCCGCTCAATTGGAAGGTTACACACAGACGCTCCCAGCCGCCGCCTATTGCTTCATCTGTTTTTGCCGTAAGAACCTGACTCTTTGCCAAAACACCTTGGTCTGCCTTCAAAATCTGCAGGCTGACCCCGTTTCCGCCGGATGCCTCTCCGGACAACTCTCCGGTCTTAACATAAGCGGAGAATGTGTACACGCCTTTCTCCAATTCCACATTCTGTGAAATTCCGCACTTCTGCTCTGACTGTCTGTTCTCAACACACGCGGCGTTAATCCCGAGTTCTTTATTTCCTTTTGCTTCTGCATAGACACTATAAGCGCTGTCGGATGACGCCCCGGGATATGCCGACCAGCCGTCCCCCGGTACGCGGCCGGAATTCAGACATGGATTTTTCAGCAGGCCATAAACGGTCTTCTGGGTGGAACCGGATTTGCTCAGTTTGTGATTCTTCATTCCCTCGGAATAATACTGATAACTGTTCGCAAAACCGTCATCATCTATTACATCGGACGGACGTCCCATATGATCAAAATGGTATGTCATCTTCCGGTTATCGGCAGTTGCTTCAATATCGCCGTCCAGTCCTGCTTCCTCAAAAACTGTCGTATTTCCATTCTGATAAGAGATCTTCAGTACCTGTCCGACAGCCCCCTGGGCGCCGTTCAAGCCACTGTCATCTCCCCGTTCCAGAATCTTGCTTACCCTCGGCACCTGAAAATCATTGGTCAATGTGTATTCGACTTTATAATTGTCCACATTTCGGATTGCCAGCAATTGGTGAGCTTCCCCGTTCTGGAAAAACTTTGATACGTTTCCGTCAGGATATGTCACCTTCTGCAGATCTCCAACAACATCATAATCAAAGGTTATTTTTCTTCCCGCTTCATCAATGATTTCTGTCAGGCGATCCCCTGCCTCATTATAATTCAGCTCCAGGCATGCGCCTGTCCCGTCTTTGATTTTACGCAGCTGATTGCTTTTTCCGTAAGATGTCGCCGGACTGTAGTGGTACGTCTGCTTGTTGCCGTCCGGATCTTTGATCTCTCTTAAATAATGATCCTGAGCGAACGTATATCTCATCTTATCCTTTGTCTCCATGATACTCCAGAACTCAAAACTTCCGCCGCCGGGCTGGACGATGGTAAGCCCAAGTCCATCCTCATCCTTCAGCTTATCTCCATCTTCTTTATCCTTATAGAAATAATGCTTTGTCCCGTCCTCATCAATATAAACGTATGGATAATCACTGATTCCGGTTTCCTTCAGCTCCTGCATCGCGCTCAGTCTCCAGCCGTAACCGCTGAACCCTTCTGTACCTGCCTCGCTCAGGTTATATACGTGGCTGATACTGGCCGGAAGGATGCTTCCGCTTGTCTGGGCATCCGGATGAATCCAGACGATATTTCCTGTATAGTCATTGGTATAACCGCAGCCGGCACGTCCCGCAGGCTGTTCATGGTAGCTCTGGTAATCCTCAAGACCGCTGACATTGCGGTAATAGATCACACCGCAGGGATACTGGGAAGCCGTAATCTGATAACCGCCGCTTGACGGATAATCCGATGCGATAAATCTTGCGTATGCACGGTTCGCCAGTGTGGTGGTTGCTTCCTCCTGGGATCGGATTAAAATTCCTTTGTTTGCATCCACACCGCCGTCATACCATTTTCTCATCAGTTTCGTGATATCGAAGGCAACCGGCGTGATGGTGATCTGGTTTCCGGAAAGTACCTCTTTAACCTCCTTGTAATCCAGTGCCTCTGACGCATGAGCCGGCTGATTGCTCCAGTTTACACTTTTCTGGTTCCAGCTTCCTGTTACTTCATGTGCAAGGATTGGAATCTTGCTGATTCCATAGGTGGAGTATCCATACTGCCAGAGATACATTTTGGCCGCATAGACAATACAGCCGTTGCCGAGCTTCGGCAGATTTTTGAATTTCAGCAATGCCCGGCTCTGTCCATATTCATTACTCTGACCAACGACAAAGCTTCCGTTCCCATAAACTGCACTCTGGTTTTTCTGACAGATAAAGGTATCCTCAATATTTTTGGTATCCTTACTTGTCTCTGTCATCGGGTCAATGACAACCGGGTAGACACGTTCCTCTGACTGCAGCCAGGTCTGATCCGGTACGACCGTAACCTGTGTACGGTTTTCCAGACGCACGGTCTCAAAATGAACATCCTCGCTTTTGCTTCCTGCCGCATCGTACATAAACGGTTTCACAAGCTCATAGACGCAAGTGTCCGGATCCGGTTCTCCTTCTCCCGGAAGCTCCTGATAGAGTCCAAGACTTCCGTCTGCGTTTTCTTTCAGAGACAACCCTTCATGGCAGATCGTAAATGTCAGCGGTATCTGTGCCGCTTCCTGGGATTTCAGACGGATATCTTCTTTGATCCGTTCCCCCTGAATCTGATAATGTAAGTCGACATCGGCAAGAATATCCTCATAGATTCCTTCCCCGTTCAGATGCAAAACTTCCATAAGGCGGCGGATTTCCTCTTCCTGTGTTTCCTCCTCCGAAGCAGATGCTTCGCTGCTTTCCGTAGGCACAGCTGACGGCTCTGCCGCAGTTTCCTCATTCACTCCTGTGAATGCGGTGGTACTTTCCGGGATACTTTCCGCAGTCATTTCTTCTGGATGATCGCTCTCCTCTTCCTGGCCCAGCACCCGGAAATCTTTCGGCTGCCTTGTGATGACCGCCGCAGTATTCTTATTTCCGGCAGCTTTTTTCCTGCTGCTTTCTTCCTGTCCGGCTCCAAATCCCCAGCTGATCCTGCATCCGTCTTTCTCGATGGTAACCAGGTCTTCTTCCTGCGGACTTTTTGCAAACTGTACTTTTAATGCAGAAGCCTGATTCTGATACGTGCCTTTCCCATCTTTCTCCTGATAGTTCAGACGGTTGTCAATTTCTTTCCACACTCCGTCTTCTTCAAAATGTACCGGCATAGGATAGACGGCTGCCGCCATTCCTTTCTTTTCCATCTGGAAATGTTTGATACACCGGTCTCTTTTTTCCAATACTTCCTGTAAAATCTTTTCTCGATTCATATTCTTTCATTCTCCTTTTTATTTGGTAGGTTTCATTGTTTTCTGTTCTTTTTCTGTCAACAGCTCCACGGCCGCTGTCAGCCCTTTGGGAAGGGGAATTCCCATCAATCCCGCATTTTCCATGATGGACAGCAATTCATTCAATGCGAATCCGATTGTGACTGCATCCCGGATGTAGGTAGTCGAAAGCATCAGATCCAGCCTCGCCGCTGTCAGAACAAACAGCAGCATCATGGATTTTCTGCATAATCCTTTAAATCCCGCTTTGGATTCCAGGCCTCCGTTTTTCGTTTTCTTACTGCGCCGGAAAACCCCTGCCACGATAATTCCGGATATGTAATCAATCCCCATAAACAGTACAAGCGTCGTAAGTCCTGCATTCCAGCCGCCGAATAACATTGCCGCGGCACTTGCCGCCATCCCGGAAATTGTGCAGACGATTGTTTTCATGTTTTTCTCACCTCCATGTCTTTCAAAACCAGTTTTTTGTTAACGGTACGTTTTCTCGAGATTTCTGCACCAGCATTACCTCACCAGCAAACAGACATCGCCATTCCTGAAAATCCATTGCTTCTCTCTTGACATTCCCCTTTTCGAATGGTATATTTTAGTTATCGAACGGGTGTTTGTTTGCTGAATTCCGTAATCCTTGCTTGTATAATACTCGGTATTCCGCATATTGTCAAGCATATTTTACGGATTTCCGCAAATTTATTTATTTTTCTTTCTGCAATCTGTTTACTTTTCTCGGATTTTCGCATATAATGAAGTTGGGTTCAAAAGGTATTTTGCTCCCGCAATCAAAAAAAGAATGCGAGGAATCATAGATGGAAAAGGCATCTGTTTTAGAACGTTTGATCAAGGAGAAGGGATATTCTGTCCGCTCTTTTGCACAGAAGTGCGAAATTCCGGAAAGCACGGTATATACGATCCTGAAAAAAGGAGTCGGACGTGCCAGTGTGAATAATGTAAGCCTGCTTTGCAGGAATCTTGGAATTACGATTGAAGATCTGGAAGAGATGGCAAAGGGCAGCCAAAAAGAAGTATCCGCACCTTCCTATGAAGACGTGGAACAGTTGATTGCCCGCAATGGAAAAGAATTTTCCATAGAACAGAAAATGCAGTTGATTAAACTCCTGTCCGAATTTCACAAGACAGAGGAGCATTGATTTCGATTGGAATATTATGAGATTCAGAACCATATTTTAGAAGTATTTACAGAATGTAACGTGGATTCTTTTCCGATAGACTGTCGGAAACTATTGGAACATTATGGATATTCAATCTATACCTATCAGGAACTTTCCCGGAGGAGCAGACGCTTATATGACATCTGCTGTTCCTTTTCAAAGGATGCTTTCCGGGCAGGTTCAGAGAGAATTGTTGCATATAACAATGCGATGCCCAAAGCCCGCGTGAGGTTTTCTCTGGCACACGAACTTGGACATCATGTATTAAAACATCAGGGGAACTCCCGCAGAAATGAGATCGAAGCCAATTACTTCGCCGGACATCTGCTTGCCCCCAGAGTAATCATCTACTATTCCGGCTGCCAAAATTCATCGGATATTGCCCATACATTTCTGATTTCCAAAGAAGCGGCCTCCATTGCATGGGAAGATTACTGCCGCTGGTACCGCTATTTCTGCGCCTGCAATAAACATCTTACCAATCTGGAGTACAGGATGTACGCCCACTTCTGGCAAAAGAGTGATGATCCATTTATTTAGAATGCAAAGACCTGAAACCTCCGAAGCGTGTCTGAAGCCTGCTCTCTGCAGGATGTGCGTTCCAGTTTATGAAAAAAAAGGAAAAGGCTGGAGTCATTCCTCCGCCCTCTCCTTTTTCTGCTTTCTCTTTGATAAATACACCGTCCCTCCGATCAATGCCGCTGCTCCCAGCAGTACATCCAGTGTAAGTACCAGCTTTTTCCGCTGATTCGCACGGCCTTGATATCCTGAATTTTCGGAAAGATGTACCTCACCGGATAGTGTCTCCTCCGACTCCGGCAGTTCTTCTTCAATCGGATTTACCCTGTTTTCCGAAACCATAACACTTCCGTCTTCCTCAAGATCATTCAAAGAGTCGGTCTTTGCTCTGGTATCGATAAAATAATGTCCGCCCTTTTCCACAGTGAACGTTGTTTCTCCATTCTCCACATGCACTCTCTGGACATATTCTGCTTTCCGCTCTTCGGGATTATACCAAAGCAGCAGATACGGTCCGTCTTCCCGGTCAATCTGTATTTTTACATTGGCTTTACCCGGATATGCACCCTCCTGCTTCAGATGCAGAATCGATGGATTTTCAGAAAGTTTCCGGATCTCCTCCTCATATGCACTTCCTGTTTCAATTTCCACATTCGTATCCTTTGCTTCCGTAATGTCTGCTCCCTTGAACCCAAACTTGAATTCTCTGCTTTCTTCTGTCTTTCCTTTTATCTCAATACCAGATTTCTGTCCTTTGATT
Organism: uncultured Lachnospiraceae bacterium; assembly: GCA_900539175.1. Taxonomy (GTDB): domain Bacteria; phylum Bacillota; class Clostridia; order Lachnospirales; family Lachnospiraceae; genus Novisyntrophococcus. Next base: position 7,143 of record UQAW01000059.1, read on the forward strand.
TTTTCAAAAAAGCTTTTTCCAACAATTCCATGACTGGGCTCCACCGTCTCTGGCGTTGTGCTTTTCTTCTCTGACGAGGAGGCTTTCGAAGAAGTACTTTTCTTTGCTGAAGAAACCCTTGTTTTTACAGAAGAGGAAGACTTCTTTGCTGAAGCAGTCGGGGAAGGCGTGGGCGCCTTAGGATTTTCTGCCTGTGTATCTGACTTTTTTTCCTCCACTTTTTCGTATTCTCCAACATAGCAGGAACCACCCTCTGTGATCCGAACCGTAAAGCTCCCATTATTTACTTCTGTCTCTCCCATGGGAAGAATTGTTCCGCTGCTGTCCTGATGATATAAGTGATACACTCCATTCTCCAGGTTGGAATTCATCCTTATCTCTACTACGGAAGGCACGCTTCCTTCTGTTTCCAGTGCAAATCCAAAGGAACCCGCCGGAACTTCCGCCCCAGCAGCACTGATCAGATAAATATGCGTATCCATATCTGCCGGATTCTTTACCTCTGCCCCTGCTGCCTTCAATTGGTAACGGTAGGAAGCGTTGATACTCCCCTGGTAGGTAAAACTTTTTCCACTTTGCTGTATCCGTTCAAAAATTTCCTTTGGAATGATATCCTTGTTTAATTTCTCTGTCAGACAATCTGCTGTAAGCAACGCAGTTTCCGAAGTCAGAAAACTTCTGTCCGCCATACTGAGCTGTGCATACTGTCCCATCAGCAACCGCACCGCAGCCCGATCTGACTGATCCAGCGCATCCAGATCAATCGCATCCTGTATTCGCTGATCAAACTGCCGGAGCATATGCTTCTGCTGTTCCAGCCGGGCAGCTGCATCTTCTAATTTCTCCATATACGTTTCTTTTTCGAAGAATCTTCCCAACTGTTTCCGGGCATCCTTCAAATCCATAATTTCATCTTCGTATGCAGTATCGACTGCAAACGGCAGGCGATTCACCCTTGCCTTCCACTCTTCGACAGTCATTTCCGCGGATGTTTCCAGATTGACATCTGCCATCCCATAGAGCGGAAGCTGCCCATTCTGCATCCGAAGCAATGCCGTCAGCCCGGCAATACTGCTCTCATCTGCCCGGTCCGAATTCCATGCACCCTCTGCGGTCATCTCTTCATAAAGTTTTGCAATCTCTGTATCATAGTTTCCCAGCGACAACGTATTCCATGTACAAAGCAGCGTAAGCACCCGCCCCTCCTCATGGATTCCCCCGTCATAGCCGCCCCGGCTGTTTCGCTCTTCGAACAGCCAGTTGCTGCCGGATGCTGCTGCCTGCTCTGCCTTCGGAAATTTTCTGCGATAAGGGGACAGTGCCATCAGCACCAGTGCCGTCACCGATACCCTTGATTCGTTCCCCATTGATTCCCAGTACCCGTCTTTCTTCTGTGCAGACAAAAGTCCGGAAACCAGCTTTTCTTTTCCTTCTTCATCTCCATAACTATGAGAATCCAACGCTAACAAAATCAGTGCTGCAGTCTCCCAATCCTTTTGCTTCAGCGCTGCAAGGTAATCCAGATGACTGAGCAGGTCATATCCTGAAATCATCTGATCCGGATCTGCGCCTGCAGTCAGTGCCAGAACCGCCCGGGCATAATCGCCGGAATTCATCTCTCCATCCTTTACTTCCTGCTCCAACAGGTCACAGTAACGGACAGAAGCTTCTTCTTCGCTCAGCCCCGCTCTGGCAGCTGCAAGCCAAAGCCAATCCCGGAATCTGGTATCCTTCCAGACCCCATCCTCCTGCAATTTACTCTTTATCAGAGAAAACAATGCTGCTTCCACTTCGGAAAGCGCGGGGAGACTTGCTTCCTCATTCTGACTCCTATACCCTGACTCTTCCTCTGTTTCATCTTCCGTTTCATTCTCTGTCTCATATTCCTTTTCAAACGCCCTCAGCCACTCCTGGTACAGCGCTTCTGCTTCCTGCTCATACAAATCCTCCGTATGATCCCCATCCCCTTGGGAACCGAAAACTGCCAAAGACGGAGACAAACCAATGATTCCTGCAAGCGTTACCGCCAGAATCTCTTTCCTCTTTTTTCTGTTCACACTTTATTCCTCCCCGCTGCAGCGTATGTCTGATTGTTTTTTTACAAAATGTCCGCCCGTTTTCAGTTCCAGCGCCTGTTCCAGTTCTTCCTTGATTTCCCTCACCGCAGGATTCTTAGGGTCCAACAGGCCCCATTGAATCTCATCCAGCAGATGCGCGTACAATACAGCCTTTGTTACCCGATACATATCCCGGTCCAGACTACTTTTCTCACAGATTCCAAACCGTTCCAATCTGCGGAAAACAGATGACTGCATCTCCGGTCCCACGCCGGTCTGACGGTACAAGGCTTCTTTCACAGCCTCTTTCACAGCCTTGCCGATATATTCTCCCAGCTTACAGTGCTTTCCAGCCTCGGTCAGATGAACCGGTGATTCCTGATTACTGACGATAATGGTTCCGTCTGTTCCGCTTCCTGTCGCCAGTCCGCTGGAGGAACGGCTGGAGATACAAAGTTCCCAAAGCGCAGCCGTCTTTGCCTCCGTACAGGTAACAAGCGCTCTGGTTATGGCTCCCTTCGTCAAATGTGCATCAATAAACAGCAGAATATTGATGGTTCCCGCCGGAACGCTCTCCCAGACACCGTCATGCTCGTGCCAGACGGCAGGATCTCCCACACGGCCTGCATTTACCTCGACTCCCCCGGTTACAACCGCTTTGACGGAAAAGTCCTCCCAGACCTTATCCGCAACTGCTGCATGTTCCATCTGTGCCGCAGTGAGAAGCCCGGTGGCATGCTCCGGATCAAGCTGCAGCTCCTTCGCCAGCGCCCGCATATGTTCTTCGTAATTTTTCCCGCGCAGTCCTGCATTTCTTACCGCCTCTTCCTTTCCGTCATAATTAAATACAGAACGTATCTCATCCGATACGCCGCCGCAAAGCGGAGAGGTGCTTAATGTCCGGACCTTTGTTTTAAATGTAGCAATCAGGGCTTTTGGGGTACACCTGATCTCATCGATAAAATCCATACTTGATTTTCACCCTTTCCACCTTTCGGATGACCCGGTCTCCCATCACGAACAGAAAAAATGCAGTTCCAAGTGCATGACTGAAATCATAGGGCGCTCCCGATATATACAAGGTCACCAGAGACTGCCAGCTTATGGTGATTCCCGTATCCGGAATCTCGCTTGCCATGACCATAGTTGCAATATTCATAATTCCGCCGTAAATAATAAACGTTGCCATAAACCCATAGATACACAGCGTCACATCATCAATGGGCAGACGCTTTCTCTGAAGCAGAAGCCCGGCAATCATTCCGACAGCGCCAAACACATAGAGGCGCCATCCGATAAACTGTCCTTCTCCTGCAAGATACCAGGAGAGATATCCCACCGCTTCCGCTATGGCGATACACAGCACTGGTCCCTGTACAATCTGGAAACTCCGGGACTTTAATTTATCCAGTTCCACTTTATTGAAAATCAGACCGGACAAAAATCCGATAATCCCCCAACAGAACATCTGCCAGGGTGACCAGGGACCATGTCCCGCAAAAAAATTACACACAAATCTTGCCAACGCTCCCGTCAGAAATCCTGCTTCCGGTCCCAGAGCAATACCGGATATGATCACCATCGCCGTTCCCGCCTGAAACGGCGCAATCATATAACAACAGAGATTCCCCAGAGCCGTCAAAGCTGCCATGACCGCAATCATCACGATTTCTCTTGCCCTTGGTTTTCTCCGTTCAAAAGAGATAAAAAAGGGAGCCATGGTATAAACCAAAATCAACATACACATCAGCAGATACTTCCGGTCTCCGAGAAAACGGATTCCTGCATAGATCGTAAGGGGAACCAAAGCAAAAATAATCGCTGCAGACAGAATCGTCCGCTTCTTTCTGGCAGCCATATACTGACTTAAATCATATTTTCCCGGCATAATCTCACCACATCCTGATAAATAATCGCATCGTCAAAGTATTCATGAGACACTCGATGACTGGTTGTCGTATAAAAACGGTTGCCGCTGAAAAATGCCCGCGGCGTATCTGAACTCACAATCCTTCCGTCAAAAAACATCGCACACCGATCGGCAAATTCTGCCGAAAATTCGATATCATGGCTTACCATAACGATTGTAATTCCTTTCTCCTTCAATCCCAACAGAATCTCCGCCAATCTTTTCTTAAAGAAAGGGTCCAGTCCCTTGGTTGGTTCATCCAATAACAAAATCTCCGGCTCGGTCAGAAGAATCTTACCCAGCGCCAGACGCTGCTGCTCCCCTCCGCTTAAATCATACGGATGGCTTTTTTTCAGAGGCAGAAGTCCCAAAAGCTCCAACATGGAGTCAATCCTCTGAAGCTTCTCTTCCTCCTTCAGACTGACATAATAAAAAACCTCATATAATTCTTCCCAAACTGTGATCTCCGTAAAAACTGACTGGGGATTCTGGGGAAGAATCCCCAGCTTCTGTGCCGAATTCTTAACTGATTTCCCATCAATCAGAACTTTTCCCTGATAAGGTGTCAAAAGCCCGCCAATTAACCGCATGGAGGTACTTTTTCCCACACCGTTTCCGCCCAGAATACAAAGAAATTCTCCCCTGTCCACCTCCAGATTCAGTCCCCGGACCACATCCTCCGACTGTCTGTCATAACGGAACCAGACGTCCTCCAGCTTTATGATACCAGCCTTTTGCTTTCTGAGGTTTGAAAAGAACCCGCTCTTTTTTTCCTCTGCCTGTTCACTGTCTTTTTCTTCCCCCTCAAGCTCCTTTACACTGTTACAGGAGATCTGGTCTCCCAACAGTTCTCTCAGCCAGTATCTTCCTTCTTTTACCGTAATCGGACAACCCCTGTACGCCCTGTGCTCTCCGATTTCCGTATAAATCTTCATAATCGCAGGCAATCCATAATACATCTCATGACGTTTGCCATCCCGGGAAAGATAATTCCCCACGTTGGACGGTGTATCAAAAATATCCGTACTGCCCTCAGACATCACCAGAATCCTGTCCGCTGCCGGAAACAAATCCTCCAGGCGATGCTCCGACAAGATAATCGTAGTCCCCAGTTCACGATTGATTTTCACAAGCGTATCAATAAATTCCGAGGCAGTGATGGGATCTAACTGGGAGGTGGGTTCATCCAGTACCAACACTTTCGGCTGCATCACCATAATCGATGCCAGATTCAGAATCTGTTTTTGTCCGCCGGAAAGCTCATATACATTTTTCCGGAACCAGGTCTGGATTCCAAAATAGCTTGCCATCTCCGCCACCTTTTTTTGAATCACATCATTTTTATATCCCAGGCTTTCCAGACCAAATGCCATCTCATGCCAGACCTTATTGGTCACCACCTGATTCTCCGGACTCTGACTGACAAAACCGATTTCAGATACAGCCTCCCGCTGTCCCATCTCTTCCACCGGCTGCCCCCGGTACAAAACCTTTCCTTCCGAGCGTCCATAGGGAATCATACTTTTTTTCAACTGCCGCAGCAATGTACTTTTCCCACAGCCGGATTTTCCGCAGATCACAATAAATTCAGATGGATGAACCGTCAGGGAAATCTGCTTCAGCACATATTCGTCACATCCGGGGTAGGCGAAGCTGAAATCCCGGAACTCAATTTCTTCCATCTTAATTCTCCTTTCACATCAATGATAAATGGTACCCACAACATCACGGCATAAGCCGCTGACGGCAAAATCAGACTGCTCCACGGATGGGGATAAGAAACAGCCGGATAATAATAGATATCCCCGTATCCCTTTCCTGCACTTACAATCAAAACCACGCCTAGCAAAAGGATCAGTACAAGAATACGGACATCTCTCTTTCGGAACCGGAACAGATGAAAGCTGGTCCTGCCATGCAGACCGTATCCCCTCGCCTCCATAGAGTCTGAGGTCTCAATCGCCGCTTCCAGTGACCAGGAAATCAGTATGGAAAATTCTTTGGCAAACTGCCTGGCCCGCTTGAACAGACTCATTTTTCCATAGCGCATTCCCATTCCTTTCTGTCCCTCCCTGATCTCGGAAAAACGATTTTTCAAAAGCGGAATGAACCGGAATACCATCGAAATCAGAAGCCCTGTCACCGGTATCACCCGTCCAAACAGATAGATAAATTTATCCGGACCCATAATCACCTGCAGGCAGGCAAACCATAAAAGCACCGTCACCATCATCGTACCTGCCGCCAGACCGTAAATATATGCTTCCAATGTCATCTGATTCCCATTTAAGTAAAACAATACCGTCACTCCCCGGTGGTTAAAAAGGGGATTGATAATCATGGTCAGCGTCATAATCGGTACAGCCACACCCGCCGCAAACTTCAGTCCCTTTCTCCCCCGAAGCAGGAGATGGTAACTTAAGACAGCAGTAAACCCCAGAATCAGGAAAACCGGATGCATGGACATCATTGCTACAATCAAAACAATCAGAAAATATACCAGGGTTACAAAGGGATGATAGGATGCAAATGTTCCATCCTCACCAATCCCCTGCTTTCTCAATGTGTATCCCAATACTGATCACCTACATCCTTACCGATATCGCAGGTATAACACCATACGATTTCTTCACCGTCTTTTACATAATAGTTGCTGCATCCGTAATTGGGGAACCATCCGTTTACCTTATACATCCAGCCGGAACCGCTTCCGCCGTCAAATTCATAAATATGGTTGATTCCCTCGATATAAGCTCCGCTGTAAAGGGGATCGTCCCTGAATTCCATCTGAATTCCGGCATTTCTCATCGTGCGCCGCAGCACCTCAAAGACGCTTTCCCCTTCTGTAACCTTCACTTCTGTTTTCGGAAAAATCACCCCGTCTGACGGCACATAAGGCGCCACAGATTGATTCGTCAGTTTACTGGTATCCACAATCGTATCACAGCGAACCTCCAGGGTAACACGACTGCTGTTGGCGTCTCCATTGTTATCTCCATTAATCTCACTGTCATTCCAGAGGTCTTCATCACTCCAGAAATCATCATCCGAAGAACCGTTTCCTTCTGTGCTGTCCGAAGGAGCTGCCGGCTGCTGTTCCTGACCTTTACTTTCCGAATTTCCATTCGCCTGAGCGGTTCCGCTATTTTCACCGTCTGTACTGCCCTTATGCTGTGTCCCTTCGCTCTCCTTTGAACTGCCTTCCGATTGACTCTGACTCTCACCAGGCTCCGGATCGTCTACGCTGATTTCCCCGCTCTTCGAAGGATCCTCTTTCTTTTCGTCTTTAGAAACTTCTCCTGAATCCCTTCCCTTCTTACGGATCAGGCTTTCATCCGTAAAACTGCGGTCTGTCAGTACATACGTACCGCCTCTTTGTATCGTAAAAACCGTCCTGCCATCGTTTACTTCTCCCCGCAAAAGCGTATCAAATGCTTTATCGGAAGCATTATAAGCATAAATCTGAAGATCGGAAGTATCTGCATCCCGGTCAACTGTAATTTCTGCCATAACCGGATATTCGTCATTCTGCAAAAATGACAACACCTGATAATCACAGTCCCCATCTTCCAGAAGCTTTTGAATTCTGCCATCCCAGGGGGAATCCCCTTCCACCTGTAAATTCATTGGCTCCTCTTTTTCAATTTTCGTCCCATTCATCCGGAACGTTACCTTCAACCCCTCAGAGGTTTCGGTTTCATATTCATAAGAGGCTTCTTTCTTAATTTCAGATACCGCCTCCGCCGACAGGCAATCCTTGTTGGAAGACTTTTTAAATTTGGATATGGCTTTTTTGAATTCCTTATAAAATTCCCTGGTATCCTCATAAACTGCCGTATCCGATTCCGCGATCTCCCTCGCCTTTACAATTTCGCTTTTAAACATGCCCAGGGTATACCAGGAATACATTCCATCTTCATTACCGGATTCCGCTTTCTGATACAGTTCTACCGCCGTCTCTACTTTTTCTGCAATTGCTTTCTGATAATCCGATGGCTCAATATTGATTCTGATAATTGCAAGAATTGCCAGCAGAGCAATAATTCCTGCAATGATTCTGCTTTTTATTTTTTTCTGTCTCATCTTTGCACTCCCCATCCTCTGTCAGTCTGCTTTCCTTCTCCGTCTGAGCCAGATCAACAGAATCAATATTTCGGATGCTCCCGCCAGACTGGCTATCCACGCAAATGGCTGACTGTTGTCTCCTGTTTTCACATTTTTAGCCTTGGAAGAGGAACCTTTTTCAGACGTTTTCTCTGTTTCTGACTTTTTCGTTCCCTGCTTTACTTTGTCGATCGCCTGCAGCAATTTGTCCAGCTTCTTCATATCCCCGTCATGGTTCCACATCTCTTTATCTTCCTGTGTAAACTCACTATAGAACCGCTGCACCAGATTGGCATCTGCAATCAATGCATCTGCATTTTCTTTCGTGATTTCCGGAAATCTCCCTTCCGGCAGCAGAACATTCTCCAACAGATATTTGATTATCTCATTCTTTTTATAAGAAACCACACTGTCTTCATACATCTTCTGAACCAGTTCATCATCCTCATCCGGAAGCATCTCTTTGACTTTACGCAATTGGTCAGAGGCTGCATCTACAGCAGCAACTGCCTGATTCAGCTTTTCCCTGTCGGAAAGCTCTGAAGTATTCAGTTGGTACAAATCATCCAACTGCTTCTTAAAGTCACTCATCCATTGCTTAATTTCAGAAAGTCTTTCCTGAGCCTCCTGCAGTCTTGCAAAATTGGTAACCTGTCCCTGCAATTCCCCGTCCAGATTACGATACAGGCTCCAGGCATAAGCGATCACTGACTCATCGGAGGAAGTAATTCTCTCCGGAATATCATGGATGGCATCAATTGTATTCTGCAGAGGCCCATTCTGGATTTTTTTATCCATATCCTGTTTCTTTTCTTCCAGAAGCAGAACATCTTCTTCCGCCAGCACACCTCTGTTTTTCATAGCCAGCTGCCAGAGATAATAAACCTTCTCAGCGTCTTTTTCGGTCAGCTTACCGGATAAAGCATGCAGGCCCTGCCGAATGTAAGCATTCAGTCCGCTGCCCTCCAGTGACAGAACATTCTCAATGTTACTGAGTTTTCTGTCCATCTCATCCGAGATCCCGCAGACCTTCGAACGCTCCCTGATTCTTGCAATCTCAACACGATTGTAATAGCGATACTCCTCCGGTTTTGGAAGTCTTGCAACCTGCTGGTTCACATCTTCGCGGGTAATGGAAGTATCATCGATCCTGCCATAGCAGTACAATCCCTTCGCATCGTTATAAAAAATCAGATTTCCGTCCTTATCTATAATTACACTCTGGGATGCAAATTCCGGGGTGCCGATATGCTCCAGTTTTTCAAAAGAAGGTTCCGTCTGTCCTATGGAATCTTTTACAATATAGAGATAGGAGTTGATATACTCCACAGAATTATTATCATGTTTTATCATCTCCGGTGCATATGGAACCAGATACAGGTATACCGTCTGCTGATTCTCCGCCGTGGCATAGGCTGTTGTCAGGGTAGGGGTGCCCTTGGTGATAATCTCATCAATCCGGTAGATCTCCTCCATTGTATAAGCATCAATGACACGGAACGGCTCTTCACTCCCCATCGTCTTTCCTCCGCCGCCCAGGTAAAGACGTCCGTTATAAATGACAGGTGTGGACTGTGTACCCCCGTCTTCCACATCAGATATGTAGGCCTTCATACTTTTCTGATCCAGACTTCCATCCTCCAGCACTTCATAAGACCGTACCACACATCCCGGATTACCGCTTGCTGCTATATACAGACGGTTATTTGCCTCATAATAGACCAACGTAGAAGAAACATGTTCCTGCCCGGGAAGCTTGAAAGAGGAAATCACCTCACCCGTCTTTGCATCCACCGAATAAATGGTACTGGGGTTGGGGTTGTCTTTCTGATAGGAACCGCTGGTAGCAAAGATACAGGTATCCCCGACAAACGCCGCTCCCACATTTGCGGCAAAACCATCCGAAGTATCCGGCCGCTCCATGGTCCACACCGGGTCTACGGACACTGCGCCTCCGGTAAAATCCGAAACCTTAAAACATGCAAACATTGCAGGCTGCCCATAGGTACAAAGATACACATAACCGTCATGATAACTGGTCTGTCCCTCGCACTGTGTTCCCAGTCTCAGATAAGAAGAGGTTCCCAGAAGTTCCAATGTATCCGCATCATAGACCATCAGATTTGATTTTCCCCTGTTATACCGGGGAACAAAGATCTTACCATCTCCGTAAGCGAGATTAATAAAGAACATAGCGCTTCCCGGCGCTTCCGCCGATGCAACCTGAACGCCGTCCGAAGTCCTGAATTTTCTTAACTCCTCCCCTATATAACAATACGTATAATCACCAACCACAATCGGAGTTCCCGGTGTGGCATCCCAATCCGTAGCAAAGCCGGAAATATTAAACTCCCATTTTAAGGTGATCTCAGAAGCAGTACGGGGAGATTTTCCGTCCGAGACACCCTTCAGCCCCTCATTGCCGAGGAACTGGCTCCAGTTCAGTGTGGTATTCTCAGTGACAGGTGAAACTTCAAAAGACTCCAGAATTCTGTTGATTCCCTGATCCGCTGCTTCCAGTCTGGACTTTGTATCCACACCCAGCATTTTTTTGTTTTTCGCTGCTGTTTTTTTATAACTCCACTTTACCGCTTCCAGTTCATACTGATCTGCCAACGTAATGTCGCCCGAAGAAGGCAGGGCTTCCACAGCCTGTATGATCTTTAAAGCTGCATCGGAAGGCTGAAAACTGCCTGCTGCACCGCTGTCTCCGGTTACGTTCACCTGGCAGACCGCATTTTTTCTGTCTCCTGACTCGCTTCCGGGATACCGTGCTTCTATGGTATAATTCCCCGGTATATTAAAGGAAAGTGTTATCTTTCCATAATTGTCTGTTTTAAGTCCGGTATCATAAAGAGGTTCTGTGTCCCCTGATTCACTGATAAAAATCTGAGCGCCCTCCACCGGCTGATTCTGATCTTCATAATATTGGTACAATAAGTCCAAAGAACTGTTTGCATTCAGCGATACCTGATTCTGGTCAAAAGCACCGTATCCAACCGCTTCCTCTGCTGCAGCTGATACGGTCATCGGCGCCGCTGAAACCGCAAACTGAGTTCCTGTCATCAAAATTGCAAGCATTACCGCTGTGAATTGTTTCCTGTTTCTCATCCTATTCCTCCATATCCCCTTCTCCACAACACACGTTTCCGAATTCTCCAAAGTTGCTTTAATCCCTCAGAAAGCGACGCCCTGCATCACTTTCTGAGGGATCTGTTTTTTACTGATTTACAGCTTCATCTATTTCCCGGATTCAAAGGTTTTCATAAATCTCATAATAATTGCAGCACATTCGGCACGATTGGTATTTCCCTGAGGATCAATTTTTGTCTGATTCTCTTTGCCGCTGATTAAATGATTTCCTACCGCCCATTTCATTGCTTCTTCTGCGAAAGCACTGACTTCACTTCCATCCTGAAATTGACTGAGTTCCCCTTTTTCTTCCGTATCATACCCCTTATATCCGGCATATCGATACATCATCACTGCCATCTGTTCACGGGTGATGGAATCAGCGGGACCGAAGTCTCCTGTACGATATCCATTTACAATGCCGACACTGTTTGCCCATAAAACCGCATCCGTATACCACGTGCCATCCGATACATCTGCGAATATATTTTTATTCGTTACCTCCGGCTGCCCATTCATGCGATACAGTGTCACAGTAAACTGAGCACGGGAAAGTTCTGCAACCGGGTCAAACACTGTGGGCTGTATCCCCGTCATAATTCCGTTTCCATAAACATAACGAACCGCATCATAAAACCAGTCTTCCGGTGTTACATCTGTAAAAGGCAGTGTCTGATTCTCTTTTACCGTCACTTTACAATATGGATTACTTGCCAGACGTCCATCATTCAGATAACTTCTGGCCGAAACGATATAGGTACCTGCTTCTTTAAAGCTGATAGTAAATTCACCATTTTCATCTGTTACGATATCCGTCTTCTGATCCGCCAATATTCCATCTTTCTCACTGACATATACCTCAGCTCCAACAGCCACATCATTCCCTGTATTCCAACCTTTATAAGAATATTTTAACGTCAGCTCCTCGCCGGGTGCCAGCACTGCCTCCTCGGTCATATCAACCGGCTCAAAAGTATCCTCTGCCACTTCCCCAAAATATCCGAAGGCAGTGTAAAGACCACTTTTGACATTACATTCGATGACTGTGATATTATCTCCGTCCTTAACCTCATATCCGCCAAACAATGCCATGCTGTCGGCACCATTGACATAATACATCAAATCTCCTCCGGTTCCGTTACAATCATAGACCCATCCGCCGCTGCTCACTTCAATATTTACCGGCACATCATTATCGATCATCGCCTGTGCCAACATATGAAGAGGTGTTACATAACCAGGATCATTCTCTTCATACCCCCCTGTGATACCAAGATCTTTTGCAGGGGTATAATGATCCTCCTTAAATTCATACTTTGCAATTACCGTTCCGTCGTCCATCTCAAACCGGATTGTTGCCCCCACCGGCAGCTGATGCTCCTCCGCCATCACCGGAACAGCCGTAATAAACATGGTAATAACCATAAGCATCGTCATTACCATCGACAGAATCTTCGTTACTTTTTTCTTCATACCCTTCTCCTTTCATCTTACGTTTGTTTTTAAACCATTACAGAACATAGATCATACCAAACTCCCATAAAGCATCAGACAATACGGAAAACCTGCCACCGACAGCTTTTCCGCATACTAAGACATCAAAAAAAGCTATTGCCGCAACAGACAATAGCTTTTTGTACCACAAAAAAACGGATATAAATCGCTATGCCTACGATATCCATAAATTCCTGCCTTTCGTGTCCTGACTTGGGTTCTTCCTACTCGGGCACCTTCCCACGAAATCAATCCGCAGTGGTTTCCTGCCCTTTTGTCCCCCTTACAGTAGGGATTAGCTGTTCCGGATTCACACCGGATTCCTTGCCGTTAAAAGCAATCGTTTTAACGGCAGCAGTTCAATATAAATCTATAGATTCATTATATATATACTTTCCAAATCATTCAATACATTTTTAGAGATACTCCACCTGTATACCATACGCTTCTGAAAGTCATAACTGGAATGTTTTCATAAAACGCATCAGAAGCGCCGCACTTTCCGCCCGACTGACGCCTCCTCTGGGATCCAGAATTGTTTCTTCGTATTTTCCCATCAAAATCCGGTTTCCCACTGCCCATACAACTGCATCTTCTGCAAAACTGCTGACTTCTCCCGAATCCTGATACCGGCTGATCTCTGCTGTCGCAGAGGTATCATACCCCTTATACACTGCATAACGATACAGCATTGTCACCATCTGCTCGCGGCTGGCCCTGCCTGCAGGATTGAACCGTCCGTCTGCGCTTCTCGTGATAATTCCCGCTTCATCTGCCCAGAGAACCGCATCCGTATACCATGTATGATCCTCAACATCCGTAAAAATATCTTTATATGTAACTCCCGGCGATCCCGCCATCCGGTACAGGACCACTGCTGCCTCGGCACGTGACAAGGATTCATACGGTGCAAAGATGCTCTTTGCTTCGTCTGTTCCGGTCATAAGGCCGGCTTCATATACATAGCCGACAGCGTTATGAAACCAGTCACTTTCGTTTACATCCGTAAAGACATGCTTTTCTGCCCCTTTAAGTTCTGCAACTTTTGCTTCGGCAGAATTCAGAACCTCAACGTTGATCACCTGTGCCTGCTGTTCCTCTGTCAAGTCATCATAAGCACTGCGTACCTTGCAAACCAACGCCTCATCCTCCAATGTCAAATCCTCTGCCTTCGGCAATGCAGCAATCTTGTCAATGACCTGCTCAACGGCCACCTGCTCCCTGGTCACCTTGGAGCGCAGGCAATACAGACAGGAACTATCATTTACAAATACCAGAGAACCGTCATCTGCGATATATACCTGAGAAGTTGAATACTGCGGATGGAACGTCACTTCATTTAAAAATGTCAGATCACCCTGTGTTGTCGTCTGGCTGTCCTTCAATACTGCCTGTCCATTTGGGTTCGTATTGGTATTGCCGTACAGATATACCGTATAATCATTCTCCTGCGTCGCATAAGCCGTAGAAATTGACAGACTGCTCAGACCCAAAGCCTTATCATCCATGGAAGAATCCGCAACATAAATAACCTTAAGTGTATCAGCATCAATTACAGCAATTCCTCTTTCCACAGCATCATAAGCGTAAATTCTGCCATAGCAGTAAGCAACCGTGGAATTCTGTGCAGTTCCAAAATCCGCAACCTGGACTGCCTCACCGAACGTACCCTGTTTTTCGTCAAACGGAACTACAAAGAGCGCGGCTTCACTGATTCCCCCGCTAACTGCCGCATTGAACATGATCCTTCCCCGTTCTTCATCATATACAATGCTGTTGCGGATTTTCTTTCCTTCTCCTCCCGGGCAAAGCTTATCTGCAAAAGTCGGCATTCCTCCGTCCGCCGATTTGGAAGCTTCCAGATCAACAGAATATACATATCCGTCATCGCAGGGAACTACCAGATAGTTTCCGATTACTGCTGCTCCGGCCCAGTAGAAGGATGCACTGTTGTCCAGCCCCTTCCCTGCCTCCATACACCATACCGGCCGCTTTATTTCGTTAGGAAAACGAGGATCCTCATCTGTCGTATCAAAGCAATAATATCCGCCGCCTCCCGCTGTTCCATAGGTCGTTCCGCTGTATATATAACCATCCTTATAAATGATGGGACAACTGCTCTGCATTCCGGACGTAACCCCGGAAGAACCGACCCATAATTTTGTCAGATCGTCTGCATTAAATGCAAGAATATCACTGCCGGACGGAACAAAGATCATCCCGTCTCCGTATGCCAGCCATCCCGTATATCCGGGTCCAAGTACGGTACTCCCCATGGATGCCTGTGCAAGAATTTTACCATCCATATCATATTTATAGAGAGTAGAATTGACAGCCAGATAAATATTGTTATTCACAATCATCGGATAAGACCATTTCCCCCACTTGGAGACATTGCCATTCTCATAAAATTCATTGCCGCCGGTCTCTACTGCCCAGGACGCATCAAAATCAATCTCTTCTGCCGAACGTGGAGTCAATGAATTTACGGCTGCCCGGTTCCAGTTGTCCACACGAGCCATGGGCCAGTTACTTTCATAGGCGGGACGCCCGGTCGCCGGCTTACAAAAATTCAGGGTATAAATGGAGCTGATTGCATGGGGTTCCGAACTACCGCTGTAAATTTCACCTGGAATCCCACTTCTGGTAATCTTTACCTGAACAGAATCCATGAATTTTTCTTTGTCAATCTGATATAGATAGGGAACCGACAAATCTTCTACCATTTCCTCTCCAATGGAAACCGTTACAGGATAATTCCCTTTTGTTATGACACGGATACCTATCTCAGACGCTTCCGGCATTCCAAAACTCATCTGTGAAACACCTGGCTCAAACCGAAAATCATCCACATTGGTTACTTCCATATCCTCAAGCTCCAATGCAGCCAACAACACAAACTGAAACTGACGGGTTCCTGTTGCTTCTCCGCATTTTGCGGTTATTGTTACTGTTACATTCAGATCTTCCTCCAGCCCGCTTCTGTTTACCATCATACTGTTCAAAGCACCGTTGGGAGCAAATGTCACACGTTCCGTATCTGTAACGATGGATGTAATTTCACTGTTTCCGGAAGTCCACGGGAAACTAAAACTGGAACTACCTGCCACATATTTCCCCGCCGGATAAAAATTAATTCCTGCAAGATGGCTGTCCACCGCATACTGATCCGCATCTTCCAGTACATGGAGCTTTGTGATGGATACACTGCTGTCTCTCTGGCTGAGTGAACCTCCAACCATAATATAATAATCCCCCGGCTGAGACATTGTCACTCTGAAACGGCCAAGGGATATCCAGGATGCAGTATAAAGACTGTCATCCACTGGCTGCAGTTTCCCTGAATCATCTACAGAACATACCAGTACTTTTGCACTTTTTACAGAATTCGCCTTTCCCATGGTAGGATTCGTGTTATAGGTGCCCAATTCAATTGCAACGGCACTATTGGAAGTACCTGATGTATACGTGGTATCCTTTAAAACCGTATATTCTGCGCTTTTGAAGGTCATATAATATTTCGTTATATCACGCTCAATCCCGAATACCGTCAGTTGATCTTTATCCGTCAGGGGTGCATTGGCAGTTGTATAAGGCACCAGACCTTCTCCCTCTGCTGCCGGAAGAATATCGTTCACGGCAATTCTCCAGGCGCCCCCTTCGCGGTTGTCTTCCGTACCGTTCATGCCCTCCAACAATGTAACCACACCATCCGCATCCGTCTGGATATACTGATCCATGTTATCTATGGACACCTCTCTTATCTGTGTATAGTACGCAGCCAGAACATGCAGCGGAGTAATATAACCCGGATCATCCTCCGCAATACCGGTAAGTCCAAGGGCACTGTAGGTACTGTAGGATACCGTAAGCTCTGTGGGCAATGCTATCAGATTATCTGCCGAAACTATAGACAACGTCACCTGAATATCTTCCACACATTCATCAGAGACCGCTGTTTTTACTGTCGACTGTGCATCCGCCTGCACTGTCTGAATACCGCCCAGTAATGACACAACAAAAAAAATCAACGCCATCAAAAATGATATTACTTTTGTTTTCCTTACATACATAATTTGCTACCTCCTTGCTTTCTTAATAATCTCAGGTGATTACAAAACTCTTCCGCAGCCAGTTTAGAGAGTTACAATTATAACTACAGATGCGTTTCCCAATCCCCTATGATGATCTATCTGAAACGAAACCTCCGCATTCCGTATTGCATTTCTTTTTACATAAATTTTCCGCTCGACTCCGGAACCTGACCGGATTCCCTGTTATCGTTTTCATCACGACTGAATTCCAATTTATGAATTGCCCGACACATCAAAAAAAGCTATTGCCTCAACAGACAATAGCTTTTTGCGCCAGAAAAAAACGGATATAAATCGCTATGCCTACGATATCCATATAATTCCTGCCTTTTGTGTCCTGACTTGGGTTCTTCCTACTCGGGCACCTTCCCACGAAATCACTCCGCAGTGGTCTCCTGCCCTTTTGTCCCCCTTACAGTAGGGATTAGCTGTTCCGGATTCACACCGGATTCCTTGCCGCTAAAAGCAATCCTTTTTAACGGCAGCAGTTCAATATAAATCTATAACTTCATTATATATGTACTTTCCAAATCATTCAATACATTTTTAGAGATACTCTACCTGTATACCATACGTTCTGGCATACGCTTCCATCCTGCTCCCCTTATGACAGCGGATGATGCAATTCTTATTGGTCAGCCATTCTCCCACCTCCTGGGGATCATGACCGATTTCCAATACCTGAAGGCGTGTACATCCGTGAAATGCCCATTTTCCGATCACATTCACCGAGGGCGGCACCTTCACATACTCCAGTCTTTTGCACTTTAAAAATGCACTGTCTGAAATGATTTCCAGATGCTCCGGCAATTTCAGACTTGTCAGACCACATTGATAAAATGCCTCTATGCCTATTTTCCTGAGTCCATCCGGAAGTTTTATTCGCTCCAGTGATTCACATTTATAAAATGCACACCGTCCGATTACTACCACCCCTGAAGGCAGCGCAACCCGTCTTAAGCCCCGGCAGCCGCTGAAAAATTCATCCGGCAACTCCCGACAGCTCACCCGCTTATCGAACAGTGCCTGCTCCATCCTCCTGCAGTCACAAAATACTGCTTTCTCTACATGATTGACGCTTCTCGGCAAAACAACCTCCTTCAGATGGCTGCAACCGCTGAACGCCTCCCTTTTTACACTTCTCAGCTTCGGAAAAGAAACCGAACGCAGAGAAGTACAATTATAAAACGCCTGCATCTCCACAGAATAAACATCCGGCAATGTCACGTGCTTTACCCGTATGTTATTACGCAAGGCCCCCGGTCCCATAACACGAATGTTCCCGTCGGTCTGAAACGTTTCCGCAGCTTGAGCGATTGCCTCCTGTCTTTTCAGAACCTGATACCCCATTACCATCCATTCCTTTCCGAGCTCCCGCCCTCTCTCAAAACAGACTTGTCCGCTGACACAAACATCACCATACATGAAAGTCGATTGCATCACTATAATGATGATGTTGGGGTCAAAAGGTATTTTGCCCCCTATGATACACGGATTGCTCCGCATT
>UQAW01000060.1 GCA_900539175.1 uncultured Lachnospiraceae bacterium
CCCGAACAGGGCGGATTTCGAATGTTTTTAGGATTGCGGGAGCATGAAATGCGGAGTAGTTCGTGTATCATAGGTTTGACCCTGACATCATGTCATTGAAATAATGATACAGAAGATATAAATGTTGGACACAATAATAAGGCTGGATATTAAAACAGGAATGGAGAGAAAGTATTCATGTCATACAGGACATTTTTATGGATAGAAGACTGTGAAGGTAAGGCAAGTTACATATTTTGGGAGAACTTTATGAAACAACTTTATCCAGAGGTAGTTGTTGAGAGTAAAAGGAATAATAGTGAATTGGTCAAAGCAGTAAAATCTCTGAAAGATACCGATAATAAATATATAATTGTTTTTGATAATTCCTTTGACAATCTGCAGGTCGTAATGGAACGGAAATTGTTAAAGCATTATGCGGATGGAAAAGATAATGTTCTTCTCATGGATATTATTTGCTTTGAATATATTCTGTTGGAATTTAAAAGCCTGATTAAATGGATTTATGCATCAAATGATGAATTTTTGGAGAAAAGAGCCAGTTCTATAGCTGCAAGAAAAAAACTTGTGAGTTCTATTGGTTCCAGTGAACTGAACTATAAAGAGATTCAGGAAATTATGGAATACGACAAGCATATAAAAGAACATAATATTGAACAGTTAGCTGCAAGGCTATTGTTTGATTTGACAAGAAATACAGGATTTGAGGTTTCAAAGGGGGCTATTGGTGAATGTTGGGTCAAGTCTTGTTGTGAGTGGGAAAAGCGACAAGAGAATGATATTTGCGGATTGGATGATAACAGGATGTCTGTATTTGATAAAATGAAGAACATTTATGAAGGGACCTCCCTTAAGGAGCAGTTAACAAAAGTTGGATTGGAGGTGTTGTTATGATTACAATTTTTAAATCCAGGAAAGACATACCTCAGGATAAAGAATATATAGAATTGAATGATGTGTTTTTTAATCAGAATACAGTAGCCAGACTTGATGAAAGAGCCACTCCAATTGTTGAAGAAATTGATGATTCAAAGCTTCTTGGCAAATATAAGATCCGGTCAAGATTTGATGATGTTACCTTAGATGTTGATCAGCTCTCAGCAGGTTGCAAAACGGTATTAAATGTATTGTATTATCCGGATAAAGTGTTTTGTCTGAAAG
The DNA here is from genome assembly GCA_900539175.1 of uncultured Lachnospiraceae bacterium. Classification (GTDB taxonomy): domain Bacteria; phylum Bacillota; class Clostridia; order Lachnospirales; family Lachnospiraceae; genus Novisyntrophococcus. The sequence continues at coordinate 1,162 of UQAW01000060.1, forward strand.
AATGTGGCAATAATGCATTAAAGGTATTATATGGTTTTGAAAGCGGTTCCGTCTATAGTGATTACGCATTGATTCCGTTTGAGATGGAAAAGGTTATGGTTCAAACCAAAGACGGAAGCCGGATAATTGATGATTACGAAGAACTAAAGGAGTGGTGGAAGAATGAAGAGTAAACCTGTCGTGATGGATCATTTTTCAACGGTTCATACTTCGTTTATTGTAGATTTTTCATTTACAAATAATATTACAATTTTGACTGGAGATTCCGGAACAGGGAAAACAGCATCCTTTTCGTTTATTAAAGAATGCGCAGCGGTCAATTCCAGTATTCTCTGCCTCAATTATCTTGATTATCAGAGGAATATTAAGGAGATCATAAGCCAGGCAAAGGGAAAGCTGATAGTCATCGATAATGCAGATGTTTTGTTAGATGACGATACAAGAAAATACATTTCATTGGATGATAAGAACCAGTATTTGATTATTGGTAGAAATCCCAAAAATTTGTTTGCTACAAAAGAGAACTTGTTTGAATTGGTGAGTAAGAAGGTTGGTGAGCAGACAAAATTTTGTATAAAACAATATCTGTGATAGCAGGGTCAGAAGGTTACGCGTTTTATACTTGCATGAAAAAGCATATTTTGGGATCTCAACATCATATCTGTAACAGATGATAGTTTATGTTCCGATACGTACAGGCAGTCGGAAGTAAAGAAAATCATGGTAAAAAGCTGCTTCTTGTGGTATACTAATCGAAAGCGGCTGTGAAAAGTTAATTGCTTTTTACACCGGGAGAACAGGAGTGGAGATTGTGGATAGCCGGGAAGTGATCAATGATGTGTTGGTTCATCTGTTTAATGAAATCTGGCAGTTGGAAGAAGATGCGATTATTACAGATGAGTTTAAAGATATTACGAATAATGACATGCATATCATCGAGGCAGTAAGTCTGGATGGCGGCAATATGTCATCCATTGCGGCAAAACTGCATATAACGGTAGGATCATTGACGACCTCCATGAATAGTCTGGTAAAAAAAGGCTATGTAGAGCGGGAGCGCAGTGAGCGTGACCGACGGGTGGTTTATATCCACCTTACCAGTAAAGGCAGGAGAGCATATCGTCATCATGAAGAATTTCACAATCAGATGACAGACGCTGTTTTGCAGTCTTTGAAGGAAGAAGAAATTCCGGTACTGGTAAAAACGCTGTCCGGTCTGTCTGCTTTTTTTGATAAGTACAGATAGGATGATGCTACGAGGTTCACACAGTGGGTAGCAATCCGCAGGTATCATAAGATAAAATAGTATAAAAGCGGGATAATTTTGACTCATGAAGAATAATATAGTATTAATAGGAATGCCGGGTGTGGGAAAAAGCACAATCGGTGTTATTCTGGCAAAGCAGCTTGGTTATGAGTTTGTGGATTCTGATCTGATTATTCAAAGAAAAGAGAACCGCCTGCTGCATGAGATTATAGAACAGGAGGGGGTTGACGGATTTATAGAAGTGGAAAATAGTGTCAATGCTTCTCTTTGCGTAGAGAAATCAGTCATCGCCACCGGAGGAAGTGCTGTCTATGGCCGGGAAGCGATGGAGCATTTGAAGAACATTGGCAGAATTGTTTATCTGCAGCTTTCTTATGAAGCTTTGGAGAAGCGTCTTGGTAATCTGAAAGGCCGGGGTGTGGTGCTGCGTGACGGACAAACGCTGAAGGACATCTACGAGGAGCGAAGTATGCTTTATAAAAAGTATGCAGATATTATTGTAAATGAGGAAGATTTAGATATTGAGAAGACTTTACAGAAAATAATTGAATGTATTACTATTTGACGGAAAAGACGGAAAAAAATTTTTCGGCATTATGTAGAAAAACTTAAATTTTGTTTACAAAATCTTTGGGTTGAGTTAATATATAAGACGAGGGATAATTATTTGGCTCCGTTTGATCGGCTTAAGACTGGGAAATGGAGAAAGAAAAAAGGAATCCGGCTATCCTATGAGGGTAAGATAACCGGAGATAATGACGAGGTGGCTCATGGAACAATATGTAATCAGAGGAGGAAATCCTCTTGTTGGCGAGGTGGAGATTGGGGGAGCCAAGAACGCAGCGCTTGCAATATTGACGGCGGCAGTTATGACAGACGAATTTGTTCTGATTGACAATCTGCCGGATGTAAGTGATATTAATGTGCTTCTTGAGGCAATTTCTGTAATCGGAGCAACAGTAGAGCGGATTGACCGTCATACGGTTCGGATCAATGGATCCACCATTGGCTCTGTCAGTGTAGATTATGAATTTATTAAGAAAATTCGTGCCTCTTATTATTTGTTGGGGGCGCTTTTGGGAAAATATAAAAAGGCTGAGGTTCCGCTTCCGGGCGGATGTAATATAGGAAGCAGACCGATTGATCAGCATCTGAAAGGGTTTCGTGCGTTAGGGGCAAAGGTGGATATCCGTCACGGTGCCATTGTTGCTTCCGCAGAAAATTTAAGAGGAAGTCATATCTTTCTGGATATGGTATCTGTAGGTGCCACCATCAATATCATGATGGCAGCAGCTATGGCAAAGGGGAATACGATTATTGAGAATGCGGCACGGGAGCCACATGTAGTGGATGTTGCCAATTTCCTGAACAGTATGGGTGCAAATATTAAAGGTGCAGGTACCGACGTCATCCGTATCCGCGGTGTGGAGTCCCTTCATGGAACGGAGTATTCCGTTGTACCGGATATGATTGAGGCAGGAACTTATATGTTTGCCGCAGCGGCAACAAAGGGTGATGTTCTGATTAAGAATGTAATTCCGAAGCATCTGGAGGCCATGACTGCGAAGCTTGTGGAGATCGGATGTGATGTGGAAGAATTTGATGATGCAGTGCGTGTAAGTGCCAGCAGACGTCTGGGGCGGACGCATGTTAAGACATTGCCGTATCCGGGATTTCCGACGGATATGCAGCCGCAGATTTCCGTGACACTGGCTCTGGCGAAAGGAACAAGCATTGTAACGGAGAGCATCTTTGAGAACCGATTCAAGTATGCCGATGAACTGACACGTATGGGTGCCAGCGTCAAAGTTGAGAGTAATACTGCGATTATCGATGGGGTGGACGGATTCACCGGAGCCAGAGTAAGCGCTCCGGATTTACGTGCGGGAGCAGCGCTGGTAATTGCAGGACTTGCTGCAGAGGGAGTAACCGTTGTGGATGATATTGTATATATCCAGCGGGGATATGAAGATTTTGAGGGAAAACTGAGAAGTCTGGGTGCGGAGATTGAGAAAGTATCCAGTGAAAAGGAAATACAAAAATTCAAGCTTCAGATTGTATAAAAACTGACAAGTTGGACGGAAGAGGTGCCTGCTTGCAGGTTGAAAGAACCGGATTGCCGGGTGAGATACACAGTACAAAGGAATATCTGTAAAAGGTATAGAACAGATACAAGCTTTTTGTGTATTTATTCCAGTAGTCTGGTCTTTTTATGCCCAAAAGCAGAAAAAACAAGTTGTGCAAACATCCAACAAGTTATATGCTTTGGTTGTAAACGGATATGTCTGCTGATGTAGACATTACCATATATGAACGAATAGATGAAAGGAGTCTATTATGAGCGAATCAACTACTTGCCTTGAGAAACAGCCGATTTCTGACGAGTTGCTTCGGAAGATGGATGCATATTGGCGTGCTGCGAACTATCTGTCAGCAGGACAGCTCTACTTGTTGGATAATCCTCTGTTGCGCAAGCCGCTGACAATGGATCAGGTTAAGAAAAAAATTGTAGGTCACTGGGGAACGGTACCGGGACAGAACTTTGTATGGACACACTGTAATCGTGTTATCAAACGTTATGATTTGGATATGATCTATATCTCAGGACCCGGACATGGCGGAAACTTCCAGATTGCCAATACATACCTGGAGGGCTCCTACAGCGAAGTATACCCGAACATCAGTCAGGATGAGGAAGGTATGAAGAAAATGTTCAAACAGTTCTCATTCCCATGTGGAGTTCCGAGCCACTGTGCACCGGAGACACCTGGTTCTATCAATGAGGGCGGCGAGCTTGGATATTCAATCGCACATGCATTTGGTGCCGTTCTGGATAATCCGGAACTGATTGCTGTAGCAGTAGTAGGTGATGGCGAGGCCGAGACAGGTCCTCTGGCTACTTCCTGGCACTCCAATAAATTCCTGAATCCGGTTACAGACGGTGCTGTCCTTCCGATCATGAATATGAATGGATATAAGATCAGCAATCCGACCATTTTTGCCCGTCTTTCTCATGAAGAAGTTGAGAATTTCTTCAAAGGCTGCGGTTGGAAGCCATATTTCGTAGAAGGTGACGATCCAATGGAGATGCACCGCAAGATGGCAGAGACGATGGATGCTGCAATCGAGGAAATTAAGGTCATTCAGAAAAATGCCCGTGAAGATAATGATCCTGAAAGACCGGTATGGCCGATGATCGTACTTCGCACACCGAAGGGATGGACAGGTCCGAAGGTTGTAGATGGACAGCAGATTGAAGGCACGTTCCGCGCGCATCAGGTTCCTATGTCCATGGAGAAACCAGAACATCTGGATATGCTCAAAGAGTGGCTGGAAAGCTATCGTCCGGAAGAATTATTTGATGAAAATGGCCGTGCACTTCCGGAAATTACAGAGATGACACCGAAGGGAAATGCACGTATGGGTGCGAATCCTCATGCAAACGGCGGTCTGCTTTTAAAAGACCTGCGTCTGCCTGATTTCCGTACATATGGAATCGAAGTGGAGCCTGGTAAAACGAAAGCACAGGATATGATCGAGCTGGGCGGATACATCCGTGATATCTTCAAACTGAATAAAGAAAACAAGAACTTCCGTATCTTCGGACCGGATGAGTCGATGTCCAACCGTCTGTATAAAGTATTTGAGGAGCAGAATCGTGACTGGAATGCAGGACTTCTGGAAAATGATGATTGTCTGGCAAGAGACGGACGTATTATGGACGGTATGCTGAGTGAGCATATGTGTGAAGGTTGGCTGGAAGGTTATTTGCTGACCGGACGTCACGGATTCTTCGCAAGCTACGAAGCATTTATCCGTATCGTAGACTCTATGGCAGCACAGCATGCAAAATGGCTGAAAGTCTGCAACCAGCTTTCCTGGAGACAGCCGATTGCATCTTTGAACTTTATTCTGACATCAAATGTATGGCAGCAGGACCACAACGGATTCACACATCAGGATCCTGGTTTCTTAGACCATATTGCCAATAAGAAAGCGGATGTTGTACGTATGTACCTGCCGCCGGATACGAACTGTCTGTTATCCTGTTTTGATCACTGCATCAAGAGCAAGAACTATGTCAATGCAATCGTAGCGTCCAAGCATCCGAGCTGCCAGTGGCTGTCTATGGAGCAGGCTGTGAAACATTGTACACAGGGTATCAGCATCTGGGATTGGGCAAGCAATGATGCAGGCGAAGAGCCAGACATTATTATGGCTGCCTGCGGTGATACACCGACTCTGGAGATCATGGCTGCAGTTACCATCCTTCGTGATGAGATGCCGGATCTGAAGATTCGTGTGATCAATGTAGTCGATCTGTTCAAGTTAGAGTCTGATTCCAAGCATCCGCACGGATTGAGCGATCGTGAATATGATGCGTTGTTTACCACAGATAAACCGGTAATCTTTGCATTCCACGGTTATCCGACACTGATTCATGAACTGACATACAAACGTCACAATACGAATATGTCTGTTCACGGATATCTGGAGGAAGGGACAATTACAACACCATTTGATATGCGTGTACAGAACCAGATTGACCGTTTCAATCTTGTAAAAGATGCAATTATGCATCTGCCGCAGCTTGGCAACAAGGGCGCTCATCTGATTCAGAAGATGAATGACAAATTGATCGAGCACAAGCAGTATATTGCTGAGTTTGGTCAGGATCTGGAAGAGATCCGCAACTGGGAGTGGCATACCCCGGAAGCTAAATAATTCTGCCGTCACGATTTTTAATTCCAAATACATCATGAAAGAAGAGCTGCATCAAATCCCTCCGATGCAGCTCTTCTTTTATACACTTTTATTCAGACAAATCCCGGCGCGGCTGGCTGTCAGAATCCAGCGGATGTTCTGATTCTGAACCGCCGACGTATCTGTTGATACAGGGGTTTTTGTTCCTGTCAGGCAGCGTTTCACATCCTGCGGCACAAAAAGGGGATTTACATAGATTTTGACGGTATCTCCGATCAGGTAATCACCGTCTGTCAGGTCCAGAAGAAGGTGCCCAACACCGATTTTTCCAAGAACCGGAACTTTTTGATCATTTATTTCAACATACTTCCCATTGTTTCGGCGGAAGACAAATCTGCGGCAGTTTCGAAGCAATTGAAAGATTACAGATTCCTCCCCGTCTCGCCCACCGATAAATATTCCGTCAGAGTAACCGGATGTCACGATTCCAACTACGGTATCCCGGTGCAGTTTCCTGCGTCCGTCATATCCGATCTCTTCCCCCTTTTTGCGGAAGGATTTCATGTAGACAGCAGCCTCCATCCAGACTGCGCGTTCAAAACCGCTGTCGGATGTATTTGGAGAGCATCCTAAAAGCAGAGAACCGATCCGGACGGCATCGCATCCCAGATCCCCGTATTTGAGAAAAGCTTTGCTGGCAGATACATGTGTAATTCCATAGTGAATCCCCATGCTGGACAAAGTATCTTTTGCATGCTCAAATCTTTGGACCTGTTTTTGAATATTTCTGGCATATCTGGAAGAAGCGGTGGCAAAATGTGTATAACACCCTTCGATGTTCATGCCATATGTGCATAACTTGATCTCTTCCAGTGCATTCCAGTGAAATCCATATCTGCCAAGTCCCGTATCAATTGCCAGATGGATCCTTGGAATGATTTTGGTACGGGCAGATGCTTCTTTTAAGATATCCGCCTGTTCGGAGCTGCCCAGCATAAAAATAACGTCCTGGATCAGAAGATCGGAGCATTGCTTTATCGATAATTCGGGGGTGAGCAGCAGGATGTCCTCTTTGCATCCCAAAGCCCGCAGCTCCATGGCTTCTTTGGCACTTGAAACTCCATAAAAGTCAATCCCGCTTTTTTGCAGAATCTCATAGAATGTTTTCAGCCCCAATCCGTAACCGTTCTCTTTAATAACAGCGATCATGCGGCTGTCGGTGCGGGCACGGATTTCCCGGACATTGTTCAGGATTGCAGATTCTTTTATCTTCAGCGTTGCCATATGAGTGCCTCCTTGAAAAAAATCATTTGTTATGTACTGATGATAGATTATCAGGGAGGTGTTGCCGGAACTTCGCATAAATGTAAATAAGTTGCAAATTTTCCGGAAAGGAGAAATCAGGTTTTCTTTATAGTTCCAGAACAACAATCGTATATTTGAAAAGTGTGGAAACCATTGGTTCATCATTTTCTGTGTCATAAACGAATGCATTACGAACGGTAGCTTCCTGGGTCTTAAGAATAATATGCCTGTCATCCGGGGTAATACTGATCTCTGATATATTGTCCGGAGTCTGATAGAGCAGCGTACGTCCCGACAGTGTCTGAGGTGTGGAGGAATCTGCATGATAATCATAGAGATAAACCAGGGATTCACCGGAATTACCGTACTCAAGAGTAATCATATGTTTTTCGTCGTTGGACAGGACAGATTTGAAATCTTTCTGCACATTCAGCAAGGCGCTGTCTTTGGAAAATGATTCGACCGCCATGTAATCTTTTATACGAAGATTGCTGCCTGTTCCGGTAAGGAACAGAATGGTATTGTCGTAGGCATTGCGGGCACAGATATTATGATTGGTAATTCCAATGTAAGCGAAATCCTCCGGGAGAATTCCATAAGAGTCGAAAAGTTCTATGTCTGCGGGAGTTACTTTTTGGGTGGATTTTTCATAAATATAGGGCAGATATTCATCTTTCTGGGTGATCACTGCTCTTGAACCATCGGCATTTGGAAGCACTGTCCGGTAAAAGGAGGAGAATATAAAACCATCTTCGTAGAAAAAAACTTCCGGGTCTAAGGTCAGGAGGCAGATCGTTTGTTCTGAGGTTATGTCATAAACAGAAAGCTGTGTAAGGGGCAGTCCTTCTTCCGATAACAGGGTCTTGAAAAACTCTTCAAAAATTCCTGGTTTATAATCCATCATCTCCAGCCGCAGGTAGTCCGGTGCAAACCAGAAAAAAAAGCTGCTTCCGTTTTGCGTCCAGATAAAATTAAGCTCCAGGTAAGGGGAGGGATTTGGAAATTCCATAAGTTCTCTTGTGGTTTGTTCGGAAACCGTGTGTAGGTAAAGAAGAAGTTTTCCTGTTTCTGGGTTTACGGCATCATACAACACGTATTTTCCGTCAGGGGAAATCTGCATATGGTTGTAATTCAATACGCCGAGACTGGAACATTGGTCGTAAAAACCATAACGGATATCTACCTTGTAGACAACAACCTCTTCCTCGGGCGCTCCATCCAGGGTATAAAGTGTATCATCGTCTCCGGACCAGCCGATCGTAGATGAAAGACCATCGAGATTTCCCGAAAAGTTGGTGGAGGTATACTGGTACTGATACATTTTTTTCAGTTCCCAGTCGCTGTCAGAATCAGAATCTTCCGGTACGGAACTTTGACTTTGATCAGGAAGGATGATGGTTTTGGTGTAGGTGTGGTAGGAGCAGCCGGAAAGCACAGACAGCAGAAGCAGCCAGGGAATTGCTTTAAGAATTGTTTTCATCTTCGGTATCCTCCTTATATGACGGAAATGTTGCGGTAAATATTGTGATTTTTCCCGGAATACTTTCGGCTTTTATAGAACCGTTGTGTTCTTCCATGATCTTCTGACAGATAGAGAGTCCCAGACCGGCGCTTCCAAGTTCCCGGGAGTGCTCTTTATCTATACGGTAAAAAGGATCAAAGATATGTTCCATGGCTTCGGGTGTGATTCCTTCGCCTTTGTTCATGACCTGTATTACTGCATGACTTCCCTTCAGGCATGCGCAGGCACGGATGGACTCTTCCGGCATTCCGTATTTGATCGCATTGTCGATAAGGTTAATGAATAATTGGCGGATGCGCTCTTCGTGTCCCAGAATTCTGACGGAAGTATCGCATTCTGTCAGAATTCTATTGTTATACCGTCTGGCTTTCGGCATCATGGCGGCGGCAACGGAATTCAGAATGACAGTCAGGTCGATGGGAACAAGGGGTGTGTGAAGCTCTTTGTCGGACATTTCCAGAAGTTGTATCACCATCTGGTGCAGACGGGTACTTTCATGCTGAATATGGGTCAGCGCCGTGTGAAACAGGTCCAGATCAGTCAGACCATCCGCTTCAAGAAGCTGTGCGTAACCCTTGATGGTAGTCAGGGGGGTTTTCAGTTCATGGGTCACATTGTTGTAGAGTTCCTGTTTGCTGTTCAGAAGCTGCAGGATACTGTTGCGGTCTTCCTGGATTTTGACGAATTGATTTTCCATGGTGTTGAGCATCAGACTGTAATCTCTGGAAAGCTGTCCAAGTTCATCCTTACGACCGGTGAGTGACTTTCCAATCAGTTTCCTGGTGCTGACCTTGTTGTTTTTGATCTCAGCAGTAACACGGGAAGAGATTTTGCTCAATTTCTGAATCGGGCCGGTGATACCTGTAAGAGACAAAAGAATAATTCCGGAAATCAGAAGCATAATCAGCAGTGTGATTTCCAGTACCATTCGTGCGATTTGTGTATATTGTTGGTAAAGGTTTGTGTAATCCAGATAATAATTAACGATTCCGATATTTTTTCCTGCAACATTTAAAGGCATGGTGAACCAGACATCATATTGCCCCTCTGGTCCTGCCAGCAGGATATATGCTGCGCGGCCGTTTACTGCTGTCCGGAATGATTCTTTGGAGCAGATATTACCGTAAAGATCTTCACGGTTTTCCTGATTTTTGTAACCATAGTCAAGGAGCGGCTCTCCTTCTTTGGTAAAAAGAACCAGCTGGTTCTGACTGGTGTTGAAAAGCTCCTCAGCGATTTCATAGGCACATTTTCCGAAGCTTTCTTCATCATTATTTTGTCCCTTCAGCATCAGAAGCTGGCGGACATAAACCTCCGTATTACTCTGCAGCTTCAGCAGATCGGAGGTGATCTGGGATTCAATGTTCCGGTTCAGAATTTCAGTCACCAGAAAGTATAGAAGGAATCCGCTCAAGGTGACGAGGATTAAAAGTCCGAATGTAAGCTTGAAGCGGATTCCGTTCCAAAATCTAATTTTCTTTTTGCGGTTCATATTTATACCCCACACCAAATACTGTAATTAACCGGTCCCCCAGATTCAGCTTTTTACGCAGTCGCTGGATATGAATATCCACAGTTCGGGTATCTCCCTCAAAGTCATATCCCCAGATCTGGTCCAGTAACTGAGAACGGGTGAAGACCTGGCGCGGATGTCTGGCAAAGAAAAGAAGAAGTTCAAATTCTTTGGGGGTCAGATCAATTCTTTGATTGTTCCGGGTAACACTCCATTCTTTTTCGGAAATCATCAGTTCTCCCATAGAGAGAATGGAGACATCGGGCACGGAAGTTATAGGTCCTATTTTTTCGTAACGGCGCAGGACTGTTTTTACCCGGGCAATTACCTCGCGGAGATCAAAGGGTTTTGTAATATAATCATCAGCTCCGGTTTCCAGACCATACAGTTTATCATCAATGCTGCTTCTGGCGGTCAGCATTACAATCGGAATATTATACCGCTCGGTCAGCATCCGGCAGACATCCACGCCGCTTAAGTCCGGCAGCATCCAGTCCAGAAGGACAAGATTGGGCATGATCGCCTTTGCGGCGTCCAGTCCGTCTGCGCCTGTATGAGCGCACCGCACGGCAAAACCTTCTTTTTTGAAACCGTATGCCAGGATTTCGGCAATTGGTTTTTCATCTTCTATGATTAATAATTGCTTTTCATTCATCGGTTATTTCTCCATTTAGTATTCTGCTTGTTTCTTTATCTGTTCACATTACTGCGCATTTCATGCTCCCGCAATCCTAAAAACATTCGAAATCCGCCTTATTCGGGCTACTTTCTCATGTTTTACGGGTCTCAAAGTCATGCTTTTTTATGTGAGAATAAAACGTATAACTTTTTGCTCCTGTATCTTTGATTATAACAATTATTTTGGTGGTCGTACATAGGATGAATATTGCAAAAATGTAAAAATGTTGTAACTGACTTTGGAATCTGTCCGCATATTGGATGATCTTTTGGGTTATATTGATTTTCTTTATATATTTGCAGAATTAGCATTGAGGGATAGACAGAAACTATGATAAAATAATCTTGTGACTGGAACAGGAGGAAGTTGATTATGATAAAAGTATTTCTGGTAGAAGATGAAGTGGTAATTCGAAACGGGATCAAAAAGGGGATCAACTGGGAACAGGAAGGCTTTATATTTACAGGAGAGGCCAGTGACGGAGAAGTTGCTTATCCGCTGATCAAAAAAGCCAGACCGGATATTTTGATCACGGATATTAAGATGCCTTTTATGAATGGCCTGGAATTGAGCCGGATGCTGAAAAAAGAATTCCCGGATATGAAGATTTTGATTTTAAGCGGTTACAATGAGTTTGATTATGCAAAACAGGCGATCACCATCGGTGTGACAGATTATCTTTTAAAACCAATTTCTGCAGAGCAGCTATTGGAAGCGATTAAGAAAGTTGCGGTCACGATTCAAAAAGAGAGAGAAGAGCGGGAACTTCTGAAAAAGTATGAAGAGGATATGCAGGAAAATCTGGAGTATGAGAAATATGAATTCCTGACGCGTATTCTGGCACATCGTCTGTCTGTGACAGAGATTCTGGAAGAAGGTAAGCGGTTGGATATGGATTTGAGTGCACCTCTGTATAATATGATTTTGCTGAAGGTATCCAGTACCTCTGACGGCAAAGAAGTGCAGGAGCAGCTGATAGAAGTATATTCCGATGTTGAGAGATATCTGGAAGAGCAAAACGGTATCTATTATTTCCGGCGAGGGATTGAAGGTTGGGTTTTGCTGTGTCTTTCGGAAACGGAAGAGCAGATGAACCGAAAAATTGAATTGTTGGAGAGAGGAATCAAAGAGATTATAGATGCCTACTCTTCAAAGATAGAATATTTTGGAGGAATCGGAACACCGATTTCCCGGCTTCGGGATCTGAAGGAATCTTTCAGTGGGGCAGAGAGAGTGTTTGCATACCGTTATCTGAAAGAATGGAATCAGATGATCGGATGTAAAGAATTTTCTGAGGGGGCGGCAACTATCAAAGAAGATGAGACACTGAATCTGAAAACACTTTCTGTAGATAATCTGGACCGGAAAGTCACGGAAGGTTTTCTGAAAACAGGTCTTAAAGGGGAAGTTACTCATTTTGTTGATGACTACTTTGAAAGTCTCGGAAAAAATAACGTACAGTCATTACTTTTCCGGCAATACGTGACGATGGATGTTTATCTGAGTGCGGTAACGATGTTGGAGCAATTAGGTTACGGGTCGGAGGAATTGGTAAAGCGCTGCGGAGATTTCCAGACGATGGAAGTTGTGTTTGCAACGGTAGATAAGACGAAGGAATATCTGAAAGAGGTATTGGAGGCAGCGATTAATCTGAGAGAGGCAGTATCAAAGCAGAAATATAATACGCTTCTTGCAGATGCGAAAAGTTACATTGAAAAGAATTATGATAATGAAAGCATTTCTTTGAATACGGTGGCAGCAAGTGTGAACTTAAGTCCCAGTCATTTCAGTACCATCTTCAGCCAGGAGATGGGTCAGACTTTTATTGAGTTTCTGACCCAGGTGCGTATGGAGAAAGCAAAGGAACTGCTCCGGACTTCCTCCATGAAAACCACAGAGATTGCGTTTGCAGTGGGATATAAGGATTCGCATTATTTCAGCTATTTATTTAAGAAAACGCAGAAGTGTACACCGAGAGAATTCCGTTCTCAGGTTTAGAGGGTAAATTATGAGGAAAAGAGTGTCTTCGTTAAAAAATCGATTGAATATGCTTTTGGTGGTGTGCCTTGTTCCATTGACAATTATGATTGTGTACCTGATTGCTACGGTCAGCCGCTTTTCAGAACGTTATGATGTCGTTGTTGAGAAGATTACGAGGGCGGGTGCTTATAACTTTGAGTTTAAGAAAGACATGGATTATATCATGTATATTATCGTGGTCAATTCGGAACGAGCCAGGGAGTTGGTGGATACGGAGCAGCCCCATGTAATGATTGAGGAAGCACGGGGGGTGTTTCAGAAATTGTATGAGGAGGCCGATACGGAATATCCTCAGAATCAATTAAGGAGGATCCTGAAGAGTCTGAATATCCTGGAAGACCGTGTGGTGGAGATTGAAAAGGATGCGATGGTAAGCGGCGCCTATGAAAAGAACATGGAACGTCTGGATGCAAACATCCGTATTCTGACGGAATTAATTCAGGAACAGATTCAAAAGTATATCTATTATGAGACAACAAATCTGGAGGTTTTGAGGGGGGATATCCGCAAGGATGTTGATCGTTTTATTGAAATGACAGTTGTGATTTTTGTTGCAATTCTGGCGATGGCTATTTTTACCAGTAAAGCAATTGTGACAAGTATTACAAAACCAATTGGTAATCTCTGTGAGATGACAAAGGTGGCAGGAAGCGGCGATTTTGAAGTACGTGCACTGGAGGAAAGTGATGATGAACTGGCTTTGCTGGGTACGAGCTTTAATAAGATGGTAGAGCAGATCGGAAATCTGGTAGAGAGTATCCGTGTGGAGCAGCATAACCTTCGTACAATGGAACTGAAACTTCTGCAGGCACAGATTAACCCCCATTTTTTATATAATACGCTGGATGCAATTGTATGGCTGGCGGAGGCGGGTGAAAAAGAACAGGTTGTTCAGATGGTAACAGCGCTTTCTGATTTTTTCCGTACGACGCTCAGTAAAGGCAGGGATTATATTACCGTACAGGAGGAGGAAGCACATATCCGAAGCTATCTGCAGATCCAGCAATTCAGGTATCAGGATATTCTGGAATATGAGATACAGATTCCGGAGGAACTGTATGAAGATCAGATTCTGAAGCTGACGCTGCAGCCGCTGGTGGAAAATGCACTTTACCATGGAATTAAGAACAAGCGTGCCATGGGACATATTCTGGTAACGGGCGAACAGGTCGAAGATACGCTGGTCTTTAAGGTTCGGGATAATGGAATCGGAATGACCCCGGAGCGCCTTTTGCATGTACAGAAAATGATTAAGGGAGAGTATGTAGATGAGAGTGACCAATCCGGTTTTGGTTTATTTAATGTCGAACAAAGGATTCAGTTGAACTATGGACGGGAATATGGAATCTACCTGGAGAGTTTATATGGGGAATGGACAGAAGTGAAAGTTATCATACCTGTCGTAAATAATCACACCTTTTTCGAAAAAAAATGAACCTTTGTTCATAAAATGTTCAAAAACAAGTAAAAAAATATACTTATTCCCGAAGTAATTCCGTATATTTTTCAGCCAATAACTTGTATGATAGATACAACAAAGCAAGAGAGTTTTGGCAAAGAAAAAACAAAGTATAGGGAGGAATTATTCATGAAAAGAAAACTCTTAGGTGTATTATTATGTGCAGCAGTAACAACAACAATGTTTGCAGGATGTGGCGACGGCGGATCAGATGCAAAATCCACTTCTGGAACAAGTGAAGTATCCACCAGCGGTTCAAGTGCAAAATCTGAATCAGGTGATGACGGTTCAGCTTCCGGTGACATGATCACAGTTGGTTTCGCACAGGTTGGACATGAATCTGACTGGCGTACCGCTTCTACAAAGTCCTGTCAGGATGTATTCTCAAAAGAGAATGGTTATGATCTGCAGTTCGTAGACTGTGATAATGATTCCGCAGTTCAGTTGGAAGCAGTTCGTAACTTCATCGAGCAGGATGTTGATTATATCATCATTGACCCGATCGTTTCCACTGGTTGGGACACTGTATTGACAGAGTGTGAAGACGCTGGTATCCCGGTAATCGTTATCGACCGTACGATTGATGATTCTGACAAATATGCAGCATGGGTAGGATCTAACTTTAAGACAGAGGGTGTTGCAGCAGGTGAGTGGCTGAAAGCTTATGCGGCAGAAAAAGGCATCAGCGAAATCAATGCTCTTGTAATTGAAGGTTCTACAGGTGCTTCCGCAACAATCGGACGTACAGATGGTTTCAAAGAGGTTGCTGACAGAGAAGGATGGACAATTCTTGATTCTCAGAGCGGTGACTTTACTCAGGATGGCGGACAGGAAGTTATGGAGTCTTACATCAAGAGTTATGAAGGCAAATTCAATGTAGTTATCTGCCAGAATGATAACGAGGCATTTGGTGCAATGGACGCTATGAAAGCAGCAGGCGTTTCCTACGGTGTAGACGGCGATGTTATCCTTGTTTCCTTTGATGCTTGTACAGCAGGTCTTGAGTATGTAATGTCTGGCGATATCAATGCAGACTTTGAGTGTAACCCACTTGCAGCTCCGGCAGTTGAAGAAGTTATTAAAACTTTAGCATCCGGCGGAACACCTGAGAAAGAAGTATACATGACAGAGCACTGGTATGTAAATGAGGATATCGTTAAATCTATCGAAGTTAACGGTGAGACTCAGGAAATGACAGTTGTAACACAGGAAATCGTTGACGCTCAGTACTAATTTGAATTCGCATATGTGGGAACATGTGCTCCACAAAACGGAAACTGATTAGCTACCATTTTTGAGGGGAGCCCACAAGACAGGGCTTCCCTCAATTTAACTGTAAACTGGGCTGATTTTTCGCCTGAATGATGGAAAGGATAAGATTATGGACAATAATGTTGTATTAACGATGCGTGGCATTACGATGACCTTTCCCGGTGTAAAAGCTCTGGATAATGTTGATTTTACTTTGAGACGGGGAGAAATTCACGCACTGATGGGAGAAAATGGTGCGGGAAAGTCAACACTGATCAAGTGTCTGACAGGTATTAACGCTTTCGAAGCAGGAGAGATTCATGTGGAAGGGATTGATGGTCCGATTGTGAATCATTCCACTCTGGATGCACAGAAGAAAGGTATTTCCACTGTGTATCAGGAAGTAAACCTTTGTCCAAACCTGAGCGTTGCCGAGAATCTTTTTATCGGAAGAGAGCCAAAGACAAAAATCGGAACGATTGATCGGAAAGAGATGGTAAAACGTTCTCAAAAGATTGTAAAAGATCTGGATCTGGACATTGATGTAACACAGAATCTGGAAGAGTATTCACTGGCGCTTCAGCAGATGATTGCAATTGCACGTGCAGTAGATATGGATTGTAAGGTTCTGATTCTGGATGAGCCGACCTCTTCTCTGGATGACAATGAAGTAGAGAAGTTGTTTGGTTTGATGAATTCATTGAAAGCGAAAGGAGTAGGTATTGTATTTGTTACCCACTTCCTGGAGCAGGTATATGCAGTTTGCGACAGAATCACAGTTCTCCGTAATGGACAGCTGGTTGGAGAATATCCTATTGCTGATTTGCCGCGTGTAAAACTGGTAGCAGCCATGATGGGTAAAGATTTTGATGATCTTGCTTCTATTAAGTCCGATGAATCACCGGTATTCTCAGATGAAGATCTTCTGATTGATGCTAAGGGCATGAGCCATAAGGGAACCATTAAGCCTTTTGATCTTCAGATTCATAAAGGTGAGGTTGTAGGATTTACCGGATTGTTGGGTTCCGGACGAAGCGAGCTTGCACGTGTTATCTATGGTGCTGATAAAAATCAGACTGGTACATTAAAGGTAAATGGAAAAGAAGTGAAGATTAACGCTCCGATTGATGCCATGAATCTTGGTATGGGACTTCTGCCGGATGACAGAAAGGCAGAAGGTATTATCTCAGAGCTGTCTGTGCGTGAAAATATTATTCTGGCATTACAGGCAAAGCGTGGAATGTTCAAACTTCTGCCTATGAGCAAGCAGATTGAACTTGCGGATAAGTATATTGAGATGCTGCAGATTAAGACGGCAAGCCGTGAGACCGCGATTGGACGTCTTTCCGGTGGTAATCAGCAGAAAGTAATTCTGGGACGTTGGCTTGCCACAGATCCTGATTTCCTGATTCTGGATGAGCCGACCCGTGGTATTGATATTGGTACAAAGACAGAGATTCAGAAGCTGGTGCTGAAGCTTGCCAAAGAAGGCAAAGGTATTGTATTCATTTCATCTGAAATCGAAGAGATGCTTCGTACCTGTTCCAAGATGGTAGTTCTTCGTGACGGCGCAAAAGTTGGTGAAATTACAGAAGGATTGACACAGGAATCTGTTATGAAAGCAATTGCAGGAGGTGGCGCTAATGAGTAAAATGAAGAAAATTACAGGAAAGGCGTTATTCCTTCCAATCTTTTGTATGCTTTTGGTTATGTTGGTTAACGTTATCTATGATGCAGCAAGTGGAAACTTTGCATTTAGTTTTTTCAGCATATCAGTTAGAAATGGTGTCCTCTATGGCCGTCTGATTGATATTCTGAACCGTGGAAGTGAAATTGCGATTCTGGCCATCGGTATGACCTTGGTAGTATCTTCTTCTGCAGGTACGGATATTTCCGTTGGTTCCGTAATGTCATTGGCAGCTTCTTTCTGCTGTATGCTGTTGGTAGGATATGGAGTGGCTTCTACCAATGATCTGGCAGTTCCGTTGATTGTTGGTGTACTTGGCGGTATCCTTCTTGCATGTGTATGTGGTGCCTTCAATGGTTTTCTGGTCGCATACCTGGGAGTGCAGCCGATGGTTGCAACATTGATCTTGTATTCGGCAGCACGTGCAATCGGTCTGTTGCTCTGCAATAATCTGATTGTATATGTAAGAAATGATTCCTTTAAGTTCTTTGGTGGTTATCTGGCATTTATTCCCACACCTATCGTGATTGCAGCGGTTTGTATTCTGGTTGTCTCTATTTTATTGAAGAAGACAGCACTTGGTCTGTATGTACAGAGCGTAGGTATCAATAAAAAAGCTTCCCGTATTGCCGGACTGAACTCAGAGAAAATTATCTTTATTACATACATCGTGTGCGGACTTATGGCAGGTATCGCGGGAGTTGTAGCATCTTCACGTATCAGTTCTGCTGATTCCAACAATATCGGTCTGAATTATGAGATGGATGCTATCCTGGCAGTTGCACTTGGTGGAAACAGTCTTGGCGGCGGTAAGTTTAACCTTGCCGGTTCTATTATTGGAGCTTACACAATCCAGGCTATTACAACAACATTGTATGCTTTGGGTGTATCTTCTGATCAGGCACCGGTATATAAGGCTATCATCGTTATTATCATTGTTGCCATCCAGGCACCTCCGTTTAAGGCATGGATGAAGCAGCAGTCTGCAAAGAGAGCATTGAAAAAAGGAGGTGCTGCAGCATGAAAAACAAAAAGATAAACAGTAATACACTTCTTTTGATTATTACAATTGTGTTGTTTGTTGTGATGTATGCTGCCGGATGTATCGTGTATTCTTCCAAAGGATTCACACATCTGCAGACCTTTTTAAATATCCTGATCAATAATGCAGGACTGATCTGTGTAACATGCGGTATGACATGTATTATGTTGACCGGCGGCATTGATATTTCCGTTGGTTCTCTGATTGCGATGGATTGTATGATTATTGCAGTCGGTATTGAACGGTGGCATATGAATGCAATTCTTCTGTGTGTACTCGTTCTTGTAATTGGTGTTGTGTTTGGTCTTGTACAGGGATTCCTGATTGGTTATCTGGATATTCAGCCTTTCATCGTAACAATGGCTGGTATGTTCTTCGGACGTGGTATGACAGCAGTGATCTGTACAGATCAGGTTTCCATCAGTGCAAGTAAGTTCTTTGTATCTCTGGCGAATATGAAGATTAATCTTCCGTTTGGCGGTTATACGAATAATAAAGGTGTTCTGCAAGTCCCCTTTGTTCGAATTACAGTTGTGATTGCATTGCTTGTATTGATATTGATTTTCCTGATGCTTCGTTATACGAAGTTTGGACGCAGCCTGTATGCTGTCGGTGGAAGTGAAAGTTCTGCGATTATGATGGGCTTGAATGTAAAGATGACAAAGTTAAAAGCTTATGTATTATCTTCCTTCCTTTGCTCTATCGGCGGTATCTGTTTCTGTCTGAATACGATGTCTGGTAGTGTACAGCAGGCAAAGGGTCTGGAAATGGATGCAATTTCCTCCGCTGTCATCGGTGGTACACTTCTTACCGGTGGTGTGGGCAATGTAATAGGATCATTCTTCGGGGTACTTATCAATGGTACGATTTCTACTCTGGTTAAGACGAATGGTAAGCTTTTGAGTTCCTGGTCAAATATCGCAGTTGCTGTATTACTTTGCTTCTTTATCGTATTGCAGAGTGTTTTTGCTAAAATTAAAGCAAGCAAAAAGTAAGGATAATATAAGAGTCCAAAAAGAGGGATTGCACAAAGCGGTTCCTCTTTTTTTGAACACGCTTTAGAGTGACCGCAATTAAACTGGCTCCAGAGGGTGGATTAAGGTCGCCAAAAGCAGAGACTTGTGTTATACTATCGGTATGGGAGCATGAAAAGGAGGGCGAAGCATGCGGAAAAAGGGTACAGGTTTTGGTCTGTTTTTGTTGGCTTTTCTGCTTCTCACTGGTTGTACAGGAGAAGAAAATGCTTCAGAGGATTCCGTATTGTATGAAGATGAAGTTGTGGACAGTGAAGATATCGTGGTAGGTTATTCTCAGGTTGGTTCAGAATCTGATTGGCGTACGGCGAATACGGAATCTTTTGAACAGACATTCACAGAAGCGAACGGATATTTTCTGCTCTTTGAGGATGCACAGCAGAAACAGGAAAATCAATTAAAGGCCATTCGTAACTTTATCCTTCAGGAGGTTGATTATATTATTCTGGATCCGATTGTGGAGACAGGATGGGATGCAGTTCTTCAGGAAGCCAAAGATGCTGGTATTCCGGTTATTCTGGTGGATCGTACTGTAAAAGTTGAAGATGAGGATTTATATACTTGCTGGGTTGGAAGTGATTTTACCAGAGAGGGAGAGCAGGCGGGTGAATGGCTGAAAAATTATCTGGAACAGCAGGGACGCAGTGAGGAAGAGATTCGGATTGTGACTCTTCAGGGTACTTTGGATTCCTCTTCACAAATCGGACGCACCCAGGGATTTCAAAAGGTGTTGCATACACAGGATAACTGGCTTATGCTGGAAAGCCAGTCAGGGGATTTTACGCAGGCCAAAGGTCGTGAGGTCATGGAATATTTTCTTAATACGTATGAGGATATTGATGTAGTGATAGGTGAGAATGACAATATGACATTTGGAGCCATTGATGCAATTAAAGCTGCTGGAAAAACCTGCGGTCCCAATGGAGATATTATAATTCTATCTTTTGACGCGGTCAGGGCAGCATTAGTGTCTATGAAAAATGGAGATATTAACGCTGATTTTGAGTGCAATCCGCTTCTGGGTCCCAGAGTAGCAGAAATTATTGAACAGTTGGAACATGGAGAAACAGTTGATAAAATTCAGTATGTAGAAGAAACTTATTTTGATTCGTCTATGGATTTAAAGGAGAGTATTAAAGAACGTGCTTATTAAAAAGAACCGCATCAACACCTTTCGGAATCGGATGTTGATGCGGTTCTTTATTTGTAGCATTTCTTTGTCAGGAAGTTCATGAATCGTTTGGATGAAGTGTTTAATACCAGTTCTTCTGGGAAATGCACCTGTTTCAAAAGGTCGTATGCAAATTTATGGGCGCCTACCTCTGTTTCAATGTGCGCATCGCTTCCGACTGTAATCGGTTGTTGGAACTCCATACACAATTGCAACATTTCCAGATCA
This sequence comes from uncultured Lachnospiraceae bacterium, assembly GCA_900539175.1. GTDB lineage: Bacteria > Bacillota > Clostridia > Lachnospirales > Lachnospiraceae > Novisyntrophococcus. The sequence goes on from UQAW01000060.1 coordinate 22,064, forward strand.
ATTTCCTGTGCTCCGGTTCTGGTACAGCGAAAGTCCAGAGAATGGTTGTTTACCTCTAAAATTTTTCCATATTCTTTGGCGCCTTTCACAAGTTCTTTCATATCTACCGGATATCGTCCGTCATCAGGATGACCGATAATGGTTACGTAAGGATTTTCCATTACTTTCAGATAGGTTTTTGTATTTTCTTTCGCACTTCGGCTGGTAATACAGGGGATATGCATACTGGCAATTGTGAGATCCAGCTTTTTTAATACAGAGGTTGGAAGATCTATTTTTCCATCTTCCAGAATATTCAATTCGCTTCCAAACAAAAATTTTGTCTTGCCTCCAAATTTTTTTTGATAATATTCGCGGTCAATCATATCAGAATTGGAAAAATAAAACAAGTGCGGACCTCCGGGCATTTCAGGTGCATGATCTGTGATACACAGAAGCTCCAGGTCTTTATCAACGGCAGCCTGCATCATTTCTGTCATGGTATTGTAGGCATGTCCGCTTGCAATGGTGTGTGTATGAGTGTCCAGTACATAGTTCATGGTGTTGTCCTCCTTGTCAATTTAATTATAAAAATCGTGAATTTATCTGAAACTATTATAGGTGAAATTAGACAGATTATCAATACTGTCTAAATTCGGTAAAATTCCCTTGACGAATACTGTAAAATGCGGTATTGTATTATAGGTAAACATAATAGTAATGCTTTTCTCTTATTCAGAGTGGTGGAGGTACAAAGGACCTGCGAAGCCACGGCAACCCCCGATGTGGAAGGTGCCAACCTGAGCGAATGTTTCGAACAATAAGGGGATTTGATGATTGATTTATTGAGTCCGCCTTTCAGACGGACTTTTTTAGTACCTTATTATGCAAAAACGCATGAGTAGCCGGATCGTTTCGCCGGCTGTGATCAAAAGAAGAAAAGCAGCCCATGTAAAAAGGAGAAAATAGATGGAAATGGAAAAAAGATTATTTACTTCTGAGTCTGTTACAGAAGGACATCCGGATAAGATGTGTGACCAGATTTCCGATGCGATTCTGGACGCGTTGCTGGAACAGGATCCAATGAGCCGTGTGGCATGTGAGACAGCTACGACGACGGGTCTTGTGTTGGTTATGGGAGAGATTACAACAAATGCATATGTAGACATCCAGAAGATTGTCCGTGATACGGTTCGTGAGATTGGGTATACACGTGGAAAATATGGCTTTGATGCTGAGACTTGTGCAGTAATTACTGCAATTGATGAACAGTCCGCAGATATTGCTATGGGTGTTGATAAGGCTCTGGAAGCAAAAGAGAATACCATGTCCGATGCCGAGATTGATGCGATTGGTGCCGGAGATCAGGGTATGATGTTCGGATACGCATCCAATGAGACGGAAGAATATATGCCGTATCCGATTGCCCTGGCGCATAAGCTGTCAAGAAGATTGACAGAAGTCCGGAAAGACGGAACACTTCCTTATCTCAGACCAGATGGAAAAACCCAGGTAACGGTGGAGTACGATGAAGATGGAAAACCACTCCGTCTGGATGCAGTAGTGCTTTCCACACAGCATGATCCGGAAGTAACACAGGAGCAGATTCACACAGATATCAAACAATATGTATTTGATGCAGTACTTCCCAAGGAGCTGATTGATGAAGAGACAAAGTTCTTCATTAATCCAACCGGTCGTTTTGTAATCGGCGGACCTCACGGGGACAGCGGTCTGACCGGACGTAAAATCATTGTTGATTCCTACGGCGGATACGCCCGCCACGGCGGCGGCGCATTCTCCGGCAAAGACTGCACAAAAGTAGACCGTTCCGCAGCATACGCAGCAAGATATGTTGCAAAGAACCTGGTGGCAGCCGGACTTGCTGACAAGTGCGAGATTCAGTTATCCTATGCCATTGGTGTAGCCCATCCTACATCCATACAGGTAGAAACCTTCGGAACCGGCAAACTTTCCGATCAGGAACTGACAGAAATTGTAAGAGAAAACTTTGACTTAAGACCAGCCGGAATCATCAAAATGCTGGATCTGCGCCGTCCAATCTACAAACAGACAGCCGCATACGGTCATTTCGGAAGAAACGACCTGGATCTGCCCTGGGAAAGAACAGACAAAGCAGAAGTTCTTAAGAAATACCTCTAAAGATTTGATGATATGATTATCTTATAAAAAACGTGTTTTAAAGTCCTTGTCTGAAAATAGTGCAGTTTACTTAAATTACCGTAATTTGTAGTTTGATAAGGTATCAGTTTACACTGATTTTTAGACAGTAGTTTTACGTATGTGACACCTTAAATCCATCCGGATTTTTTGACTAATGACAGGAAACAGCAGATGGCGCGGTCCCTCGTCAGGGAGGCATTGCGGAGAGGTTTCAGGCAGTTCTAAAAGGAAGGCGGCACGGACTCCAGGGAGAGGAACCGGTTTACCAAACC
>UQAW01000061.1 GCA_900539175.1 uncultured Lachnospiraceae bacterium
GCGTCCCAAAGTCATGCCTTTTCATGCAAGCATGAAAAGCATGACCTTTTGACGCCTGTATCATCATATCAATAGAAGATTTTTTATAACAATTTGCATCAGGTATATAAGCGGAAATTCTCCGTAATTCAGACATAATCAGAGAGGACTTTCGATATGGAAAAGAAAAAAATTGTAGTAGCGCTCGGTCACCGTGCACTGGGCACCACATTACCGGAACAAAAAGTAGCCGTAAAAAAATCAGCAAAAGTGATTGCTGATCTTATTGAAGCGGGTGCATCCGTTGTCATCACACACAGTAATGCTCCTCAGGTGGGGATGATTCACACCGCTATGAATGAATTCGGCAAAGCACACGAGGATTATACGGTAGCCCCTATGTCTGTCTGCTCAGCCATGAGTCAGGGATATATCGGATATGACCTTCAAAATGCAATCCGTGCAGAATTGCTTCGCCGTGGTATCTACCGTCCGGTATCCACCGTTCTCACACAGGTTACCGTTGATCCGTATGATGATTCCTTCTACACCCCTTCCAAAGCAATTGGACGGCTTTTGACAGAAGAGGAAGCCGAATGTGAAGAGCACAAGGGAAATTATGTAACGAAAGTAGAAGGCGGATATCGCCGAATTGTTGCAGCACCAAAGCCTCAGGAAATCATTGAAATTGATGCCATCCGCACACTGATAGATGCAGACCAGATTGTCATCGCAGCCGGCGGCGGCGGGATTCCTGTTCTGGTTCAGGCAGAAGAACTGAAGGGTGCGAGTGCTGTCATTGAAAAAGATCTGATCAGCGCAAAGCTGGCAGAGATGATTCATGCCGATGAACTGATGATCCTCACCAGTGTAGAACATGTTTCGATTGGATACAATACTTCGAATGCAGAACCCCTCAGCAATATTACTGTTGCAGATGCCAGAAAATATATGGCACAGGGACAGTTCGAGCCCGGCTCCATGCTTCCGAAAATCGAAGCTTCCGTAGAATTCCTGGAAAAAGGCGGAAAACGTGCGGTTATCACTTCCATAGATAAGGCAAAAGAGGGTTATCTAGGAAAGACCGGAACCATTATTCAATAAAAAGAAATCAGGCTGCCATGAAATTCACGGCAGCCTTTTCCTATTTAAAACGAGTATATCTGCTGACGCAGACATCACTATATATGAGAGTCGATTACTTCACAGCTGTCACGCTGTCACCAAAGATTTTTCATGCCCTCTGGGCACTTCCCTGTCCTTAATTCGCCTGTACTTTATATTCTGCCAATGCCTTGTCCACTTCCTCAAAGAACACTTCCTTGGTAAGCGGCCGCTCTACATAATGAACCACGCCCTTTTCCCGGAAAATCTCCTTCACTTCCTCACTTTTGCTGCATTGATCTGCAATCGCAACCACTGCTTTGTATTTTTGAGATTTCAGCCCTTGTAAAAATGCAAAATCACTTTCCTCTAATGTCTTTTCTACTAAATCAATCACCACCAGATCCAATTCCATCTCCGGTAACTCTGCGAAAACATTAGAAGTACATACTGTCGTATGAATTCCTTCTTCCTCATACTGCTTAAACGTCTTTGTTCCTTCTTTCATGCGGCATTCATCTCTCACAATTAATAATTTCATCATAATCTCTCCCCTGATTTGTTTTTTCTGGTAACGGTTCACCACTTTTCCAATCAGGATTGCCGTTTTGCAACACACAAACCGCAATAAACTTGCCGTTTGGTGCTGAGAAACTCACATTCTGCTGTGCAAAACATCGCATGGAATCATGGATTCTGAATCGTTGCCTTTTGTTTCATTTGTGACTGTTACAACATTCTTTTTTCTTCATTATTTTATGTAAATCCAAAACCCGTTTCATCAGCCCGAAATTGGGGGCAGGCTGATGAAACCAAAACCTGTATTGTTTTAAGGATGTATGGCTTAGCCAATAATTTTCATCAATAGATGAAAACAAACTTTAGATTGATCCGGAGCAGTGCCCAGCATAATATGCAACTACACCTTCACCAGTATCAAGAGTTCTTTGTAATACCAACGTTCCCTTTAAAGTCGTATTATAATCATAATCATAATAGGAATAATAATGATACTTGGGAACACTCTCTAAAAGCATATACTCAACCTGCACTTCAACATACTTGCTTACTGAGATTCTCGGACTTATCCCCTCTCCGTTATCCTCTGAGACAACACTTCCTGTGTTCTGGGACTGTGCCCAGACATTTGTCGGTACAATCATAGAACCGATCATAACTCCAACCAACAACTTTCTTAACTTTTTCTTCATTTGTATCTTCCTCCTAATTTGCTTATATCTATCATACCACACCAACCTTACATCTATATTACATTTTGAAATTTTTTAGAACTTTTTTTACTTTATATATCGTTTTTACTGTCATGAAGCCTAAAATAAGGACTATACTGATCACAACACTTTTCCATGATACTCTGTTCAAAAATGTGCTAAAAATGATTTCTCCCATTATATCCATGTTATGCTCTTGTTCTAAGTTCCATTTTATCCAGTATCTGCAATAATGATAAATAATCATACTAAAATATGCGCATGCCACAGCATATATACAGTTCACCAAAAATTCTTTGATAAAAAGACTGGCAAACTGATTTTGGGGAATTCCCAAGTATAAATACGTTTTCCACCGCTTTTCATATTTTTTCACATTCAATTCCCAACGGCTTTTCTCATAAATCAAGACCAAACTAATACACAGAAAATCCACATAAATCAAAATCACCAAAACATTCCATGATTCATTCAATAGTTTATCACTTATTAACCGATTGTTTAAAAACGAGAGCGCAATTTTAGTTTGTATTAACTCTTGTTCTGCTTGCTCAACGTTAATCTGTTCTTTAGGTTCTAGCATCAGATATTCATACGAATTCTTCAGTTCTTCATCCACCTGACTGCAAAATTTAAAACTTCCTATCACACTAAACGGGACTATCAGCTTCCGCAACATATTTTCCTGGTCAACAGAATTAATAATTCCACCAATTCTCACTTTTTTTCCATTGATTCTAATATAGTCCCCAACAGATATACTTTCTTCTACATATACATCTGCATGTCTTATTTCGGCAATAGATTCGTTTTTACTCGAAAAAAAATTCCCATTACTATCATAAAAACATTTTGGTAAATACAAAATAACTTCATTCCCCTGCTGAAATTCAGCAATATCTATTTCTCCAACATCAATTTCTGCCCAATACTCCTTATAAAACCGCCTATTCTGCTCAACTCCTATCAAAAATGCCTGTGGATTATCTGTCTCACTAAATCTTGACCAAAAGCTTCCACGGAGCATATCTACATACTCACTTTGCTCCATTCCTTCCCATTCCATAGGCACATATTCTAACCCCTTAATTCCTTCTATATCCTCAATTCCATAAACATTTCTTAATTTTTCGTACTCCTCCTCCTTTACATGTCCCATTGCCGGATAATAACTGTACAACCCACCAAATTCGTATACTGCCATATCCTTCCTCGCAGTTTCCTGCTGATAAGCATAATGAATATCACCGACAGTGTATACACTCATATAAACCAGTAAAAATACTACAAAAATCATACACCCACTGATTACCCGATCTTTTTTACCGATAAACACTTTCCAATTAAATTTTTTGCGTTTCGATGCCTGTGGTCGCTTTTTCCGGTTCGCCAACATTCTGTCGTTTACAAGGATCATTACGCTGGTCCGCAGCAATACCAACGAACTTATGACTTCAATTGCTGCCAGAAAAATAAAGGACTCCCACTCTATAAAAAAACACCCTGTAAATTCTGTCATATACCCCAGGAAAGAAAACAAACCATAACTTAGGAAGATCCCCGAAATATTTCCCAACAGGAAGGCCACGGTATGAACTCCTAAAAGCTCTATATAAATCAGTCGTTTTGTCTTCCTCTTCTCATGTCCGATTTTTCTCAGAATCATGATACTATCTTTTTGACTTTTTAAATAGGTGAAAATCGTACTGATAAAAATAGCCCAGAATAAATATAAGCCGAGAATGATCATCTTAAATTGTTCCTGCTTTTTTTCCATCTGCCGATGCGCCGAATCTCTCATCAACTCATAATACGTATAATTATTAGCAACTCCCTCCGCCCGGATTCCTTTTTCTCTCAATATCTCATTATAGAATTCTAAGCTTTTTTCCTTCAGCCGGAAGACAATATTTCCCTCTGAAGGCACGAAACCTTCCTCTGCTTCATCCACAAAAAAAGAGACATAATCTTTCTTATCTAAAGTTGTTCCTTTTATTCTGGAAGAGTAATCCTGTACGATTCCCACCAGGGTAAAATCTTTCTGTACTTCCCGCTTCTCTCCTCCCTGACTGATCTGAATCTTTACAGAGACCTGTTGTCCCGGCTCTCCCAAATATCCCAATGCGGTAAGAGCTGACCGCTCTGCAGCCAGCTCTCCATCTCCTTTCGGAAACCGCCCTTCCAATAAATGGATCTTTTCCATCTCAATCGTATGCTCATCGGCCGTTCCTATCTTCCCCAGGTCCTCCTCTTTCAGATCCAACACCATACCATATGTATAGCTGATTCCTGCCCTCTCCACAGTCGCATGATTTTTCATTCGCTCAATACTTTCCAGATCCGCATGAATCAATGCCACATGCCAGCTTCCATAATCCGCCTCCCTTTCTGCCTCCTCCGTCCGGTCCAGACTGGAACAAAAAGTCAGTACCATAGCAAGAAATGTATAAGCAAGCGTCATCACAATCAGCATCATCCGCCACGATTTTTTCTTACGCTTCAGATTTAACAAAACAAGCTTTGTCATGGATTCTCTTCTCCTTTATCCCGTTCTTCCACGATGCCTCCATCCTGCATCCGCAAAGTACGCTGCGTATATTGCAGCAGCTCCAGATTATGAGTTACCATCAATATGGTCTGTCCATACCGAAAATTACAGAAATTCAACAATTCCATAATGATCTCACCGCTTTTGATGTCCAGATTTCCCGTAGGCTCATCTGCAAATAAAATCGCCGGACGTGTGGACAATGCTCGGGCAATCGCCACACGCTGCTGCTCCCCTCCTGACAATTCATCCGGAAACGCATCCCTTTTTTGCTGAAGCTCTGTATCCTTCAGCAATTTCTCAATATAATTCATATTGGGACTTCTCTCATCCAGATATGACGGCAGGCAGATATTTTCCAACACTGTGAATTCCGGAATTAATTCAAAGTTCTGAAAGATAAAACCGATTTTTCTTCTCCGGACTGCACAGCATTCTTTATCTCTCATATTGCTGATCTCGTCTCCATCCAGGATTACACGCCCGCTGTCAGGCTTAAGCAGCCCGCTGCAGAGTTTCAAAAGCGTCGATTTTCCGGAACCGCTCCTTCCGATGATGGATGTAAAGCTCCCTTTCGAAACACTTAAGCTTACCCTATTTACTGCCTGCACCTGTGCTCTGCTTGTTCCATATGTCTTTGTAACATTATCCAGCCGCAAAATTTCCATCGTCTTCTGTACACTCCTCTCTCTTGATTTCCTGATAAACGTCCTTTCCACGCATGACTGGCAGATAAACTGTAAATGTCACTCCCTTGTCCTCATTGTTCCTTACATCAACCTCTCCAAAATGGGATTCTACTACTTGCTTTGTAATAGCCAGCCCCAGACCGCTGCTGGTATCACTCTGACGGTAACTGGATGTGTATCGCTCAAAAATATGACCGATATTCTGTTCTTCGATACCTTTTCCCCGGTCTTTCACATAGATATACAATCCGTTATTTCCAACATGATACTTTACACTCACAATTCCTTCCGGTTCTGAATATTCAATGCAATTCTTGATCAGATTTTCCACTGCCTCCTTCATCCAATAGTCATCATAATAGAATGTTTCTTCACCGCTTGTTTCACTGTGCAGATGCACGTGCTTCCCCTGACAGATCGTATCAAACTCCTGAATGATTTCCTCTGCCAGAACCCATACCTTGTTCCGTTTTATCTCCATTTTACTCTTGCCTGAATTCAACATCCCAACCCGCATCATCATAGAAATCAAAAATACCATCTTATCGACCTGCGTCAGCGCTTTGGTAATGCCTGATTGTAAAAACTTCTGCGCATAATTAATCCGCTCAATCTGCATCCGTATAATGGTAAGAGGCGTTTTCAATTGATGAGAAATATCCTCTACAAATGATACTGTTTTCCGTTTTTCGAATTCCAGACATTTCCGCTCCTGTTCATCCAGATGTCTGTGTTCCCGAAGAACATACACCAGTTCGCGGGTTTCTAATGTGGCAGACGCACAGACCCGTTCTTCAAGTTCCGAATCCTCCAGATTGCGAACCCATTCCACCGCTGCATTCAAAAACTTCTTACGTTTATAATACAGAAAAAATAAGCCTGCAAACAAAACCGCCAAAATACCGACAGCCCCAAACGCCCAAAGCAAACAAACGGAATCCATCTGTCCATAGATCAGGGAAAGCCCGCTCTGCTGGTATCCTGCTTCTTTTAAAAGCATAAGCCCCTGTTTATAATTCCGATCTGTGAATGTTCCTGAAAGCAATTGATCCACACTTGTTTTCGGCATTTCAGAAGTCTCCGACCATGCCCCCAAAAATCCTATCATTTGATTTGCATACACATGATGCAGTCTGAAAATTCCCCAAATCGTAAGAAGCACAAAAAGAAGAACTGTCAGTGCAGTTAAAAAGAAAATTCTGTTACGTTCGCTTATTTTTTCCATGATATACCTCATTATATCTCTTTCGTAATTATTCAAAAGCCCGCCACTATATAATGATACAAGCGTCAAAGGTCCTGCGTTTCATGCTTGCATGAAAAAGCATGACTTTGGGACGCGCAAAACATGAGAAAGTAGCCCGAATAGGGCGGATTTCGAATGTTTTTAGGATTGCGTGAGCATGAAATGCGGAGCAATCCGTGTATCATAGGCGTCAAAATACCTTTTGACGCTTTCATCATATAATTAAGTATACCAATATTTTCCAATTGTAGGTATTGTTCTTTTCATATTCAACATATCGGATTCTTTTATGTGTCTTTGCTGTCGACAAAAAAGCCAGGAACCAAAATCCGGAAAACTTGATTTTGTTTTCCGAATTTCGATTCCTGGCTTTTTGCCCCTACGCACTTTTATCCAAACGGCAAAGTCGTAAAATCACTGCTTAATATTCAAATTTCTCTGCAAAATAAGCCGGCAGATTCTCAATTTTGATTCTCTCCTGCTCCATTGTATCACGGTCACGTACAGTTACTGCCCCATCGTTCTCAGACTCAAAATCATAAGTGATACAGAACGGTGTACCGATTTCATCCTGACGGCGATAACGTTTACCGATATTTCCACGATCATCAAATTCACAGTTATAAGCCTTTGACAATTCCAGGAAGATCTTCTCTGCGCCCTCATTTAATTTTTTAGACAACGGAAGGACACCAATCTTAACAGGCGCCAGTGCCGGATGGAAATGCATCACTGTACGAACATCATTCTTCTCCGCATCCAGAACTTCTTCATCATATGCGCTGCACAGGAATGCCAGCACCATACGATCCGCACCAAGAGACGGCTCAATCACATACGGAACGTATTTCTCATTCTTCGTATCATCAAAGTAAGACATATCCTGTCCGGACAAATTCTGATGCTGCGTCAGGTCATAATCTGTACGGTCAGCGATTCCCCACAACTCGCCCCATCCAAACGGGAATAAAAATTCCACATCTGTTGTAGCCTTGCTGTAGAAACATAATTCCTCCGGTGAATGATCACGGTAACGCACTTCTTCCTCACTCAGCCCCAAACCGTGCAGCCAATCCAGACAGAACTGCTTCCAATATGCAAACCACTCCAAATCCGTACCAGGCTCACAGAAGAATTCCAGTTCCATCTGCTCAAACTCACGGGTACGGAATGTAAAGTTGCCAGGTGTAATCTCGTTACGGAAAGACTTTCCAACCTGACCAATTCCGAACGGGATCTTCTTTCTGGAAGTTCTCTGTACATTTTTAAAGTTTACAAAAATACCCTGTGCGGTTTCCGGACGCAGATATACGGTATTTTTTGCATCTTCCGTAACGCCCTGAAAGGTCTTGAACATCAGATTAAACTGACGGATATCGGTAAAATTATGCTTTCCGCAGGTCGGACATGGAATCTGGTTTTCTTCGATGAAATTCTTCATCGCTTCCTGCGTCCAGGAATCCACGCTTCCTCCCTGAATCTCCAGATTATTTTCTGCACAGTAATCTTCGATAATCTTATCTGCACGGAAACGTTCATGGCACTCTTTACAGTCCATAAGCGGATCGGAAAATCCGCCAAGATGTCCGGAAGCTACCCAGGTCTGCGGATTCATCAGAATTGCACAGTCCACACCCACGTTATATGGGTTTTCCATAATGAATTTCTTCCACCATGCTTTCTTAACATTATTTTTCAATTCTACACCCAACGGGCCGTAATCCCAGGTGTTTGCAAGACCGCCATAGATCTCGGAACCCGGATATACAAATCCTCTTGACTTTGCAAGGGCAACAATCTTATCCATTGTCTTTTCCATTTTTATGTCTCCTTCTTACTTATATATGAGATAGACCGGGGAACTGATTGTGATGCTCTGACCATTCCCATCTTCTGCTGCAATCTTCGCTTTTCCCTTTCCGGTAATTTCCGCATTGGTACTGGTATAAAGGAGCGTCCCCTCCACCAGTACCTGAACCGGCTCTTCCAGAATTACCACATGCCACGCATCATCATTGGCAAGAATTGTGGAAGCTGCTGCCGACTCTCCATTGTTATCCTGAAACTCTGCGTTAAAATCGTATCCGGCATTTTCAGCTTCTTTTACCGTACCCACAAAACATCTGGTCTTATGATAATCCGCATAATCGGTATAAGACGTGTATGCAATCTCTATCCGCGTCATCCCATCTTTGATTTCACAGGATGTCAGCTCCACGTTCTGCGTTTTTGCGTTCTGGTTAAATGCTTTGATGTCCGCGTCCACAAAAGACTGCAGTTCTTCGACCCCATAGGACTCCCCCTCCGCCGATTCCATGATAACTTCTGTCACCGCTCCCTTTTTGCCTACTGAAATTGTAGTTTCTTTCACATCATCCAGTTTATTACATCCCACAAGCAATACAGATCCGAGAACCAGAAAAAGCATCAGGCAGACATTCCTACATCTCTTCATGTAATCCTCCACTATGGAGTCATCCGTCAAAACCGGATTCTGACTCCTGAATCATTATTTTTCACGATAAATAATGTCATTTCTTCCCGGACCATTGGAAATCATCGTAATCGGGAAGCCCAGCTTCTCTTCGATAAATTCCACATATTTGCGGCAGTTCTCAGGTAATTCCTCATAGGTCTTAATTCCCCGGATATCACACTTCCATCCCGGAAGTGTTTCCAGAACCGGTTTTGCCTTTTCCAATTTACTGGTGGTCGGGAATTCTGTTGTAATTTCACCGTCAATTTCATAAGCTACGCAAACCGGAATTTCATCCAGATATCCCAGCACATCCAGAACGGTAAATGCCACATCGGTCGTTCCCTGCAGTCTGCAGCCATACTTGGATGCCACACAGTCATACCATCCCATACGTCTCGGACGACCTGTGGTCGCACCGTATTCCCCGCCGTCTCCGCCGCGTCTTCTCAACTCATCTGCCTCTTCTCCGAAGATCTCGGATACAAATGCTCCTGCTCCTACAGCACTGGAATATGCCTTGCTTACGGTTACAACCTTTTTAATCTCATATGGAGGAACGCCTGCTCCGATTGCACCGTATGCTGCCAATGTGGAAGAAGAGGTTACCATCGGATAAATTCCATGATCCGGATCTTTCAGGGTTCCCAGCTGGCCCTCCAGCAAAATCTCTTTTCCTTCCTGAATCGCATTCCATAAGTACAAAGAGGTATCACATACAAATGGCTCAACCATCTTCTTATATTCCATCAGTTCTGCAAAGATTCCTTCCGGATTCAATGCCGGTTTCTGATACAGATGCTCTAAAAGTACATTCTTTACTGCACATACACTTTTAATCTTCTCCAGCAATGCATCCGCATCACCAAACAGCTCATGCACCTGGAAACCGGTTTTTGCATATTTATCTGAATAAAACGGCGCGATACCGGACTTTGTGGAACCAAAAGATTTCCCGGCAAGACGTTCTTCTTCATATTGATCAAATAAAATATGATAAGGCATCACCATCTGTGCACGGTCGGAAATCAACAGCTTCGGCATCGGCACACCCTTTGATACTACTTCCTGAAGTTCATTGAACAAAACAGGGATGTTCAGTGCAACGCCATTTCCGATAATGCTGGTGGTATGGTTATAGAATACACCGGATGGTAATGTGTGCAGTGCAAATTTGCCATAATCATTTACAATTGTGTGTCCGGCATTTGCCCCGCCCTGAAAGCGGACGATAATATCTGCTTCTTTTGCCAGCATGTCAGTAATCTTACCCTTGCCTTCGTCTCCCCAGTTTGCTCCTACAACTGCCTTAATCATATGAAATCCTCCTAAATAGCTACTCTTGTCTGATGTCAGGCCCTACACCTGCATTCTTAGTATACAACATTTTGTGCATAAGTAAAACTTATTATTACTAATAAAGCTTTCTTATTTTATTAAATCTGGTTATAAATCGTGCGCCGAATTTCTCCGGCAAACAGTTCCGACTATACGCACAAACGGGGTGATGCCAACTTTTATGGCATCGCCCCTCTTAACATGATGAAAAAACACATGCTTCTGTGATTTCTTAAACGTTAATCTCCGCTTTCATACCCAACAATTCTTTATTCTTGTCAAGCAGAGGACGAATCACTTTTTTCAGGAATCCATCTACCTGCACCGCAGAACGTCCCACATATTTGGTCGGGTCCATGGTTTTCTCCAGATCTTCTCTGGACAGGTTGAACATCGGATCTTCTGCAATCAGATCCAGAAGATCGTTGTCACGTCCTTCTTCTTTCACATGCTTTCCTGCAATCATAGAAAGTTCCCGGATACGCTCATGCAATTCCTGACGGTCACCGCCCGCTTTCACCGCATCCATCATAATGTTCTCAGTTGCCATAAACGGCAGTTCGGACATCAGACGCTTCTCGATTACCTTTGGATATACTACCAGACCGTCAACCACGTTCAGGCACAGATCCAGGATACCGTCGATCGCCAGAAATCCTTCCGGTACACTGAGACGCTTATTTGCAGAATCATCCAGCGTTCTCTCAAACCACTGCGTTGCGGAAGTGATTGCCGGATTCAACGCATCAATCATAACATAACGGGACAGGGATGCAATACGCTCACTCCGCATCGGATTCCGCTTATATGCCATAGCAGAAGAACCGATCTGCCCTTTCTCGAATGGCTCCTCCACCTCTTTTAAGTGCTGAAGCAGACGGATGTCATTGGAAAACTTATGTGCACTTGCCGCAATGCCTGCAAGCACATTCAGCACTCTGGTATCCACTTTTCTGGAATAGGTCTGGCCGGATACCGGATAGCAGGACTTGAATCCCATCTTCTCGGCAATCATCGGGTCAATCTTGTCGATCGTCTCCTGATCCCCGTCAAAGAGTTCCAGGAAGCTTGCCTGTGTACCTGTCGTTCCCTTACTTCCCAAAAGCTTCAGGGTACTCTGCACATATTCCAGATCTTCCAGATCCATGGCAAACTCCTGCATCCAAAGAGTGGCACGTTTTCCCACGGTTGTCGGCTGTGCCGGCTGGAAATGGGTAAATGCCAGAGTCGGCTGTGCCTTATATTCTTCTGCGAACTTTGCCAGCTCTGCAATCACATTTACCAGTTTTTTCTTCACAAGCTTCAGGGCTTCATTCATCACGATAATATCGGTATTATCACCTACATAACAGCTTGTGGCTCCCAGATGGATGATTCCCTTTGCTTTCGGACACTGTACACCGTAAGCATACACATGGGACATAACATCATGACGGCACTCCTTCTCACGGGCTTTTGCCACGTCATAATTGATGTCCTCCTGAAACTCTTTCAATTCATCAATCTGTTCCTGGGTAATCGGCAGTCCCAGTTCTTTCTCTGTCTCTGCCAGAGCTATCCATAGTTTTCTCCATGTTTTGAACTTCATATCCTGAGAGAATACATACTGCATCTCCTTGCTGGCATAACGTTCGGACAATGGACTTGTATATCTGTCAGTTTGACTCATCTCTCTCTCCTTATGCAAGACCTAAGCGTTTGAATACTTCGTTGTAGGCTTCTTCTACATTACCCATATCTCTGCGGAAACGGTCTTTATCCAGTTTTTCGTTGGTCTCAACATCCCACAGACGGCAGGTGTCCGGTGAAACTTCATCAGCCAGGATGATTGTTCCATCCGCCAGACGGCCGAACTCAATCTTGAAGTCGATCAGCTTCATGCCGGCATTCAGGAAATATCCCTTTAAATACTCGTTGATCTTTCTTGTATATGTTTTAATTGTATCAATCTCTTCCTGCGTAGCCAGTCCGAGAGCCAGGGCATAATCGTCATTGATGAATGGGTCGCCCAGATCGTCATTTTTATAGCTGAACTCCAGAATCGGGCAGAGCAGTTCGGTTCCTTCTGCAACTCCCATTCTCTTGGAGAAACTTCCTGCTGCCACGTTACGAACGATTACTTCCAGCGGAACAATACTTACTTTTTTAACTGCGGTCTCACGGTCGCTTAATTCCTCTACCAGATGTGTCGGAACTCCTTCTTTTTCAAGCATGCTGAAAACATAATTCGTCATACGGTTATTGATTACGCCTTTACCTACGATGGTTCCCTTTTTTTCTCCATTAAATGCGGTAGCATCATCTTTGTAATCTACGATTACTACTGCCGGATCTTCGGTTGCAAATACCTTTTTTGCTTTTCCTTCGTAAAGCTGTTCTCTTTTTTCCATGAGTTTGACACCTTTCTTCTCTCTTGATTGTAATGGGCAGTTATAAAACTGCCGTATCATAAACATAATTATATTCTAACACTTCTCTAAAAGCAAGCGTTAATCCTGCCGGAATTTTCCCAGAAATGTCTGCATTCTTGCATTTTCTGATGAAAAAACTTCATCCGGAGTCCCCTCTTCCACAATTACCCCTTTTTCCATAAAGATGATATGATTCGCCACCTTTCTGGCAAATTCCATCTCATGCGTCACAATGACCATGGTCATATGCTCTGCTGCCAGTTCTTTGATGACTTTCAAAATCTCTCCGGTAAGTTCGGGATCAAGGGCTGAGGTCGGCTCATCAAAATACAGGATTTTGGGATTCATCGCAAGTGCTCTGGCGATTGAAAGCCGCTGCTGCTGCCCGCCGGATAACTGATACGGATAAGCATCCGCCTTATCCTCCAGTCCCATTTTCCCAAGAAGTTCCATCGCCGTTTTTTTCACTTCTGCCTTATCACGCTTCTGCACACTGATAGGGGCATCCATCACATTTTTCAGGACACTGTAATGGGGAAAGAGATTGAAATTCTGAAATACCATACCAAAACAGGAGCACACCTTCCGTGCCTCCTCACCCTTTGGATAATTCCGCTTTCCGTTCTCATCCACCCAGGCAGCCCGCTTGCCCAGATAACAGATCTCTCCTCCGTCAATCTTCTCCAACATGGCGGCACAACGAAGCATCGTGGATTTTCCCGATCCGGAAGGGCCGATAATTGCCAGAACCTCTCCCTCTTCTACGGACAGGGAGATATCATGAATCACCTCAAGCCCGTCAAATTCCTTCTTAATATGTTTCATTTCTAAAAGATTCATGCAGCTTCCTCCTAACGATAATAGTCCAGCTTTTTCTCAAATCGTTCCATCACCCAAGCCACGATAAAGTTAAATATGTAATAGAAAGCACCCGCAATAAAGAACGGCAACACCGTGGTTTGAGCCGCTGCAATCTGCTTTGCCACAGCAAACATCTCGATATAAGATACCGAATATACCAAAGAAGTATCCTTTACCAGGGTAATTACTTCATTGGTCACAGAGGGCAGTACAATTTTTACAACCTGGGGCAGAACAATCTTAAAGAAGGTCTGACTTTTGCTGTAGCCCAGAATCCGTGCAGCCTCATACTGCCCGACCGGAATCGACTCAATTCCGGAACGGTAAATCTCCGCAAAATAGGCCGCATAATTCAGCGAACATCCCAGAATAATCGCAGTAAATTTATAACCGCCGATATTCATCCCCCACAAATAGAAGGGGCCAAAATACCAGATCAACAACTGAAGCATCAGCGGAGTTCCCCGCATGATAGAAATATAGATTTTTACCAGCCAACTTACCGGTTTGATGCGGCTCACCCTGCCAAAATAGACCACCATACCAAGCGGCAGGGAAAACAACAGTGTCAGAACAAAGATCAGACAGGTTTGCCCGAATCCCACCGTCAGCTGCCGAAACATCACTTCAAAGCTCATAGATTCTCCTCCCATACGCAAGGACGCCCCCCGGGAATTATCCCGAGGGGTATACCTCTATTTTATATCCATCCGGCTTCTTATTCCGCCTTCAGTGAAACCATATCTGCAATTTCATACTTCTCTGCCAACGTGTTCACGGTTCCGTCCTCAGCCAGCTTCTTCAGATCTGCGTTCACGATATCACACAGTTCCTGATTGCCCAGTTTGAAACCGATTGCATACTGCTCTGTATTCAGAGTCTCATCCAACATCTGAAAGCCTTCCCCTCTGGAATTCAACTGATATTTCGCAACACCGATATCAATTGCCAATGCATCCAGTGCCCCTGCCTGAAGCTCGGTAAATGCAGTGTTGTAATCAGCAAACTCATTCAGGGACCCAAAGGTATCTGCAAGCGCTTTCTGTCCGCCTTCTTCCTCACTCTGCAGAAGATCCAAAGCTGCAGAAGCTGCCTGTACACCTACAACTTTTCCCGCAAGATCGCTCAGTGACTCAATGCCGGAACCTTCAGCCACAACAATCACCTGGCTGTTGTCTACATAGGGAACAGAAAAGGTGTAATCATCTTCGCGGCCATTCATAGTGAAACCATTCCAGATACAGTCAATCGAACCGGAATTCAATTCCATATCTTTAGAATCCCAGTTAATCGGTTTCTTCTCAAGCTCCCATCCCTCAAGGTCACAGACCGCCTGTGCCAGTTCCAGGTCAAATCCTGTATATTCTCCGTTCTCATCCATATAACCATACGGTGGGTATTCCGCATCAAACCCTACGGTAAATACGCCGTCTTCCACGCCGGTACCTGCCGCAGAAGTACTGTCAGCAGAACTTCCTGATGATGCAGATGTGCTTTTTCCACTTGTCGCCTGACTGTCTCCGTTTCCGCAGCCCGCCATAGCGGCTGCCATAACACCTGCCAGAATTACGCTCAAAACTTTCTTCTTCATTGCAATCCTCCTCCATAAAGCCCCTTGGAATATCAGTATTCACTGTTCTTTTACCAATGAGTCACTCTACTACGCTAAACCTTTTCATGAACCTAATACTATCATATAGTCTGAATGTCTGTCAACTCTGTTTTCCGTTTCTAAACGGGCAGGTCTGCTGTCCCGAACTTTCATAGTAAAGCTTCCACCTTGCAGCGGTGTTTCTTTTCCGTCTTATCATAACTGATTCCGACAGCAAGGATTCTTCCTGTATATCTGCACTCCTCTCCAAGCTTTCCCTGAAAACGTAATGCATACTTCTTTTCTTTGATCTGCCGGATTGCCTCTTCCGGTGTATGGTCCACCTTCAGTTCCAGAATAATTCCATCCGCTCTTTTATCAATTTCCGGATAGAAAATAAAATCCACATATCCTTTCCCTGCCTTATCTTCCCGCTCCACCCGGTAGGTATCGCGGGCAGCCAGATAGACCAGATTCACAACAGAGGTGAGTTCTGTTTCATGATTGTAACTCAAAAGCGGTATTTCTGTGTCATGCGCTTTTTCCAGAATCTCTTCCATCGTTTTCGTATCCTGGGCAAGTGTCGCCCGAAGCATACGACCTGACTCTCTCGCCAAACGATAGACATATCCCAATGATGATTCTCTTTGAAGCATATCGGAAAATTTATCCAGCAATTCCTTATTTGGAATTGACACTTTGCCGTTTTCATAACTTAAAAAACCGTATACCACCATCGCAGAAAAGATTTCTTCCTTTGTTTTCAATTCCTGTGAAGTTGCCGCATATTCCCTGATTTTTGTGGGAACCGGAAATCCGGATACCATCAGTGCAAGATCATCACGTACTGCATCCACATTATTTTCAATGTAGTAATAAATTTCATCATATGGTCCGGAACTTGTCCAATAATTTCCCAAATTATTATTTGATAGAGACATTACCACGGAACGCGGATTATACAGCCTCTCCCCTGTTTTCGTATGATATCCGTCATACCATTTTTTCAGGCCCTCCCGCGTTACATGTGTTGACTTCTCATTTTTCTTCTGATAACGTGCAAACAGCGTATCTACTTCTTCTTCCGTAAATCCAAAATACTCAGAAAACCGTTCTTCGGTCGCAAGCGTGAATTCACTAAACATATTCAGTTCCGAACCACTGGAATATTTGGCAATCGGAAGGATGCCTGTCATATAAGCAAGCAACACATATGGCCTGTCCTTCAGCAGATTACGCAAGAACATAAGGTATTCCCTTTTGTCATTTTCTGTAATAAAACTTTGATGGAAAATAAAATCCCATTCATCCAGAACAAACACAAACTGAGCCGTATCATTCTCCGCATACAATTCAAGAAGAATCTCTGCTGCACTTTCTTCCTCATCTATGTCTGCTTCCGGATATTCTTTTTTTAAATCTTTCATCAGCCTTTTTTCAATCCGTTCAATGTACTGAGCATAAGAAGTACACCGTCCGCCCAGCTCATTAAACGAGATATGGATGACCGAAAATTGATTTCGATACTTTTCATAATCAACTATATTTGCGATTTGAAGTCCCTGGAAGATATCCTGTGCATCATATGCTTTCGAAAAAAAGGAGGCAATCATATTTGCCATCACTGTTTTTCCAAACCGTCTCGGTCTCGTAATGCAAATATGATTGTTTCCAGTCTTTACTAATGGGAACAATTCTTCCAGCATTCTGGATTTATCTACAAAATACGGTTTTTCCGTTTCACTTTTATATAAGGTATACGCCGTCCTGCTGTTTAAATAAATCCCCATAACTTACTCCTTTCTCTTGCAAAAAGCAATTTTCAGACACAATCGAATACATGAAGTGTTTTTTCTTCTATATCATTATAAGTGATTTCCCTCTGTTTGTATAGAAATAACTTTATACATGAATTCCAGACTTTGCCGCTCGAAAACTGCTCAACAATGCAAAAAAATCCAGCATAATGCTGGACTCCAATAAAAAAAAGCGCGAGACGGGATTCGAACCCGCGACCCCAACCTTGGCAAGGTTGTACTCCACCCCTGAGCCACTCGCGCACATCTGCAAACTGCTATCGCAACTCGCAGATATAAATATACTATAATTTCAGATTTTTGTCAACAATTTTTTTATTTTTATAAACTCCTGCTCACGGCTTTAATATGGCACTGAGGACATACTGATTATTCGGAAAATTCTTCTGCGAAATATCTTCTAATCGAATCAAATCCACATCCAGCCAAAGCTCCTCCGCCACTACCATCATATTGGCAAACATAATTCCAAAATTCACTTCATCCCACTTTCGCAGTTGTTCCAGACTGTGCTTTTTCGAAAAGATATGAATCCGATTGTCATAAACCACAAAACGCCATGGCTGACTATTCATACTGGACGGTGCCAGACGGGCAGCTTCCAGAAACTGCTTCATCCATTGGCGCGGCACTTCTTTAAAGATACTCAATTCCTCCAAAGACAACCGCTTCGCCTCTGACTGCTTCCGGACATGAGAACCTTTGCTTTTACCAAATGCAACAATTCCCACCAATTTTTTACCATCCAGTGTCTGCTGTGACTTCTTAACCCTGTTGCTGCCCATATAGCAGGTACCAATACCGATACTGCACATATAAAGCACCATCTGTTCCATCATATATCCCATATTCATCAGGCTTCTCGGCGCCTCTTCCGAGTAAAAAGCCAGATAATACGGTGCCTTTACACCGAACAGTCCTAACATCTTCTGTTGTCCCTTGCGGTTATCCAGTATGGCGATATCTGTATCAATATTCCCGAAAAGACTGGTCAGCTCCTGATAATGTACCCGGATTTTATCCAGTACCTGAGTACTCAACCCTTCCATACTATAGTTCCGCACAGATTTTCTTACAAAAATAGCCTCATATAAATTCATACAATCACCCTTAATCACTCCGTAACATTATTGTAACATAACTGGTGACTTTTTCAAGGGTCATACAAAAATAATTTTGTCTAAAGTTAACAGATATTTCTCCGATTTTTACAGCACTTTTATGTTTTCCAGTTCTTCCACATAAGATGCGAATACTGCTAACGCCTCATCCACCGTCTCACGCTTTTCCATGTCAACTCCGCAGATTTTCAGAAGATCAATAGGATCCTCAGAGCTTCCCCCACTCAGGAATTTCTTATACTTTTCAACAATTCCCGGTTCGCCTTTCAAAATCTTCTGACTGATCGCAATTGCAGCCGAAAACCCGGTAGCATACTGATACACATAAAACGGCGTATAAAAATGCGGAATCCTTGCCCACTCCAATGCAATCTCCGGGTCGCTGACCATATCCGGTCCAAAATACTTCTGATTCAATTCATAATAAATGTCGCAGTAAGTCTGTGCCGGAACACTTCCTTCCTGTTCCATCAGCTCATGAGCCTTCTTTTCAAACTCAGCAAACATCGTCTGCCTGTAAACAGTTCCCTTAAACTGATCCAGAAAATAATTGATCAGATACGCTTTCTCTTTCTGATCCGGGGCATGTTCAATCAGATAATGGATCAGCAATGCCTCATTACAGGTAGACGCCACCTCCGCTACAAAAATTCGGTATCCGGCATAGATATAGGGCTGATTATGATCCGAATAATAGCTGTGAATTGCATGTCCCATCTCGTGGGCCAACGTAAAGACCGAATTCAGATTCCCGCTGTAATTCAGCAACACATAGGGATGTGTACCATAAGCGCCCCATGAATAAGCACCGCTTCGTTTTCCCTGATTTTCATAGACATCAATCCAACCGTCCGAAAAACCTTCATCCAACAGTTTCAAATAGTCTTCTCCCAGAACGGAAAGTCCTTCCCTGACCGTCTCCCTGGCTTCTTCATAGGAAATCTTTTTCTCCACGCCTTCAACCATAGGAACATATACATCATACATGTGAAGTTCCTCGACACCAAGTATCCTTTTCCGCAGCGCTACATATCGATACATGGCAGGCAGATTTTCATGCACCGCCTCAATCAATTGCTCATAAACTGCCAACGGTATATTTCCACCGTCCAACTCTGCCGCAAGAACTGACGGATAATTCCGCATCTTTGCAAAAAACGCAGCCTGCTTGAGATTTGCGGAAAATGTTGCAGCTAACATATTCTTATGATCTTCATATGCCTGATACAACTTTGAAAATGCTTCCTTCCGCACACGTCTGTCCTTACTTTCCATAAAGTTGGAAAATGTTCCGTGGGTAAGAATTCTCTCGTTTCCTTCCTCATCCACAACGGTTCCAAATCGAATGTCCGCATTGTTAAATGCCATGAAGATCTGCTGCGGAGAATTTCCCAATTCACCGGCCTTAGCAAGCACAGCCTCCAATTCTGCCGTCAAAACATGTTCTTTCTGACGCAGGATCTCTTTCAGCATCCGCTCATAGAGCCGCAGCGGCTCATATTCCTCAAGATAGCGAAAGATAATCTGCTCATCCAGCGCCATCAGTTCCGGCTCCACAAAAGAGCAGGCATCCGAAAACACGGAAGATAATGCCATAGCCTTTCCGGACAGTTCCTGATACTTCTGATTTCCTGTATCTTCATGATATTTCTGATTCGCATAGACATAAACCCGCTCAAACATCTGACTGATTTCATCTTTTTCCCGAAAGATTTCGTACATAACTTCCGGACGTTCTCCAAGCCTGCCCTGATTTTTCGAAAATGCATCTATCTGTGTCTGTAACTTTCCATAAGCACGCATCCATGCCTGATCATCCGCAAATAAGTCCTCCATATGCCAGCAAAACTTTTGATCCATCTCGTCCCGCTTTTGTAATGTTGTTGTCTCTGACATCATTTTTCTTTCCTTCCTTTTCCTTATATCAATTCTCATAATAGCTTGCCCATCCAATGCCCATAACTATTCCATCATTTTCAGATAGTTGTCCTGTACCTTTTAGTCCGGATTACGAATACTGGCGGCGATTGCGGGAGCACAAGGTGCGGAGCAATCGACTTTCATGGATGGTGATGTCTGCGTCAGCAGACATGTCCGTTTACTTAGGAACGGTAGGAAAATAACTCATGCAAGTTATTTTTCTACAGTTCCTTAACTCTGCTCCTTTTTAATTTCTTCAATCTTATCTTTAACATCTGCCCGAAACTGCTCCCAGGCATCTTCATGATCCACAAAATATTTGGGGCATTCCTTCCCTGTCACATCATGATGTCGTATCACATCCTCCGGACTCAGATCATATCTCACACACAGCCAGCCGGTCAATTGAATGACAGACTGATAAGTAACATCTTTAAACTGTCCGCTCTCATCCGGGTGACAACATTCGATCGAAAGCGTATCCACGTTTCTGTTATTTGAGGCATATGCTTCTTCTGCTGTTGGAACACACTGAATGATTTCTCCTTCCAATCCCACAATAAAATGACTGCTGGCAGAGGTCCCCTGTCCGTCTTTCAGTCCCTCGAAATAGTCACGATTCGCCTGAGCGCTCGTTCCCGGATTTGCCGTATAATGGATGACAATTCCTTTTACCTGTTCTAATTTCAATTGCGGTCTCGAATATGGATTTGGAGTCAGCAGCTGTACATCCAAAGGCGGAGCTCCCCGCCAGTCAGTCTTTGAACTGGTCAACGATACCGATTTGAATGTACCGCTTATGTCCTCCTTTTCAAATTTTCTTTTGATTCCCCCTATACAGATTCCGATGATCGCAACAGCAATTACTGCCAGAATCGCCCGATTCCGGTATACTACACGGCAGCGGCGCAGATATGCCTGAGATTTCGGTCTGTCTGTTTCTCTTTTACGTGCCATATACTCTCCCTCTATACCTTTTCCTTTGTAACCTTTTTCATCATAAAGCAATTTTGTGAACTGCTTTTATCCAAAATGTAAAAATTGCTACACAAAATCTCTGCAGTCTCCGTCAAAGAGACCGCAAGGATTTTATGTAGCAATCCCACGACACGTTATTTATTCATCTACGCTGTAATTTGGAGCTTCCTTTGTAATATGGATATCATGCGGATGAGATTCTTTCAGAGAAGCGGCAGAAATCTTTACAAATTTACCATTCTCTTTCAAAGCCTCAATATCCTTGGCTCCGCAGTATCCCATACCGGAACGAATTCCGCCGATCAGCTGGAATACGGTATCTTCCACAAGCCCTTTGTAAGCCACACGTCCTTCCACACCTTCCGGTACCAGTTTCTTGGCATCTGTCTGGAAATAACGATCCTTGCTTCCGTTCTCCATCGCCGCAATAGAACCCATACCGCGATAAACTTTATACTTTCTTCCCTGGAATAATTCGAAAGTTCCCGGACTTTCATCACATCCCGCAAAGATGCTTCCCATCATACAGACACTGGCTCCTGCTGCAATCGCCTTTGTCATATCACCGGAATACTTGATACCTCCGTCAGCAATGATCGGCGTACCGGTCTTCTTTGCTTCCTCGTAACAGTTCATAACTGCAGTGATCTGCGGTACGCCGATACCTGCAACAACACGTGTTGTACAGATAGACCCAGGTCCGATACCAACCTTAACTGCGTCTGCGCCGGCGGCGATCAGATCTCTTGTAGCTTCTGCCGTTGCCACATTACCTGCAATTACCTGAAGCTTTGGATAAGCTGCTTTAATCTCTCTCAATGTTTTGAAGATGTTCGCAGAATGTCCATGAGCAGAATCAATAACAATTACATCCACGTGAGCCTTCACCAGCGCATCCACACGCTCCAGAACATTCTTTGTGATACCAACTGCAGCTCCGCAGAGCAGACGTCCCTGCTCATCCTTTGCAGACAGCGGATACTTGATCTGCTTTTCGATATCTTTGATTGTGATAAGTCCCTTCAGATTAAAATTCTCATCCACAATCGGCAGTTTTTCTTTTCTGGACTTGGCGAGAATGCTCTTTGCCTCTTCCAGCGTTACACCTTCTCTCGCCGTAATCAATCCATCTGAAGTCATACACTCTTTAATTTTTCTGGAATAATCCTCCTCAAACTTCAAATCGCGGTTTGTGATGATTCCTACCAGTTTACCATTCTCAGTAATCGGTACACCCGATATACGGAACTTAGCCATCAGATTGTTGGCATCCGCCAATGTATGTTCCGGTGATAAGAAAAATGGATCGGTGATAACACCATTCTCTGAACGTTTAACCTTGTCAACCTCGTCTGCCTGCTGTTCTACTGACATATTCTTATGGATAATACCGATACCACCCTGCCTTGCCATGGCAATTGCCATCCGATGCTCCGTCACGGTATCCATACCGGCACTCATCATCGGAATATTCAGCTTTATGCTTTTTGTCAGATATGTGGACAAGTCCACCATGTTCGGGGTCACTTCTGAATACTGTGGTACCAACAGCACATCGTCAAAGGTAATGCCTTCGCCAATAATCGTTCCCATCTTTCTTTTTACCTCCCTTTTTCTTTTGTGACTGGAAAGCCACGAGTTATTTTGTTCCCTAGTGTAACAAAATTTTCTGATGCTGTCAATCTGTAAATACTTTTCTTGGCATTTTGCTGCGAATATCACGGATCATCACATCATTCGGCTCGAAAAGCAGACGTTCCAGATGATCATCTTTGGAAATAATGGCCGCATATACTTTTGCATCCGGCTTTCCGGAAGAATAATCTACTGTTTTGATATTCGAATTGTTTCTGTAAGAATCAAGCTGATGAGACTTAACCGGAGCTAAAATCTCCATATTGTTCAAATCATAACTTGCACCCTTTTTTCTCTTGACGCGGGAAAATATCTTGTCAATATCCAATTCTCCATTTACATAGAGATACTCATATTCCACATTTAATTTCGGAAGAAAAAAATAGTCCAAAAGACCAAATGCCAATGCTGCAAGCAGGATCGGCGGAATCAGTACCCCCGCAACCACCGATAGCACTGTCATGAAAATCATCCCCACTTTAATTGCCATATCCTTTGCCGTAAACTGCTTCTCCACTAATACTTCCGTATATAAGTCACTCATTCCTTTTCCTCCTTAACTGTAATTATGAATTCTTTTATTTTTTCCGGATGCCTGGTATTACTGATCGCCGTCAGATAAACCGGTTCATACGGAACCCAGGAATGCTTTTCGAACCACACCGTATCTGATATTTCAATTCTGTCTGTGCCTTCTGTAATCTCATACGTTTCACACTCCTCTGGTGTAAATAACGCAGACAAATCCAGAAACATCCCCTCACCTTCATAATGATCATAAAAGGCCTGGTTGGTAATCAACACATCCAGCTCTCTTGCTGCCACAACAGTCGTAAGCTTCATCATGATATTGTAATCCGCCGTCTCTACATCCTGCATCATAAACGATGTATCAAAGGTTACCTTATCATACTTGTTCTCCGTACCAAACTGCTCCTGCAGCTCTTCTTGAATCTCTTCCGCCTGCTCTCCCACAGAAGCCCCAATCACACTCACATTCAGAACAGTCTTATACTTTGCATTCTCCACCGTCTGCCAGATAAACACAATTGCCAGAATAATACCGACCACAGCCGCCATCGCCGGCTTATAATAAGCCCACACATACTGCAGCTTCCCCCTCCAGTCCATACTTCCAAGCTTCTGCTTCTCCAGTTCCCGCTTCTCTTTTCTGGTCATATCCGACTCATATCGGTGAAACGTAATCTGCTCCTCTTCCTTCTGCCCTTTTTGTTTTCTCTCTTTGTCCTCTTTCATCCTGTAATCCCTTACTCCGTTATTTTACTATGAAAGTCCCGGACAGCAGCCATGACCCGGAGCGTGCTTGCACGCGCAGGGACATGGATATTGGACGGGCAAGCCAGTATGAGTAAGGAGGGCGACAGCCCGGATTA
>UQAW01000062.1 GCA_900539175.1 uncultured Lachnospiraceae bacterium
AGCCCACTATGCGCCTGATTTTCGAGCAGCACTCTCGAAGAAAAATTCTACGCACCATTTAAAAGTTATTTCTGAACAATTCCTTAGGCGAGTACGAAACTCTTCCGGAGCCGCCTATAAACAGACCTGTCTGCTGACGCAGATACCAACAATATTTTAACATATCATTTCTCCCACTTCAACCAATGTCATTGGAAGTTTTGTGGAAAAAATCATATACTTGTTGTGCAACTTTTCCATTCATTGTGGGAAGTGCTGCCAATTCTTCCACAGTAGCTGCCTTGATTTCTTCAATCCCCTGGAAATGCCTCATCAATTCCTTCCTTCTGCCCGGTCCGATTCCCGGTATATCATCCAATATGGAATGCACCTGCCCCTTGCTGCGCAGAAGCCTGTGGTACTCAATGGCAAAACGATGTGCTTCATCCTGTATTCTGGTAATCAGCTTAAACCCTTCACTGTCACGATCAATGGGAATCTCCACATTCCTATAATATAACCCGCGGGTCCGATGCTTATCATCCTTGACCATACCGGAAACAGGAATATTCAATCCCAGTTCTCTCAAAACTTCCAATGCGATGTTTACCTGTCCACGTCCGCCGTCCATCATAATCAGATCCGGCAGGCGCTCGAACCCTGCATCCTCATCCACTCCGCGCTGAAATCTTCGGGTCAGGACCTCCTTCATACTTGCATAATCATTGGGACCCTGCACAGACTTAATCCGGAATTTTCGATAGTCTGCCCGTTTTGGCTTTCCCTTCTCATAGACAATCATAGAACCTACCGACTGAAATCCACTGATATTAGAAATGTCATATGCCTCAATCCGAACCAAACCGGGCAGCTTCAGCCATTCTTCAATCTCCTTCATTGCTCCGATGGTACGGCCTTCTTCTTTTTTCAGCTTCTCACGGTCCTGACTCAGAACAATCCCTGCATTTCGCCGGGCCAGTTCCACAAGCTTCTCCTGCTGTCCTTTCTTTGGAACCCGGATATGAACCCGCTGCCCCCGCTTTTTGGTCAGCCACTCTTCCAGAACCTCCTGTTCTTCAATCTGATCCGACAACACCAGTTCTCTCGGAATAAACGGTGTTCCCGAATAAAATTGCTTTAAAAAACTCAGCAGAATATCAGCTTTTGAATCCCTGACGGCTACCCTCAGATAAAAATGATCCCGACCGATCAGCTTTCCGTCACGGATAAAGAAAACCTGTGCAACTGCATCTTCCTTATCTACTGCAAGGGCAATCACATCCTTATCTTCTCCGCCGCTCCTGGTGATTTTCTGCCGCTCTCCAATCCGCCTGACATGTTCAATCAGATCCCGGTAGTCCTTTGCATCTTCAAACCGCAGTTCTTCAGATGCCTCCAGCATCTTTGCTTCCAGATCTTTCAGCACCCCTTTCATATTGCCGTTCAGAAAATCCAGAGCCTGATCCACCTGACTGCGGTATTCCTCCTTGCTGATGTACCCCTGACAGGGAGCCTTACACTGCTTGATATGATAATACAGGCAGGGACGGTCATTGCCGATCTCCCGGGGCAGACTCCGGTTACATGCCCGAATCTGATACAATTTCCGCAGCAGCTCAATCGATTCTTTCACTGCCTGCCCGCTGGTATAAGGGCCAAAATATTTTGACTTGTCCTTCTTCATCCTTCGGGCAAATAAAATTCTGGGATAAGGCTCATTTACCGTAACCTGAATAAACGGATAAGACTTATCGTCTTTCAACATGGTATTATACTTGGGTCTGTGCTCTTTGATCAGGTTGCATTCCAATACCAGTGCTTCCAACTCCGAATCAGTCACGATATACTCGAATCGTGCAATCTGAGGAACCATCTGCTCAATCTTCAATCCCTTATTCCGACTGCTCTGAAAATACTGTCTCACACGATTCTTCAGACTGATCGCCTTTCCTACATATATAATGGTATCTTTCTCATCATGCATCAGATAAACACCTGGCTTCGCCGGCAGTTTTTTTAACTCTTCTTCAATATCAAATGCCATATGCGCTCCTTTATCTAAGACAAATCCCCCGGAAATCCCGGGAATTCTTCCCGGTAAACACTGCCTGTTTACCGGACATCTCTCCCTGAATCTCTGGGGGATTTCCCATCCCTGTTTTCATTCTCATCAGCTAATCAAATGATGAAAGCGTCAAAAGGTATTTTGACGCTTATGATATACGGATTGCTTCGCATTTCATGCTCCCGCAATCCTAAAACACATCAAATCTATTCCGTTATTTCATTTCCGCTTTCGGCTGTTTCGTCTTCCGTTACTTTTGACTCCGTCATTTTCGCTTCCGAGTCCAAAATCTCCTTCGCTTCCGGCATTCCTTTTACCTCATGGAATATCTTCATAAATTCTTTACCTGTAATCGTCTCTTTCTGAATCAGATATTCTGCAATCTTATCAAGGGCATCTCTGTTCTTGGAAAGCAGCTGTTTTGCCTGCTCGTAAGCATCCTTTAATACTTTCATGACCTCATGATCAATCTCCGTAGCTGTGGCATCTCCGCAATTCAGATAAGCTTTGCCGTCCAGATACTGGTTCTCCTGTGAAGCAAGCCCCATCAAACCAAATTTCTCAGACATTCCATACTGGGTGATCATTGCCCGGACAATCTTTGTTGCCTTCTCAATATCGTTGGAAGCACCGGTAGTCACATTCCCAAATACAATCTCTTCCGCAGCCCGTCCTGCCAGCATACCGACAACCATGGCATCCAACTCTGCCTTGGTATTCAGATACTTCTCTTCCTCCGGCACCTGCATCACATAACCCAACGCTCCCATCGTACGGGGAACAATGGTAATCTTCTGCACCGGCTCGGCATCTTTTTGCAGGGCGCTCACTAACGCATGACCAACTTCATGGTAAGATACAATCTTTCGTTCTTCCTGACTCAGGATACGATCTTTCTTTTCTTTTCCTACCAGAACAATTTCCACCGCCTCGAACAAATCCTTCTGAGACACCGCTTTCCTTCCATTCTTGACTGCCAGAATCGCCGCTTCATTGATCATATTTGCCAGATCAGATCCCACTGCTCCGCTGGTTGCCAAAGCGATTGCATCAAAATCAACGGTTTCATCCAGTGCAACTTTTTTTGCATGTACTTTCAGTATGTTGACACGGCCTTTCAAATCCGGACGGTCAACAATTACCCGGCGGTCAAAACGACCAGGCCGCAGAAGCGCAGGATCAAGAACCTCCGGACGGTTTGTAGCTGCCAGAATCAGCAGACCTTTGGATGTGTCGAAACCATCCATCTCTGCAAGCAGCTGGTTCAGCGTCTGCTCACGCTCATCATTCCCACCATATCTGGAATCACGTGTTTTACCGATTGCATCAATCTCATCGATAAAAATAATACATGGTGCATTTTTCTTTGCTTCCTCAAATAAATCACGGACACGGGATGCACCTACACCCACAAACATCTCCACAAACTCAGAGCCGGATAACGAAAAAAACGGTACATGCGCTTCCCCCGCAACTGCTTTTGCAAGCAATGTTTTTCCTGTACCCGGAGGTCCTACAAGCAAAGCGCCTTTCGGAAGCTTTGCACCGATTGCTGCATATTTTGCAGGGTTATGAAGGAAATCCACAACCTCCTGCAGCGATTCTTTCGCCTCATCCTGTCCTGCAACATCTTTAAAGGTGATACCGGTTTCCTTCTGCACATAGGTTTTCGCCTTACTCTTGCCAACCCCCATCATGCCTCCGCCCTTATTCATCATACGCCAGATCAGTGTAAATGTGGCAACCAATAGTAATACAGGAATCAGAAAATTTAAAATTGTCGCTATAACAGATGCTGTTGAATCCGGGAGCTTCTTCTCGAATTTGATATTCTTCTCATCCAACATATCACGAAGAGAATTCTCATCTCCCACCAGAGTCGCAGAATACGTAATCTCCAGCCCCTTATATTTCTGTTCCTTGGGTTTCACTGTCAGTTTTCCGGACTCAATCGTTACTTCCTTCACCTGATCCTCTTTCACCATCTCCATAAACTGATCATATGAGATTTCTCTGGATGTGGAACGATTCATCAGATTGCTGAACACTCCCATCAAAATCATACTGATCAGCAGACAAATGATGATAATCAGAAATGTTTGTTTATTTTTCGGACCGCCGCCATTCCCCTGGCCCTGCCCGCTGTTTTTGTCTTCTGGCAGACTCATGCTTCTCCTCCTTATCGAACCGGCATACTGGCAAAATTACATTTCCGTATACCGTCAAGCAACTAACAGACCTGCTGATGCTTTATTTCAACCACTCCATTATAAAGTATATCCCATAGATTCGCAATTAAAACTTTATGAAATTCCTATGAACACCACGGATTTGCAAAAAAACCTTGCTCTCCAACACTCCTGATTGTATACTTAAACTAATAGGATGATACAAGCATGACTTTGGGACGCGCAAAACATGAGAAAACAGCCCGAATAGGACGAATTTCGAATGTTTTCAGGATTTTAAGAGTATGAGATGCGGAGCAATCCGTGTATCATTAATATTGTACAAATACAGGGAGAATAATGGACATGAAGATTGGTTTTGATAATGAAAAATATCTGAGCATGCAGTCAGAGCACATCCGGGAACGGATTAATCAATTTGATAACAAACTTTATCTGGAATTCGGCGGAAAATTATTCGACGATTATCATGCTTCCAGGGTTCTGCCGGGATTTGTTCCCGACAGCAAACTTCAGATGCTGATGCAGCTTGCCGATCAGGCGGAAATCGTAATTGCCATCAGTGCAGGCGCTATTGAAAAGAATAAAATCCGCGGTGATCTGGGAATCACTTACGACAGTGATGTTCTTCGGTTGATTGACGAGTTCCGTGGCAAGGGACTTTATGTGGGCAGTGTTGTCATCACACAATTTTCCGGACAGCACAGTGCCATGATGTTTAAGAAACGTCTGGAAAATCTTGGAATTAAAGTATATATTCTCTATAATATTCCGGGGTATCCGGGCAATATTCCACTGATCGTAAGTGATGAAGGATACGGAAAGAATGACTACATCGAAACCTCAAGACCGTTGGTTGTGGTAACTGCCCCCGGACCTGGAAGCGGCAAGATGGCAACCTGCCTTTCCCAGCTCTACCATGAACACAAGAGAGGGGTTCATGCCGGATATGCCAAATTTGAGACATTCCCTATCTGGAATCTTCCTCTGAAACATCCGGTGAATCTGGCTTATGAAGCAGCAACGGCTGATTTAAATGATATCAATATGATCGATCCCTTCCATCTGGAAGCTTACGGGCAGACCACCGTCAACTACAACCGTGACGTGGAAATCTTTCCTGTGCTGAATGCCATCTTTGAACGTATCTTTGGAGAAAGTCCTTACAAATCTCCTACTGATATGGGCGTAAATATGGCAGGAAACTGTATTATTGATGATCAAGTCTGCCGCGAAGCATCCCGTCAGGAGATGATCCGCCGTTATTATCAGGCTGTGGATGGAATCGCTGACGGTTCCCGTACCGAAGAGGAAGCCTTCAAAATTGAATTACTGCTGAAGCAGGAACATATCACAGCCACTGACCGCAGTACTGTTTCTCCGGCACTTGTCCGTGCAGAGACCACCGGAGCACCGGCCGCTGCCATGGAACTTCCAGACGGACGAATCATCACCGGCAAGACAGGAGATCTGCTTGGACCTTGTGCTGCCTTGCTTCTGAATGCTTTGAAAGAACTGGCAGAAATTGATCATGAAAAGCATATTATCTCTCCTACTGCTATTGAACCGATTCAGATATTAAAGACGCAGTATCTGGGCAGCAAGAATCCGCGGCTTCATACGGATGAGATTCTAATCGCACTCTCTGCCACGGCTGCAGACAGTGCAGATGCAAAGCTGGCGCTGATGCAGCTTCCAAAACTTCATGGGTGTCAGGTGCATTCCAGTGTCATGCTTTCTGATGCTGATAAGAAGACCTTCCACAGACTTGGGTGTGAGGTGACTTGCGAGCCGAAGTATCAATAGTCTATTCTTGGCCACTCGGACGGAGAAGAGGGGCACGGAAGCGGACGGCATTCCGGACAGCGCTGTCCGGTACGCCGTCCGCTTCCGCGCCCCCTTCTCCTGATATTTGTGGAGTGATGCATATCGCTCTGCATATTTGACCATCGGCAACATAGTACAGCACTTATAGAAAAACTATCTTTTTCATAGTCCATTACATTTTGCAAATGTAAGTATCGGTTCCAAATATTTCTTATCTGTCCAATCGCATTTTTGCCCAGCTGCACACATTAATGCTTTTTGCCATGGTTCATATGTATCAGGATCTTGCTTAGCTACAGCCTTCTGCAACATCTTACACAATGTCCTGTCCTTAAATGACATTTCTTTTTCGTTCCATGCACCACGGCAATAGTACAGAGGAACATTTTTCAGTTTGTCTTTAAAGTGCAGCTTTTTAATTTGATCAATGGCATTTTCATCATAAGGTGATGCGCCAACACCGAAAACAGCTATATTTTTACCTGCTAAATTTTCTATATTTTTTTTCATAAATGATAAGCCGGCAATTCCCGATGCGTAGACACCACCGCCTAAAATAATTGTGTCATATTTCTGAAGGGACTTAACATTCGCATGTTTCGTCTTGATACAATCATATCCGACTTCTTCCTGTAACCATTTGGCATATTTCTCAGTTGAACCATATTTTGATTGGTATAAAATAATTCCTTTTCCCATAGCCTTTTTCTCCCTATAGATCCTTTAAATTATTCTCTATCTGTATGATGGTCTGAATAGTGACTCGTAATTGTTCCTCAGATATCCCATCAAACATCTTCTTCATGATCTGACTACTTATTTCACCATTTTTTTCACAAAACTTTATACAATATTCTGTAAGTTCTATTCTTTGTTTTCTCTTGTCTTTTGAATCCGGATAGATATTCACAAATCCTTTTTTCTCAAGCTTTAAAAGAATTTGCTTTACATTCTGGTGGGAGCTTCCCATAATTTCAGTGAGTTCCTTTATGGTAGGTTTCTCTTTACATAGATTTATACAGATTATGGCAAAAAACTGCTTCCAACTGATTTCTTCCATCGTTTTATCTGCTACCGCCTGAAAACGATTATCAAAAGCACTCAATAGTCCTAATAAGAAATAGGATGTCTCTATACCACTGAAATCTACATTTTCATACTGCATTACTTCTTTTATATTCATATTCTTCTCCAAATACGTAATATATTACCAATACATGGTAACATATTACCTTTTAGATGTCAACAAGTAAACATA
The DNA here is from genome assembly GCA_900539175.1 of uncultured Lachnospiraceae bacterium. Classification (GTDB taxonomy): domain Bacteria; phylum Bacillota; class Clostridia; order Lachnospirales; family Lachnospiraceae; genus Novisyntrophococcus. Next base: position 7,319 of record UQAW01000062.1, read on the forward strand.
CTGATTACAGTCAGATCACTGATTATATGCTGTTCCAGCATGATGGGTTTACCATGAAAGTCCCGGACAGCAGCCATGAACCGGAGTGTACTTGGCACGCAGGATCATGGATATTGGTCACAAAAATTTACATTTCAGGACAAAAAATAAGGCCGAGAACCTGTTTTTAGATTCCCGGCCTACGGTTTCGTTTATGCTGTTCGTTCTGCTTTCAGTTTTTTCACTTCATCAAGCGACAGTCCTGCATATTCTGCAATTTTTTCAAGTGTCAATATTCCATCTGCCAACATTCTTTTTGCAGAATTGATTGCTCCCTCTTTTAATGTCTGATTCCTCATATCCTCCATAGCCCGACACATAATTTCGATTCCCTCCTTGCTCTCTTTGAAAAATCTCACCCTGTCTGCCAATGTCCCATAATACATATCGGCTGCGTCTGTGCAGGAGAAGTCATGCATTAACTTCCCGATTGGCGTATCTCCACGGTAAGCACCATTTACATATAGTATGTGAGAACCGTCTTCAAATTTTTCTCCGGTTCCTAAAAAGCAGCGCTCAACCGGATAGAGCGGCACCCCTTTTCCCATTACGTCATTCTCTGTGATAAAGATTACCCACGTTTCCGGCAGTTGGTCGAAGTCCTCGCCTTTCTTCAAAAGGTTTGCGTCCATCATGCTGCTATTGTATCTTGCCCTTTTTCTCCCGGCTCCTTTATCTGAACGCTGTACTTCCACGTTAAATTTTGCACCGGTACTGTCCGTAGCCAGAATATCCAACCTCACTGAACGGTTCAGCAGATTTTCCACAAATACCTGAGTACGAACGTCCAGCACCTTTAAATCCGGCTTTTCCAATACGATCTGCAATACCAGTTCCATGCTTGCCGTATTTCCCTCAAAACACTTTGTAAGAAAATCATCATCAAGCAGGCGAAAACCTCTGAGCCTCTGTAAATCTTCCTGATGTTTCTGGTCTATCTGTTCCGTCACTGTCAATCTTCCCACCTGCTTTCCCTTTCGTTTTCGTATCTCCATACTACCATAAACCTCCTGATTTTACAAGCCGGGAGCCAGAGCATTTCTGATTCCCGGCCTCCCCTTCCTCCATCATGGCGTTGAATTTGGGGCGGTCGAACCAGGTTTCAAAGATTCCGTCGTCCGTGAAGTGGGTTGGATTGGAAAAACCGTTGCAGCGTGCGTAATCTGTGCTACACGGAATAAGTATATAAACTTCCATTTCAGTACAATAGATAACGAAAAATAAACATGACCATTTTCAATAAATGTTATATAATAGTCATAAGAAGCCGAACGCTTAAAAGTCAAGTATAAAAAGAAGGTTTTCAGATGAATTTATTGAGTTGTAAACTTATCACGAGGGAAACAAATTTATGAAACAATTGGAATATTTTCTTTATGGAAAAACAGAGATTGATTATTTGAAGAGCAGAGATCCTGTACTTGGGGCGGTGATTGATCGGATTGGGTATATTGAACGTCCGGTTATTCCAGATCTGTATGAGGCTTTGGTCAATTCTATCGTGGGACAGCAAATCTCTACGAAAGCATTGAATACAATTTGGGAACGGATACAGGCTCGGTTTGCTCCGTTAACACCGGAGCATCTGGCTGCAATTCCTGCCAAAGAGCTGCAAAGCTGCGGGATCTCTATGAGAAAGGCAAATTATATCAAGAAAATCACGGAAGAGATTATCATCGGGAATCTGGATCTGGAGGAATTGCAGGAACTGCCGGACGCTCAGGTCTGTACCAGACTTTGTAAGCTTCCGGGGATCGGAGTCTGGACGGCGGAAATGTTGCTTATCTTTTCTATGCAGCGGCCGGATGTACTCAGTTTTGGTGATCTGGCAATTCAGCGGGGGCTGCGCATGGTGTATCACCACCGTAAGATCACCCCTTCCTTATACCAAAAATACAAGCGGCGTTATTCTCCTTATGGTACGGTTGCCAGCCTTTACCTGTGGGCGGTTGCCCAGGGTGCAGTTGAAGGTATGCACGACTATGCTCCAAAATCTCCGTCCGGAAAGAAAAACTAAACACAAAACCCCGGAAATGCTGTGGACAGACTTTCCGGGGTTTGGCTTTAACAGGATATTTTCTCTGTTCTGATTTTTTCTTATGCGTAATGATATTTCTTCCTCTTCTTAACTAAAAAGAGTACCGTAACTATGAGTGCCAAAAGTTCAGCTACTACAATTGCCAGCCAGATACCGTCAATTCCAAAGAAAACAGGCAATACCAGAACAACTGCAATCTGAAAAAGCAGTGTTCTTAGAAAAGAAATGATTGCGGATACGGCGCCATTGCCCAGTGCTGTAAAAAATGCAGAACCCCAGACATTAATTCCCATAAAGATGAATGCCAAAGAATACAGCCGGAATCCATGGGCCGTCATCTGAAACAGTTCGGCGTCATAGCTTGCAAAAATCGTCACCAAGGGTGCGGTCAGAATTTCCGCCAGTACCGTCAGAATCAACCCCGAGCCGCCCATCAGCACCATACTTTTCCGAAACAGGTTCTTTAATTCCTTATCATGCGCCGCCCCATAGTGGTAACCGATAATTGGTGCGCTTCCAATGGAATATCCAAAAAATATCGCCATAAAGATGAAGTTCACATACATAATAATACCATATGCGGCAACACCATTTTCTCCCGCAAACTTCATAAGTTGAAAGTTGTACAGAATATTTACAAGAGAAGCGGAAAGATTCGTCACCATCTCGGAAGAACCATTTCCCAAAGCTTTTCGCAGGACTTTTCCATCAAAACGTGTTCTGACTAACTGCAATAAGCTATCATTTTTTCTTGTGAAGTAAATGACCGGAATGACACCACCGACCATCTGTCCAATACCTGTTGCAATCGCTGCTCCTGCAAGTCCCCATTTGAAAACTGCAATAAACAGAAAATCCAGAACCATATTGGTCACTCCTGAAACCAATGATATCCCCAGGCTTAATGATGGTTTCTCCGCCGTCACAAAAAAACTCTGAAAAACATACTGCAGGACAAATGCAGTCAATGCAATATATAAAATCCTACTGTATACGATGCAATTTTCCAACAGGTCACCTGTCGCACCTAATGCAATGGCAATCGGGCGTGCAAAGACAAATCCAATCACGGATAACACCACGCTTAAAAGAACCGCAAAATAAACAAGCATGGAAAAACAGCGGTTTGCCTGTTCTCGTTTCCCTTCCCCCAGTACCTGGGAAACGATTGCACTTCCGCCTGTACCGATCATAGTTCCTATCGTTCCAAGCCCCATGCAGACCGGCATAATCAGATTCACTGCCGCAAACGGTGTCTTACCCACATAATTTGATACAAAAAATCCGTCTACAATACTATACAGTGAAGTGAAAATCATCATCATAATCGGTGATACCACAAAACGCAGCAGCCGCTTATACGTAAAGTGATCTGATAACTGTATTCTCATTCCTCAATCCCTCCAATGTCATAATCTATCTGTTTTCTTGAAACTTCTTTTGAAGCAATTGCATATATTTCTTCGTCAGCCTTAAAAGCTCCTGACTCTCTTTCTGGGGCATTTGGGAAAATGCTGCATTTTCCATATCCATAACAGGTAAAATCTTCTCCTTTACCAACTGCTCTCCCGTCTCTGTCAAATGAATATGTTTATCATGTCCTTTTCCCTGTGTAAGCAAAATGTAACCCTTTGATTTCAGATTTTGAATCGACGAATTGATTGTCTGCTTGCTGAAAAAGTAACGTTCCGAAATCTCCTTTTGCAGACAGCCATCTCCCATCTCAACGACTGCGTACAAAATACAAAAAGCACTGTCAGACAGCTCTGCCCTCACGGCTATGCCATGGTATAATTCATCAAATTCTTTGTATAAACGATTAAACTCTTTTAATTCACTTCCCAGTCTGTACTCCAATTGCTTTACCTCCAGGTCCGATTTCGTACCATGTATTCTAATCCAATTTCGGACTTTTGTCAATAGCAAAGAAGAAAAGCTTCATCAGCAGTCTTGGACCATCACATGTCTGTTACCGTCCTGAAACCACTCATGAAGCTTCTATTGTTGCAGCACCCTGAAATTATCTATGCCCTGCAGTTGTCTCCTCAAATTGACTATTATAAAGATGGGCATAAAATCCCTCTTTTTCCATCAGAGAATCGTGATCTCCCTGCTCAATGATATGACCGTCTTTCATCACCAGTATCACATCCGCCTCCCGAATCGTAGAAAGACGATGTGCTACGATAAAGCTGGTTCTGCCTTCCATCATACGGGCAAATGCAGCCTGAATCCGAATCTCTGTACGGGTATCAATGCTGCTGGTCGCCTCATCCAGAATCAGCATCGGAGGCAGGCAAAGCATTACCCGCGCAATACACAGAAGCTGCTTTTGCCCCTGACTGATATTTCCTCCGTCTTCAGCAATCATCGTATCATATCCGTCCGGCAGACGCTTGATAAAGCTATGGGCATAGGACGCTTTCGCAGCCGCTATCACTTCCTCTTCCGTGGCATCCGGCTTTCCATAAGCGATATTCTCCCGAATGGTTCCTGCCTTCAGCCATGTTTCCTGCAAAACCATACCATAATTCTGCCGCAGGGACTTCCGGGTTACATCCCGGATATCCTGTCCTGCCACCTGAATCTTACCGCTGTTCACATCATAAAAACGCATCAGCAGATTAATCAGTGTAGTTTTTCCGCATCCGGTGGGACCGACGATCGCAATTCTCTGCCCCGGCTTCACATCCAAAGTAAAGTCCTCAATCAATGGCCGATCCGGCACATACCGGAAAGATACGTGCTCAAGCGCTACATGCCCGTCACTTACCAATACGGCTCCCTTTTCCTCCACCTGACTTTCCTCGTCCAGAAGCTGGAACACCCGGTCCGCACATGCAATAGCATTCTGAAGTTCCGTCACCACACTGGAAATCTCATTGAAGGGTTTCGAATACTGATTCGCATAACTCAGGAAAATGCTGAGCTGTCCCACTGTAATACCGCCGGATACAGCATACAATGCACCTGCCAATCCCACTGCTGCATAGACAAGATTATTTACAAAACGGGTACACGGATTCGTCAGACTGGAGAAAAATACCGCCTTCAGACTTGTCTCCTGCAGCCGTCCATTTACCTCATCGAATTTTTCCAGGCTTCTGTTTTCATATCCGAAAGCCTGAACCACCTTCATGCCCTCTATCATTTCATTGATGTAGGCTGTCTGCTCTCCCCTCACAGCAGTCTGCCGCTGAAAATGCTGGTACGTATGCTTTGCAATAAAGTTTGCCACAAACAGGCTCAGTGGTGTCAGGCAGACCACAACCAGAGTAATCAGCGGATTTACCGATACCATAAAGCCCAGCGTACCAATAATCGTCAAAACACCGGTAAACAACTGTGTAAATCCCATCAATAATCCATCTGCAAAAGTATCCACATCCGCAACTACACGGCTGACCAGATCGCCGGAAGGATGGGAATCCAGGAAGGACAAAGGGAGCGTCTGTATCTTATTGATAGAATCATTTCTCAAGTCCCTTGAAACACAGTAAGTAATTTTGTTATTACACACAGCCAATACCCATTGCGCAGCAGCCGTAATAACTGTTGCTGCCGCGATGGCAACTACAATCGTTCCAACACCATTAAAATCAACCTGCCCCTTTCCGATCATAGCATCAATGGCATTCCCACAAAAAATCGGTACCAGAAGCTGTGCTGCCACACTTACGGCAGCGCACAAAAAACTAATGATCAGAAAAAGGGAATATGGCTTTATATATTGCATAATCCGCTTCATAACCATCCGGTTTTCTCTCTTTTCTCCTTTCATGATCTTCTCAGCAGCCATCAATGCACCTCCCCTTTCTTGAACTGACTCTCGTAGATCTCGCGATAGACGTCGCAGCGTTCCAGTAGTTCCTCATGTCTTCCTTTGTCAGCAATCTGCCCATCCTCCAACACAAGAATCTGATCTGCATGTTTCAGGCTGGAAGCCCGCTGAGAGACAATAAACACCGTAATCTTTCCCGCTAAAGTGCCAAGTGCCCTGCGCAGTGCGGCATCTGTGGCAAAATCAAGTGCACTGGCACTATCATCCAGAATCAGTATTTCCGGCTGTTTCACCAAAGCCCTTGCAATCGTCAGCCGCTGCTTTTGTCCGCCTGAGAAATTTCTTCCTCCCTGCTCTACCGGCTCATCAAGTCCCAGTGGTTTGCCGCGTACCACCTCTGCCGCCTGAGCGATCTCTAATGCTTTCCAGATCTGCTCGTCCGTCGCATCCGGATTTCCCCATAACATATTTGAACGAATCGTTCCGGCAAATAATTGTGCCCGCTGCATAACAACACCTACGCTGGTCCGCAGTTCTTCCCTGCCCCACTCTGCAATGGGTTTTCCCATAATCCGAACCTGCCCGGAGGTCGCATCATAAAATCTGGGAATCAGATTTACCAGACTGGATTTGCCGCTCCCTGTACCGCCGATCACGCCGATTGTCTCCCCCTTTTGGGCACAGAAGGAGATATCCGTCAGACTCTCTTCACCGGCACCTGCATAAGTTAAACTTACCTGTTGGAATTCAACCGCTTCTTCCATATGGAAGGCAGTATTCTGATTTTCCGGAATTCTGTTACGACTTTTTGTAATATTATTCCTGTTTTTCAGGCTTCCATTCCCTTCCGTAAATTTCATAGAAGAAGCCGTCTCTAATACGCCCTCAATGCGGTTCAGACTGGCAAGCGCCTTGCTTAATAAAACAACGGTATTGGCAAGTTTGACCAACTCTATCAGAATCTGGCTCATGTAATTGACAAGCGCGACCACATCGCCGCTTAGCAACATTCCATGATTGATTCTGGAAGCTCCCATATTCAGAATCGCAATTGTCGCCAGATTCACAACCACATAGGTCAATGGATTCATCAACCCGGAGAGACGTCCCACATGAAGCTGCATGGAATTCAGCAGACCATTGGCTGTTTCAAATCGCTCTGTCTCCGAGTGTTCTTTCCCAAACGCCCGCACAACTCTTACACCCGTCAGATTCTCGCGGGTAATTCCCAAAATCTTATCCAGTCTTTCCTGAACAGTCTTATACAGCGGGGAAGTGATTTTCATAATTCCAAATATAATCACAGCCAGAACCGGAATTGCGATCAGAAAAATCAAGGCAATTTTTACATCTATGGTAAATGCCATGACCATTGCGCCAAAGACAATAAATGGACTCCTCAAAAATAACCGCAGAAACATGTTCAATCCATTCTGCACCTGATTGATATCGCTTGTCATACGGGTGATCAATGTACTCGTCCCCATCGTATCAATTTCCGAATACCCTAATGTCTGGATATGGGAAAACAGGGTATGGCGAAGCCGTGTCGCACATCCTACGGAAGCACGTGCTGCAAAAAACTGTGCGGTAAAACTACAGCTTATCCCGATCACTGCCAGCAGCACCAGTACCCCACACCGCTGCAGAATATACCGATTGTCCTGATTTCCAATTCCCACATTGATAATATCTGCCACCACGATCGGTACAAATAAATCAAATAGCGCTTCCAGCATCTTAAACAACGGAGCCAGAATACTCTCCTTCTTATATTGTTTCAATTGATTCAACAAATGCTTCATTTGTCGTTTGCCCCTTTCACAACAGGTATTTTGCGGATGTTCTCTAGAGCGTGTTTGAAAATTGCTTTCCGCAAGATGTATTCCACAATTTGTGGGATATTTGGTTCAAATAAGGGAGGCGTAGCGGGCTACGCTGACCGAATTTGGGACAAATAGACCGCAAAGTGGGGGATGCAGATTACGGGAATGAATTTTCAAACACGCTCTATTACAGCATCGCATTAATCTTGAAGTAATAAGTGCTTGATATTCGTGTCAGCTGTGCGTCTGCTAACCGACGGCGCAGCGGGCTACGTCCAGGTTAGGAGGCGTGCAGATGGCGCGGATAGCGAGGACTTATTACTCAAGCATTAATGCAATGCTGTACTAGCCTTTTCTGTGCCTGAAAATTGCGTTCTACAAGATATATGTTCCACTTTACAGAATATTTATTCCTATGAAATGTATCAATTGCCGTTCCGAATTTTCACACATATTTTAGCATAACACAGGTCTGATTATATGAATAATATTTATTTTATGGTATAATTATAGGAATTTCATATAGATTTTACAGATTGGAGAGGATATTTTATGGAGATACGGCAATTACGCTATTTTACGGCAATCGTAGAAGAAGGCACAGTAATCGGAGCTGCCAGAAGACTGAACATGACCCAGCCGCCCCTGACAGCACAGCTGCATAGCCTGGAAGAAGAATTGGGGTGTCTTTTATTCAGACATGAAGGCCGGCGTCTGCATCTGACAGAGGCCGGGCATACCTTTTACCAGAGAGCCAGCACGATTCTCGGAATGTGCAATGCCACTGCAGCAGAGATGGATAATTTCCGTGCAGGAAACGCCGGAACGCTGCGCATCGGCGTGGTTTCCTCCGTGCAAGGCACTTTATTTATGGAATGGATCGCCCGCTTTTCTGCAGAGCATCCGAAGATACGATATGAATTATACAGTGCCAATACCTATCAGTTATTGGAACAGCTGCGTATGGAACAGCTTGATCTCGCTATTGTGCGCACACCATTTTCTGCCCCAGAGACAGAAATTCTTCCCCTGCGCAAAGAATCCATGCTGGCCGCAGGTCTGGCTTCCTACCTCCAGGATTTCAGTAATTCTGAAACTATATCACTGGCAGATCTCGCCGGAAAACCGCTGATTGTGTATCGACGATGGGAGGGAATCCTTCTGTCCCGATTCGAAGCCGCAGGATGTACACCACAAATCCGCTGCTGCAACGATGATGCACAGACTACATTAGCTCTCGCGAAAAAGGGACTTGGAGTTGGAATTTTACCGGCTTCTGCCGTCTATCAATTGGAAAATCCGGATTTGACTCTATTAAAAATAGACGATGAAGCTCTTACCACAGAGATTGCTGTTTTATGTAAGTCCAGAGAACAGCTTCCCCAGGTGGCACAGTTATTTTGGGAAATGATGGCGGAGTAATACATAAAAGCTTTCTCTACATCATAAGAGAAAGCTTTCATATTTCTTGATTTCTTCCAGATAACGGATTCCAAGAGGACTGACTGACATGCCCCTCCGGCTGATATAGCCGATGGTCATATTCTCGTCCGCATCCAAAGGAACTGCTCTGTACTCGCTCCCGTTTAATTCTTCACAGATAATACCCGAACAAAGGGTATACCCATTTAATCCCACCATAAGATTCAGCATCGTAGCCCGGTCATTCGCCTTGATGATCCGCTTATACTCATAGGTACTCAGTACCTCTTCCGCCAGATAGAAGGAGGTATTACTTCCCTGATCAAAAGATAGACATGGATATTCCTTCAATTCTTCCATGCAGATCTTCTCCTGTTCTGCCAGCGGATGCCCTTTCCACAGATACACATAGGTTCTGCAGGAAAACAATTCATGAAACTCCAGATTATTTTCCTTTAAAACCTTTGAAAGCACCTTCTCATTGAAATCGTTTCGATATAAGATACCCAATTCACTTTTAAAATTTTTCACATCCCAAATAACGTCATATGTCTTGGTCTCATATACGGCAAATTCATATTCATCCATGCCAAACTGTTTCACCAACTCCACAAATGCTTTCACTGCAAAGGTGTAATGCTGCATGGAAACACTGAATCTTTTCTTTCCCTTCGTACGCTTTACAAACCGTTCTTCCAACAGCTGATACTGCTCTGCCACCTGACGGGCATACCCGAGAAATTCCTCACCTTCCGGTGTGAGGACTGTCCCCTTGTTGGTTCTTTTAAAAATCTCCGTTCCGATTTCCTCTTCCAGATCCTTAATGGCTCCTGATAAGCTGGGCTGCGAAATATATAACTGCTTTGCCGCCTCGTTCATCGAACGGGAATCTGCCGCCTGTATTACATAACGTAACTGCTGAAGTGTCATGTCAGGCTCCTTTCTCAGATGAAGTATTCTATCGTCTTGTCCGGAGTCAGTTTCGTATTCTCATTGAACAGAAGCACCGCTTCCCTTGTTTCTACAGGACCCAGTGCATAAATTTCAAAAGTCTCTTTGTTAAAATACCGCTCCGGCACCACACGATTATAACAGAACGGATGATCCTTCACAAGCAGAAGATCCTTCTCCGTAAATGCTTCTTCCCGATAATAGGGATCAAACATCCGGACATTTCCGCCTTTCTCACCTGTAAGCAGCACATAATGACCCTCATCATAATGGACCTTTACCACAACTGCTCCTCCACGGCGAAGCGCATCATTGATCCTGCTTTCCTTTCCCAGATATACACGCTTCCCATCCAGATATTGACTGGATACCGGAAGCTGCCCGATCTTTCCAAATCCATTCAGCCAGTTACTCAAAAACATCATCGCCGTACCGGAGGTTCCGCATTTTCCCGCGATTCCCTCCGCATTATAACAATCCAGAGAATAGAGCATAATATTTCGTATAACCTCCGGAGGAATTTCTTCCCGTTCAAACAGATAGCTGATTCCGTTCAGCATAGCGGTCGGACCACAGTCATATTCTGAGCGTTGATAATGAAGTGGATTTTTCATAAACTGTCATTCGTTCCTTTCTAATCTTTTTTATCAGGAATGCCTGGACCCATTCAGAAAAACGGCACTGTGCACTGCTTCTTCCAGCTGCTCCATTGCCTGCTGCAGTATCTTTCTCGGGCAGGCAATATTGATCCTTTCGAATCCCTCACCATCCGGACCGAACATTGCACCGCTGTCAAGCCATAACCGTGCCTTCTTTACAATCAGCTCCTCCCGCTCTTCCTCGGACAGATGCAGCCCGCGAAAATCCAGCCAGAGAAGATAAGTTCCCTCCGGTTCAATCAGGCGGATTTCCGGAATCCTCTCCTGCAGGTATTCCCTTACAAATGCAAGATTTCCTGCAAGATACTCTTTCAATTGTAAAAGCCAGTCTTCCCCTTCCTCGTAAGCCGCCTGACAGGCAACCAGACCCATCAGATTCACCTGACTGTACCCTGCTGCTGCAATTGCCTGTTTAAATTTCCGCCTCAATCCTGCATCCGAAATAAAGATATTGGATACCTGCAGACCTGCCAGATTAAAGGTCTTGCTGGGAGCAGTACATGTAACAGTGATAGCTGCATAATCGGGAGATAAAGATGCAAACACCTGATGCTGAAATCCGGGATACGTAAAGTCGCTGTGGATTTCATCACTGACCACAAGGACCCCATGCTTCAGGCAAATGTCTCCCAGCCTCCGAAGTTCCCATTCTGTCCAGACACGTCCCACCGGATTATGAGGATTGCAAAGCAAGAATAATTTCACATCATTGGCAACGATCTTTTCCTCAAAATCCTGAAAATCAATCTCATAATGACCATCTGCCAATTTTAAAGGATTATTTACCAACACCCTGTCATTATCCGTAATCACTTCACTGAACGGATAGTATACCGGCTGCTGCAGAAGAACGTGATCTCCCTTCCTGGTAAATGCACGGATGGCTGCTGCGATTGCAAAGACAACCCCTGGGGTTTTTACCAGCCAACTGGGATTTACTTCCCAGCCGAAGTGATTCCGATACCAGTTGGCAACTGCGCGAAAATAATCTTCCTTTCCCTCGCTGTAGCCAAAGATTCCATGTTTTACGGTGTGTTCCAGCTTTTCTAAGATAGGAGAAGCTGTCTGAAAATCCATATCTGCCACCCACAACGGGAGAACGTTTTCCTGTTTTCCCCGTTCCCGGGCGAAATCGTATTTCAGACAATTGGTTCCTCTGCGTTCTATTACCATATCAAAATCATATCGCATAATTCTCCTCCCCGTTCAATGCCTGATCCAAATCCGCGATCAGGTCATCCACATTTTCAATTCCTGTGGAAAGCCTTAGAAAATTCTCCGTAATCCCCAGCTTTTCCCGTTTCTCCACCGGTACGTCTCCATGCGTCTGCAGCATCGGATACGTGATCAGGGATTCCACGCCGCCCAGACTTTCTGCATAAGTAATCAAACGCAGCCGCTCAAGCAGCCCTCTGGCTGTCTGCTCCGTATCCGTCCGAAAAGAAATCATGCTGCCGCCTCCCCTGGACTGCCTGCGGTTAACTTCATATCCCGGATGCTCCGGCAATCCTACATAATATACCTGTTCGATCTTCTTCTGCTGCTTCAGCCACGCTGCAATAGCCACCGCATTGCTCTGCTGTCTTTCCAACCGTACAGAAAGCGTCTTGATTCCTCTGGTAATCAAAAAACTGTCAAAGGGAGACAAACAGCTTCCCATCGTCTTATACAGATATCGAATCTTCTCTGCAAGATCCTGACGGCTTGTACAAAGGAAGCCTGCCAACGTATCATTATGACCGCCCAGAAACTTTGTACCGCTGTGTATTACCAGATCTGCTCCAAACTTCAGCGGATTCTGAAAGTAAGGCGACAAGAACGTATTATCAACGATCAGATCAAGTCCATGTTCCTCTGCCAGACCTTTCATCGCAGCCAGATCTGTCACCTGCATGGTGGGATTGCTTGGAGTTTCAATATAGAGCGCCTTCGTATTCTTCCTGATTTCTTTCCGCACAAGCTTCTGATCTGATGTATCGATATAAGAAAACTGAAGTCCCTTTTGCTCCCCGATTGTCTGAAATATTCTTATTGATCCGCCATACAAATCCTCCGAACAGATCAGATGATCTCCCGCATGAAATAATTCCAGACATAGTCCGATCGCCGCCATCCCACTGGAACATGCCACGGTATCCACCGCTCCTTCCAGTGAGGAAACGATTTCTTCCAGCTCCGATCTGGTGGGGTTGCTTTCCCGTGTATAATCATAACCTGTGGATCTTCCGATTCCCGGATGCGAAAACGTTGCAGTCTGGAAAATCGGAACTGTGACAGCTCCATAGGCATCATCCTTTGTCCCAGGATTTTCATTATGAATACATCGCGTCTCAATTTTATATTTCACGTCCTTTTTCTCCTCCCAGGGGCTATTTGGAAATTTATCCCGCAATTTCCAAACGTGCTCCGGACAGCCCTATAAATTTGAAAATATCTGATATAAAAATTTCAGGTTTTCCTCACTGTCTTTATATTCCTTTTTATGATTTGTTCCCCGGCAGACCAATTTCCCATCCTGGAAAGCAAGCAGGGTGGTAAATGGAACCTTTTTCCAATCCTTCTTGTCCAGCGGAAATGTGGAAAAAATCATACACTCGTTCTCTTCCAGTACATGCAGGGAATCCGCATAGTTCGTATGCACGTATAAAAGCTCTCCGTCATACAAAAGCAGATTCAGCTTATTTCCTTCCGCCATCTCGCAGATGACAGCGTCCAGAAGTGAAAATCGTTCCTTTGCATTCAATGCTCTTTGAAGCAGATATTCTTTTTTATTGATCTGCTCTACCAGGTATAACAAAATCCGCTCACTGTCTGTGTCTCCCATCTGCAGTCTGGTGAATTTATGCAAGGGCGAATAGTCGAAAATCGTACCATTGTGTACCAGAGTCCACCGTCTTCCGCAATCATCTTTCCGGGTATAGGGATGACAGTTCTGATACATGACATTTCCAATGGTTGCATATCGGATATGGGCAACCGCTGTTTTTGCATAAATCGGCACAGACAGCCGTTCTTTCAGATAGTGACTTTTCGCAGCCTGCAGCGGTTCTTTTTCTATCATCGCTTCCTGCTTCTCAAGACAGGCCACCCCCCATCCATGGGGATGCTTATTACTGTGGCTGTAAAATTCCCTGAGATAATCATTCATCAAAAATTCATTCCGCGAACAAATGCCAAATAATTCACACACGATACTTCCCCTTTTTCTATTTCATCCGCATATTTTTTTACAAGTTCCAACCCGCAGTCCACGTACCTGTGTCCAAATTTCTTCCGAACGCTCACAGCATACCGCATTTCCGGATTCAAAATTTTTCTTTTCTGCCAGAAGATACAAGCCATGGCATCCTCTTTCTCGAATTGTTCAAAATAACGTTCCATATCACAAAGGATTTCCAAAGCGGCATCTCGTACCGGAAGAGCCTGATTCCATCCGGTCTCAATCCAGATTTTCTCATCCTGATATCCTGCTGCCAGTTTTTCATTTTTGATTGCCATGATCTGCCGGAAGGTTTCAAATTCCCGTTTTTCCAAAGTCATCAGATAAATAAGGAACAAATGCAGGAACTGAATGTCTTCTTTAAAAATTCCAACCGGAGATAAAGGATTCAGATCCAACATCCGCAGCTCAATATGATTGACACCGGAACGTTTCAGATTCTCCAGAGAATTTTCCCCCGCAGGTTTCAGCCGCACCGGATAATATAATTCTGAGGCCGCTCTCAGCTGTCCGCCGTCCACATAACTCTGAATACTTTGAATATAGGAATCCAGGCTTGCATAGTCCAGAAGGGGAATGAAGTCATTCCAATAACCGTTCTCACCGCATCTTACCGATGCATAATTGCTTAAAATGTCCTTTCCAATTGCCTCTTCTTTGAAGAAAGAACCATCCATAACAGGACTCGCCGCCGTCAGATATACAATCAACCAGCTAAACTCTGTCACCTTTCTGGCAAGATCCAGATAAACGCTGTTTTTGTATTCCTGATACGTCCGGGCTTCTCCGGATTGATACCTCTGTTTCAGCATTTCATCCGAAAATGAAAAATTAAAATGGATTCCTGAAAACAGCATTTTCTTCTTTCCATACTTCTCTGCCAGATATTCCCGATATGCTTCTTTTCCCTTTAAGCTTCCCTCATAGACCGCAATGGGGATATCCTTCTCTCCCCTGACATACGGCGGATTAGAAAATGCCCATAAATATTCCTCACCCGTCTTCAGATGACGGAGTTTCCTGACCGCCTCTTGCTGCAGAAGGAATAACTGGGCATAAACTTCATCTACACTCTCACAGACATCTGTAATTATTTCTGTCTGGTTTTCACAAAAATCCCTGTCAATATTCGGATTGTCAGGGAAGGGATGCTTCGTGTGGGCCAGAAATCCTTTTCCGTCCACGCGAAGACTCTCCTTTTCCAATCCGAACTGACCTTCAAATAAACAGTCCATCATCCCACGACTTCCATTTTTATTATTACTGTACGACCAGATCCATGCTTTTATTCTGCAAACAATGGTGTTGAATAATAGCGATCTCCGGTATCAGGCAGCAGCGCTACAATCGTCTTCCCTTTATTTTCCGGCCGTTTTGCAAGCTGAATTGCACCATATAAAGCGGCGCCGGAAGAGATTCCCACCAGAACACCTTCCTGTTTTGCAAGTAATTTACCTGTGGCAAATGCATCTTCATTCTCTATCTTCAGAATTTCGTCATAGATTCCGGTATTTAATACTTCCGGTACAAATCCTGCACCGATTCCCTGAATTTTATGGGGTCCCCCTTTTCCCTCGGAAAGTACCGGAGAACCAGCCGGCTCAATTGCTACAATCTGCACGTCCGGATTCTGTTCTTTTAAATATTCGCCCACACCGGTAAGCGTTCCGCCTGTGCCGACACCTGCGATAAAGATATCTACCTTTCCATCCGTATCCTTCCAGATTTCCGGTCCTGTTGTTGCCTTATGAACCGCTGGATTTGCAGGATTTACAAACTGTCCCGGAATGAAACTGTTGGGAATCTCTTTTGCCAGTTCTTCCGCTTTCTGAATCGCACCCTTCATTCCCTTTGCACCCTCGGTCAGCTCCAATTCTGCACCATAGGCTTTCAGAATATTTCTTCTCTCAATGCTCATGGTTTCCGGCATGGTCAGGATCACCCGGTAGCCTTTCGATGCTGCAATCGCCGCCAGACCGATTCCGGTATTGCCGGAGGTCGGCTCAATGATTACGGAACCTTCTTTTAAGATTCCTCTCTCTTCCGCATCTTCAATCATTGCCTTTGCAATTCTGTCTTTCACACTTCCCGCCGGATTGAAATATTCCAGTTTCACCAACACAGTAGCTTCCAGTCCCAATTCCTTTTCCACATTTACAACTTCCACAAGCGGCGTGTTACCAATCAATCCCAGTGTTCCTTTATAAATATTTCCCATCGCTCTTTCCTCCTATAATCTCTACTTACTATGAAAGCCCCGGACAGCAGACATATTTGTTTATTATGCTTTGTTTCTGTTTATATTATATACATATTTTTCCTACTTGTCAACTATGTTTTATGGATAACCAAATTTTCTGCTCTTGCTTTCATTTTTAACAAATTTAATGATCAAAACAGCCTCAAGTACAATGAAAGTCCCGGACAGCAACCATGTTCGTTTATTATTTCAACTCACGAAATTAATCTTTTCATATGAAAAACAAAAAAACACTTGAAGTATCTACAAGAGAGTGCTAAAATAAAATCACATAAAAAAATGCCTTCGGCATCTCAACTCCCCTAACCCCTCAATCTTGAGGGGAAG
>UQAW01000063.1 GCA_900539175.1 uncultured Lachnospiraceae bacterium
TTACGAGGTCGATGAAACAGGAAGCCCATTGGCTTTAGACAATGGGTAGTTCACATCAGTGTGAGCTTCTTTGCGCCATGTTCTATGGCGTAATCCATACTGGCTTTGAAAACAGCGCTGCCGGCTCCTTTTCCGGTAGACTGACCGGCAGCAGCAAGCTTGCAGATTTCCCACACATCATCTCCAAGCGGCATGGCCATACAGGTAGCAAGGACATGGGTGTCTTCCAGAGCAAAATAAATCATACTGCCGGAATTCAGAAGGGATTCTATCTGGTTCAATACTTCATAATCGGCTTCTTCCGGAACGAAAAAACGTTTGATCCAATCAATATTCAGGTCAATAAAGTCTTGTTTATAGGCATTCTTGTATTCGATGATTTCCATATGACATCCTCCAATTACATTCCATTTGCTTTGTGTTCAACGGCTTGCATATCTTTTGGTTGTAGTATATACTGAAGCTTATAATAAGTAAAACGAAAATTTCTGATGTTAATATTAGAAAAGGTGAATTCATGATGATTATGCGATCATGACGATGGTGGAAGCCGGATTGGGAATCAGTATTCTGGCGGAGCTGGTCTTAAGGAGAACTAATTTCGGAATTGCAGCGATCCCTTTGGAACCGCCTGTCACAAGGACACTTGCCATTGGGTATAAGGATAAGAACAGTCTGCCGATTGCAAGCAAGTATTTTATAGAATTTCTATTAGATAAAGTAGACAGTCTGCCTTGATCAGAAATCCAGACGTGAATCTTTTAAAGTGCTGCTGAACTTATCAGAGCGGGTTTGAAAATTCCATCTTGCAATTTTCAAACCCGCTCTGATAAGTGGTTCTGGTAGATATCAAATTTTATAATTTTTTATTTTCCGAGAGTCAGCATCATATCCAGAGACTTCCGGGATTTTTGCAGTACGTCTTCTTCCAGAAGAATTTCTTCTCCGGCAGTACCGTTAACACAGTGATAGACATCTGCCAGGGTAGTCAGTTTCATATTGTGGCAGACGCAGTCCTTGGAGAGCGGATAAAACTTTTTCTCAGGACACAGGAACTGGAGATGCTGTACAATGCTGTTTTCCGTTCCGATGATAAATTCGTTCTGTTCACTTTGTTTCGCATAATCCATAATTCCGGTAGTACTGCCTACGTAATCTGCTTTTGCGGATACTTCCGGGAGACATTCCGGATGTACAAGCAGTAAAGCGTCAGGATGCAGAGCCCTGGCTTTTTTTACGTCCTGCAGGGAGATTCTGACATGGGTCGGACATCCGCCGTGAAACAGTTTGAGATTTTTTTCCGGAAGCTGTTCAGCCACCCATGCGCCCAGATTACAGTCAGGAATGAATAAAATATTTTTATTTTCCATATTTTTGATAACCTTTACGGCGGAGGATGAAGTGACACAGACATCACAGACTGTTTTCAGTTCAGCGGTCGTATTGATATATGAGGCAACCGCATAATCGGGATGTTGTTCCTTTAACTGTCTGATCAGATCAACATCCATCTGAGTTGCCATCGGACATCCCGCCTGGGGATGGGATAACAGAACTTTTTTTTCAGGGGAGAGAATTTTGACTGTTTCAGCCATAAAGCGGACGCCGCACATCAGCACAGTCTGGGCATCCGATTTTGCTGCTTCCAGACTTAAGCCATAGGAATCCCCTACATAATCGGCAACTTCCCAGATATCCTGACTTTGATATGCGTGGGCGAGGATACAGATATTCTTTTCTTTTTTTAATTGCAGGATGCGGTCCTGCAGCATTCTTGTTGTGTACATAATTTTTCTCCAATAATTTTCTTATAAGAATGGTTTCTGAACGGACATGTCTGCCGTTGGTACTCGCTATTATACAAAAATGCCCTTTAGATGTCAACATATATGTAAATATTAATGTAAAACAACTGTCTTGTCAGCGCAAAAGTATTATGCTATAATCCTGTTGATGAAAAACAGATCAATAGGACAAAGAAAGTCAGGTATACTATGGAAACAGATATATTAATCATTGGCTGCGGGTGCGCTGGATTGTACTGCGCACTGCAGTTGGACAGTGAAAAGAAGATTACAGTCATCACCAAATCAGATCTGGAAAGCAGTGATTCGTTTCTGGCACAGGGCGGCATGTGTATGCTGAAGGATGAATCTGATTATAACAGCTATTTCGAAGATACTATGAAAGCCGGACATTATGAGAACGATCAGACATCGGTTGATCTCATGATCCGTTCCTCCGGAAAAGTTGTGGAGGATCTTCTGAAGTATGGCGTGGAGTTTCAGCGGGAAGAGGATGGAACCCTTGCGTATACAAGGGAGGGCGCCCACTCGAATAAGAGGATTCTGTTTCATGAAGATACGACAGGAAAAGAGATTACCAGTAAATTGCTGGAACAGGCAAAACAAAGAGACAATGTGGTTCTGATGGAGTACACGGAGATGTTGGATCTGCTCTGTGAGGATAATGTTTGTTATGGTGCAGTTGTAAGACTTGCTGATGGGACAATCGAAGCAGTACGGTCACAGTATACCATACTTGCAACAGGGGGAATCGGCGGTCTGTACCGTCACTCTACAAACTTCCATCACCTGACCGGAGATGGGATTGCCGTTGCAATCAAGCATAAGATCCGTCTGAAGGATATCAACTATATCCAGATACATCCCACAACGCTGTACTCGGAAGAAGAAGAGGAACGAAGCTTCCTGATTTCTGAATCCGTACGGGGGGAGGGGGCAAAACTGTATGGAAAGGATAGGAAGCGCTTTGTAAATGAACTCCTTCCCAGAGACCGGCTGACGGCTGAGATCCGAAAACAGATGCAAAAAGACGGAACAGATTTTGTCTGGGAGGATTTGAGGACGATACCAGAAGAAGAATTGAAGATGCATTTTCCGAATATTATTGAGCATTGCCGGGAGATGGGGTATGATGTTACCAAAGAGTGTATTCCGGTTGTGCCTGCACAGCATTACTTTATGGGTGGAATTGCAGTGGATCACCAGAGTAAAACGTCCATGGATCGGCTGTACGCAGTAGGGGAGACTGCCTGCAATGGAGTACACGGAAAAAACCGGCTTGCCAGCAATTCTCTGTTGGAGAGTCTGGTATTTGCCGGACGTGCAGCGGCAGATCTTATGGCGGGGTACCAGGAGACAGAGCCGGATGCTTTTCACGGAACGATTGATAAAGAATATTATCAGAACAAAGAAAAACTGTCAGAGGAATACCAAAGTCTGGTACTGGCAGAAATTGAAAAGGCAGATATCTCTGTTTAACAAAAGAAACAAGAATAAAATAGAATCGGAGGAATGATAAGATGTTTGATCCAGTTACCATGAAATTAAATGTGGAGCCGCTTATTATGGGGGCGTTAAGGGAAGATATTACAAGTGAAGATGTATCTACCAACAGCGTGATGCCGTACCCGCAGAACGGGGAGGCAGACCTGATCTGCAAGCAGGATGGAGTCATCTGCGGGCTGCAGGTCTTTGAGCGGGTATTTACTTTGTTGGATGAGAACATGAAATTTCAGATGTTTGTTACGGATGGTGAAAAAGTGCAGAAGGGTCAGCTTCTGGGAAAGATTACCGGTGATATCCGTGTGATTTTATCCGGAGAGCGGACGGCGCTTAATTATCTGCAGCGGATGAGCGGAGTTGCAACGTACACAAATGAAGTGGCTTCCTATCTGGAAGGAACAAAGACAAAGCTTCTGGATACCAGAAAAACCACTCCGAATAACCGGATTTTTGAAAAATATGCAGTAAGAACCGGAAGCGGGAATAATCACCGTTACAATCTGTCCGATGGCGTGATGCTGAAAGATAACCATATCGGAGCAGCAGGAAGCATCAAAAAGGCAGTGGCTATGGCGAAGGAATATGCTCCTTTTGTACGCAAAATTGAGGTCGAAGTGGAGAATCTGGAAATGGTGAAAGAGGCGGTTGAGGCAGGCGCCGATATTATTATGCTTGATAATATGGACAGTGAACAGATGAGAGAGGCAATTCAATGGATCGACGGACGCGCCGAGATTGAAGTATCCGGTAATGTGATGAAAGAAAATATTGCAGTACTCACGGATTTAGGCGTAGATTACATTTCAAGCGGAGCATTGACACATTCTTCACCGATTTTAGATCTTTCTCTGAAAAATCTGCATCCGGTTGAAGCAGAAGGCGAAGGAGTCTGAGCGTAGTATGAGCGGCAAGGATAGAAGAGAACGAATCCTTCAGATATTGGAAAAAAGCAAGACTGCGGTGCCGGGAAATCTGCTTGCGGCCCAGCTTCAGGTAAGCCGGCAGGTGATTGTACAGGATATTGCCTTATTACGGGCGAATGGAACAGAAATTCTGTCCACAACCCTTGGGTATATGCTTTCGGAAAAGAATCATTGCAGCAGAGTCTTTAAAGTGCGGCATTCGGATGAAAAGGTTGAGGAAGAACTCTCTTTGATCGTGGATCATGGCGGAATCATTCAGGACGTGTTTATCTACCATAAAGTGTACGGTGTTGTGAGAGCGGATATGAATATACGCTCCAGACTGGATGTTTATAATTTTATGACGGATCTGGCGTCTGGAAATTCCAGTCTTCTGAAGAATATAACTGCAGATTATCATTACCATACGGTAAAGGCAGAAAGTGAAAAGATACTGGATATGATTCAGGAAAAGCTTCAGGAGAGAGGTTTTCTTGCACAATTACGCGACTATGAACCGATTGATTTCGATAAACAGAATCTATGAGGAAGAAAAATTTGTTCCAAATCTTTAACAGGCACTCGGAATAAGGGGGAGAGCTTTCGAATTTGGAACAAATTTTTCGTTGTACTATGCAGACTGCAGGAATGAATGAAGCATGAGGTGCTTAACCTTTTAATTCTGGTTTCAGATCAATTGGATATTATATTTTTCCAGCCAGTAATTAACCTGAATCATATACGCCAGCATCTGCGGACCGGCCATCAATTGTCCGTACCATGGTTTCCCATAGTCGGAGGGACTGTTCAGGAAGTCGTGAACTTTTTTTGTATCAAGAAGCTGCCGGATGGGGGCCTGGGGATCTGCAAGGATTTCTTTTAAGCAGTTCCCCAATAAGGTTTCATAGGTTGGATCATAGGTTTTCGGATAAGGACTTTTTCGGCGCCACAGGACTTCAGCAGGGAGTTTGCCTTCTCCGGCGTGACGGAGCAGTCCTTTCACGATTCCGTCCGGACACTTCATTTTCCAGGGAATATTCCAGACATATTCCACAATCCGGTGATCTGCAAGAGGAACACGTGCTTCCAGACCGGAATACATACTGGTCCGATCCATCCGGTCCAGAAGCGTGACCATAAACCAACGGAGATTCAGGTAAGAGATTTCCCGCCGCCGTTTTTCTTCCGGAGTTTCTCCGGGAAGAACAGGCGTTTCTGAGATTGTCTTTTCGTAAGCGGCGTGTGCATATTCATCCATCGGCAGTTCCCGGAGTACCTCATCGGAGAGCAGAACTTTCCGGGGTTCCATATGCACAGACCAGGGGAATTGATCGGCTTCGAAGAATTCCTTTTTGTGAAACCAGGGATAGCCCCCGAAAATTTCATCCGCGCACTCGCCAGTCAGTGTCACCTTGTTGTAAGATACGACCTGTGAGCAGAAATACAGCATGGAGGATTCCACATCGGCCATACACGGAAGGTCTCTGGCATCGACTGCTTTAAACAGGTAATCAATCAGATCGGTGTTGCTGCATTCCAGAAAGTGATGATTACTGCCGGTATATTCCACCATCTTTTCCACCCAGGGGCGGTCCTGGCTTGGCTGAAAGGCGTTGGACTGAAAATATTTGCTGTTATCTTTGAAATCAAAGGAAAAGGTATTCAATATTTTTCCTTGCTTTTTCAGTTCCTTCGCACAGATTGCAGTGACCAGGCTGCTGTCCACACCGCCGGAGAGAAAGGTGCTGATGGGGATATCCGATAACATCTGCTTTTTCACTGCATCTTCCACAAGCCATGCTGTCTTTTCCACGGTTTCAGAAAAGGAATCCTCATGGGGAAGGCTTTCCAGTGTCCAGTAGAAGTGCTTTTGAAAGCCCTTGCTGCTGTAAGTCAGGAATTCTCCGGGCAGAACTTCACAGATATTTTTGAATACACCCTTTCCATAGGTCTTTGCAGGACCCAGTGCAAAGATTTCACATAACCCATCCCGATCAAGTACCGGTTCTATGCCGGGATATACAAAAAGTCCCTTCAGTTCGGAAGAAAACACCAAAGTCTCATCAATCATCGTATAAAACAGTGGTTTCACACCCAGGCGGTCACGGAAGAGAAAAAGCTGCTCCAGGCGGGAATCCCAGATGGCGATGGCAAAGATGCCGTTTAGCTTTTGAATGTAGTCAGCGCCATGAAGGAGATATCCAAGAAGAATCACTTCTGTGTCACTGGTGGTGTCAAATACAGCTCCCTCGCACTGAAGTTCTGCTTTCAGTTCCGGCATATTATAAATTTCTCCGTTGAAAATAATACTGCATTCACCGGAGGATGTTTTGCGGACCATAGGCTGATGTCCGGTCAGCAGGTCAATGATTTCCAGACGCACATGGGCAAGACCGCATCCTTTGTTGAGGTAGATCCCTTCATCATCGGGACCGCGGCGTTTCTGAACCTGATTCATCTGAGTAAGAATCTGTGTCCATGCCGCCGGAGCGGCTTCAAAATCTCGTTTAGGGTTACAAAATCCTGCAATTCCGCACATAGGTGCTCCTTTCTATTGAATGATTGGCTGGTACTGTCTGCCTTCCAGTGCTTCTTCCAGAGTGGGGATCAGCAATTCGGTGTGGGCAATCATGGAGTTGGGTTTCTTTTCGGGATTATCCTGGCCGAACGGAATGAAATAGATGTTCTTTGCATTCAGCAGCAAACCGATATTTTTCATATTCATACCAAGGGCATCATTGGTGGAGACAGAGATGACCAGTGGTTTTTCGTTTCTCAGATGAGCTTTGGCAGCCATCAGGACCGGGGTATCGGTGATGCCGTTTGCCAGTTTGGCGATAGTGTTGCCGGTACAGGGAAGAATTACCAGAAGATCCAACAGGCTTTTGGGACCGATGGGTTCTGCCTGATTGATGGTTGTCATTGGTTCGATTCCGGTGATACGTCTGGCTTCGGCTACAAAATCCTGTGCCTTTCCGAAGCGGCTGTCAATGGTTTGAGAGGCATTGGAGAAGATGGTTTGGACTTCGGCGCCTGCATCTGAGAGTTTTTGCAGTTCCAAAAAGACCTTTTGGTAGGTACAAAAGGAACCGGTCAGTGCAACACCGATTTTCTTTCCTTTTAAATTCATAATTTTCACACTCCTTATGATTGATCTTGGAGAAGTTTTTTGATTACAGTTTCTGCCATGGCTTCTGCCGATGATTTCGGGGCATATTTTCCCGGAAGACCAGGACAGAGAAATGCCGGAATCCCCAGCTTTTCGGAAGCCTGATAATCTACGCCGCCGGGGCTGGAAGCGATATCCAGGATGACGGTATTGGAACCCAGGCGTTGAAGCTGTGGTTCCAGAAGAATCCGGCTTGGAATTGTATTGAAGATAAAATCGTATTCAGACAGTGTTTTTTGCATTTCCGCCATATCGACAGCGCGGTGAGCAAAAAGCTCTGCTTCCGCTCTGGCTCTGGAACTGCGGGCACATACAGTGATCTGACAGGCAAAGCCGGACAGGAGAGAAACCAGTGTTTTGCCGCAGCGTCCATATCCCAGGACGAGACATTTGCTTTTATGAAGGTTTTGTTTACTTTTGATGATTGCTTCTGCAACAGCTCCTTCTGCTGTGGCAATGGTATTATAGAGGGCCAGTTCCTCATCCTCCATATAATCATAGACACAGACACCTTTCTGCCAGGCTGCTTTCAGGAATGGTTTCGGGATACAGCCTGCGAAGAGATATTGTCCTTCGGTAAGGGAATCCAGAAGCAGATCGGCAGTCAGATCCGTTTTGGAAGTCTGATGGTTTAAGTGACCATCCACACGAGCCATGGGTATGGGTGCCAGAATCGTCCTGGCAGACGCTGCCGCCTTCACCAGAGATTCGGCTCTATCAATCGTATCGCCGTCACTTTCCCTGCAAAGGGCATATTCACATACGGTGTAGTTTCGGCTGAGCAACGCGTTTTTCAGATAGACTTGACGGAGGTCACCGCCGATTACTGCAAAATCATAGACTTTGGATTGCATAGAAGAACTCCGTAATATGCAAACTCACAGTTAGTATATGAAAGACTCTGGGGATTGGTGTGTCAGAGGCCATATTTTTTACATTTTGAAAGAAGGAACCTGAAATTTTGTAAAAAAATGTACAAAAAGAAAAAATATGTCCGTATCCACAGACTTTCTAATCCGTGTATTATAGGGATAAAAGATATTAATTGTTGTCCTGGGGGAAAGAAAGGAGAAGTTATGAAGCAAAGAAAGAGACAGATTGCAGCATTGGTGCTTGCAGGATGTGTAGCATTGGGTTCCGTAACCACGCCTGCGGCTGGTTTTTCTGACAGCGGAGCGGTTGGTAAGACACAGATTACAGGTCTGACAACGGAGTATTTGAGTAATCCCATTGGAATTGACACGGATTCCGTGCATTTCGGCTGGCAGATGGATTCGAACAGGATCGGTGCGAAACAGACTGCATACCAGGTCCGGGTGTTTGCCGCGGATGATGGGGAACATGTGGTATGGGACAGCGGAAAAGTTGAGAGTGACAAGTCAACAGGTATTGTATGTAAAGATGTACTTCAGGAAGGAACGGCTTATCAGTGGGAAGTGACGGTCTGGAATGAAAATCAGGAAATGTATTCCGGACGGGCATCTTTTGAGACCGGGGTTACCAACTGGCAGGAATGGAAGGATGCGGAATTTATCCGGCTGAATGCCAGCCCTGCTGCACCTGTTTTCCGGACAGAGCAAAAACTTCAGGGAAAGAATATTAAAAGTGCAAGATTGTATATCACAGCGCTGGGTGTTTATCAGGCATATGTAAATGGGAATCGTGTGGGAGAATGGGGGGAGGACGGAGCGCTTACCTATCACCATATGAATCCAGGCTATGGCAACGGGACCGTAAGTCTGGGATACCAGACTTACGACGTTACTCCATTTTTAGATGGAAGTGATACGGCGGCTGTTTCTGTGGTCGCGGGAACCGGATGGCGCAATGGGATGGGAAGCACCACTTCTCAGCCGGCGCTTAAGGCATTGTTGGCTGTGACGTTTGGCGATGGCAGCCGGCAATTGATTCAGACGAATACTACGGATTGGAAGGGAACTCTTGCAGGGGGAATTACCGGGAATGGTGTTTATTACGGTGAAGATTATAATGCATGTTTTGCAGAGAAATTGGGAGATTTTACTCAGGTTGGATATGATGACAGCGGTTGGGTGAATTCGGAAGGTGTTGTGGATAGCGCCGCAGGGGTTCCTTACATTGCGTGTAATTTTGCAGAGCAGAATGCTGCTTATGTAAGAGTTCTGGTGGAAGAGACAGGACCGGCAATTGCAGATGTAAGAGAAAACTTTCTGCAGCTTATGGAGCTGGAACTGTTGGATGGACAGGGAAATAATGTGGTAGCCGGCAAGGTGCCGGAAGTATCAAATACCTGGTCGCCGAATGCGCAGTGGAGACCGGAGCATCTGACAGATGGTGATCTTGGGACAGATACAGATAATGGATATACGACTACGATGTTTGGAAATCAGGGTCTGACATCCGTGAGTCTGAGTGATCCGGTCAGCATCACGTTCCGTCTGGATAATGGTGCAGGTTTCCAGACTTTAAAGATGTATCCCAGAACTTCTGTGAAATCTGTTTCGGGTAACGAGTGTGCAAATTATCCGAAAAAATATCGCATTCAGGTATCCGAAGACGGTACAAACTGGAAGGATGTGCTGGAGGACCAGACCGAATCCTTACGCAACACCTTATTGTTTCCGGAAACAAATGCTGTGAATTTTGGGATAGATTTTCCGGAAAAACAGCAGGCAAAGCATGTACGGATCGTTGTCTCGGAGACAGGATCGGCAGTAAGAGATGACAATGAAAATCGTCTGCAGCTTATGGAACTGGAATTGTTGGATGGACAGACGAATGTGGCAAAGGGGGTTGTTCCGGCCATCAGTAATAATTTTGAAGCGGGTACACAGTGGAATGCCGGTAATCTGACGGACGGAGATTACGGTTCTGAGTCGGATTGTGGATATACCTCTGATATTTTAGGGTATGGGGAGCAATATCTGAAACTGGATCAACCGATTACCATTCAGTTTGATTTTGAGCAGGAGGTAAATTTTTCTGAATTGAAATTCTATCCCCGAATTACAAAAGATTCCATATCTTATGGTGTGTGTGTGAATTATCCGAAAGTATATACGGTACAGGTTTCTGATGATGGAATTCACTGGGAGGATGCCGCAGTTAACCAGGATCAGGGCATGGTAAGAAATACCGCTTTATTTCAGAATACAAGAATGTCCACCGCCACCTTTGCAGGAAGTATCCGGGCACAGGCAGGTATCCCGGGAAAATTAATTGATACGTTTGATCAGTTTCCGGTATCCGCAGTTCTCTATACCGATTTGAAAAGAGATTCTTCCTATCCGGGCGGAGAAATTGAGACAGACGCTTCTTATGAAGCTTCCGGGGGAGAGAACCTGTTTGGGAATGGTCTGACTCTGAAGAAAGGCCAGACGATGATCGTAAATATGGGACAAAACCTGACTGCGGTTCCAAGAATTGAATTTGAGGCTTTGGAAGGAACGAAGGTAACCTTACGTTTTGCAGAAATGTTGAATGACGGAAGTTCCGCGGGAAACGGGGCAACGCAGGCTGACGGTCCGAAGGGGTCGATTTACCAGAAAAGTCTCAGAGGTGCACGTTCTTTGGCAACCTATATCTTTTCGGGCAATGGAAGAGAGACTTATCAGCCAAGTATGTCTTTCTTTGGATATCAGTATGTGCAGATTACAGCCAGTGATGATATCAAAGTATATTCTCTGTGTTCAAAGGCAATTTCCTCTGTGACAGAGCAGACCGGAAAAATCCGTACAAACAACGAGCATGTGAACAAATTATTTTCCAACGTATTGTTTGGACAATTGAGCAATTATTATACAACGCCCACAGACTGCAACCAGAGGGATGAGCGTCTTTCCTGGACCGGTGACACACAGGCATTTGCACAGACGGCCGTATATAATTTTGATTCCGTTGCATTTTTAAGGGACATGCAGGATATCTACGATGAAAATACCTGGATTAAGGGATATGTTCCGGGGGTTGCCGATGATTTAAACGGTTATTTCAGTCCGTGGGCGGCAGGCTGGAGTGATGTGGAGATTCTTGTGCCCTGGGTATTGTATCTGCAGACAGGGGACCAGGCAATTCTGACTGAGAGCTGGGATGCCCTGGTTCATTATATGGAATATCTGCAGGCACATGAACGGGGGGCAAATCAGGCTCCTGCGTCCGGCGACCGAAATTATGGAGACTGGCTCTCTTTTCAGGGAACCAGTATCGAGGTGATGAATGATTACTATTATGGTTATATGAATCAGATCATGGCAAAAATCGCCAAAGTGATCGGGGATACGGAAAAAGAAAAAGCATATAATGAAAAGTTTGAAGCAATTAAGGAAACATTTATCCGGACACACGTGGATTTCTCCAATGGAAATCTGATTATTAAATCAAAAGAAGGAAATGTCAACCTGCAGTTTATGCATTGGACAGACAAAAAAGGAATCTGGGAGAATAATTCACAGACCTCACTGATCTGGATGCTCAAACTTGGATTTTATGACAGCGAGGAGATGCGGGATGAGGCCTGCAGGCTGCTTCTGGAGAATATTAAGAATGAGAATCCGGACGCAGGCAGTGTAAGGGCAAAGTATGGAAAGAATACGTTGGCAGTTGGCTTCTTAGGTTCCAATGTTATTACACCGGTGCTGACTGAGAGTGGAAATGCAGATGTCTCGTATGACTTACTGCTGCAGGATGGACAGCCGTCCTGGCTGTTTGAAGTCAATGCAGGAGCAACGACTGTGTGGGAGCGTTGGAATTCTTATACACCGGGAGTTGGATTCGGGGACAGTGAGATGAATTCCTTCAATCATTATGCGTACGGCTCTGTTCTGGAATGGATGTACCGCTATATGGCAGGAATCAGTGTAGATGAGGAGAATCCCGGTTTCAAAAATATAATTTTGCAGCCGACTCTGGATACAGGAGTAAAATATAATAGTGAGGAGCGGATCGACGAGGTCGAAGCTTCTTATGATTCTTATTACGGAACCATTCAGACTTCATGGACAAGCAGTGAAGGAAAGTTATCCGATTATAATGTTGTTATTCCGGCGAATACAACAGCAGTTCTTTACCTTCCTGTTGATGCTTCAGCATTGAAAGGATTTAAAGTGATAAAAGGGGTCAGCTATGAAGGGATGAAAGAGCATAACGGTATCTCTGCGGCGGAGATTCGTCTGGATTCAGGAAGTTATAGCTTTGAAGTCCAGGATGGAAAATTATCTGTAGCTTATGCAGGAGGAAGTATAGGACCGGATCCGGAGCTTCCATTTATAGATGTAGTGCACAGTGCAGAGAACTGGTATTACGATACTGTTGCAAATGTTTACTGGAAAGATCTGATGACTGGATTAAGTAAGAATGTTTTTGGACCATCAGAACCGCTCTTAAGAGCAGAATTTGCAGTGATCCTTCATCGTATGGAGGATTTGCCCAAGGTTTCCTACGATGGACGCTATCAGGACGTTGCAGATGGTTTATGGTATACGGATGCAGTTGCCTGGGCGAGTGAAGAAGGGGTTATTACAGGTTATGGAGCGGGAGAAATGTTTGGCCCTGGAGATTACATCAGCCGGGAGCAGATGGCAACGATGATGTATCGATATGCAAAAAGAAAAGGTTATGATACCAGTGTGAAAGCGGACTTAGGCAGTTATAAAGACGCTTCGGAAGTCAGTGCGTTTGCCGAAGAGGCGATGCAGTGGGCAGTGGGAAATAAGATTATCTCGGGTAAACAGGGAGGAACAATCCTGGATCCTCAGGGAAATACGACACGTTCGGAATGTGCGGTGATTCTTACACGATTTATGGATACATATAACAAATGATGAAAGCGTCAAAAGGTTTTATAACTTAAGAGATCTTTCTTTCAATTTTCTGAATATTTTTATTATTGAGATTATCGTCTTGTATAAAAACGGGAATAGGGGTATAATTTAAAAGCGCATTTTTACGTAGGCGAGAAGGGAGTAAAGAAAGATGGCAAACAGAAGAATCGCAAAAAAGAGAAGGACGGAAGCAGAGAAATTTGTACAGGGAAGCTGTGGGGAGAATGGCGTATTGCAGGCGGCAGAACAAACGGAAGTTTCTAAGGAAATCAATCTATATATCCAATATCAGGGAATGGAACTTGTGATCCGGGAGATCGAAGAGAAGATTCAGAAGGAATGGACGGCGCAGGGAAAAGAAGCGGCAGACCTTCAGAAGATGGATGTATATATCAAACCGGAAGAAAAAAAGGCTTATTATGTGATTAATGAGCAGGATAACGGGTGCATTCAGTTATAGGAGTATCTAAAAAAGAAAGACTGGCTTACAGGCTGCAAAATTTGCAAACCTGCAAGCCCGTCTTTTTGTATTTAATTGAAAACACGCTCTGGAGAGGCAACATTTACAAAACGTTTACAAAACAATATCGTTTTTGATGAACGGATTCGTTATAATGTGAATAGCTTGATCGGTGGAGGAATTTTATGAAACGAATTTTAGTGATAGAAGATGAAACTGCAATAAATGAATTGATTTGTATGAATTTGGAGATTGCGGGGTATAAGCCGGTTCCTTTCTTTGACGGAGCAAAATTCAGCACCCATCTGAAACAGGAGGATGCGTATGACCTGGCCTTGCTCGATATCATGCTTCCTGGAAAAGATGGTTTTGAATTGTTGGAGGAATTAAAAGAACACCGAATACCGGTGATTTATCTGACAGCAAAAGGAGATTTGCAGAGTAAGGTTGCGGGACTTAGAAGCGGTGCGGAAGATTATCTGGTGAAGCCTTTTGAAATGTTGGAACTTTTGGTACGGATCGATAAAGTTTTAAGCCGTTTTCAGGAAGCGGAGGAAGAAATCCACATACGGAATGTTACGATCAATGAAAAGAAGCATACCGTATATAAGGATGGAAAGGAAGTATGCTTACGGCCAATGGAGTTTGCCTGTCTGCTGGCGTTTTGGAAATACAGAAATCGTGTCATGACCAGAGAACAGATGCTTCAGATCCTCTGGGGTGTGGATTTCGAAGGAGAGACCAGAACGGTCGATGTACATGTTGGAAATCTTCGGAAGAAACTGGATTTTTCGGAGGTGATTATCACCATACCAAGAGTAGGATACCGGATGGAAGTGGAATAACAAAAAGAGGAGAACAGAAAAATGGATATGATAAAAAAAATTGCACTGACTGCGTCAACCATGTTATTTGTGTTGGCGCAGATTTTTTCGTTCTATGTGATCTTGGGCAGTCAGCAGGAGAAGATTATGCTGGTGAAAGAGAAGGAGGAAGAATTGATTCGTGATTGTGTCTCAGCGTTTGATAAGAAGCGTGGGAGACTGCGGTATGACCATGGGATGAGTGATTATATTCTGACCCAGTGTTTTAGGGAAACGATGCCGGAAAATTCCGCATTCTACCGGGGAGGGACAGAACTTTTTAATAACAGCCATTATGAGTTTGAGATTGATGCGGCTAAGTCCGGGGGAGGTGACAGATATGGTATATCTTGTGTTCCGAAAAAAATCGGTGATGCACGTCTGTTGGTCTTCTATCAGGTGACAGAAGAAAAAAAGCAGGAGTATACGGTCTGTCATGTTCTGGACATTACTTATATTTATCGGAAGGGATGGGAACTTGCCGGTCGCGAGTTCCTGATTTCCCTGTTGCTTTCGGGGATGATGGCGGTGCTGATTAAGAGAATTACAAAACCACTGGAAAATGCCAATGAAGCACAGCGGAAGCTGATTGGAAGTCTGTCTCATGAATTAAAGACT
The DNA here is from genome assembly GCA_900539175.1 of uncultured Lachnospiraceae bacterium. GTDB lineage: Bacteria > Bacillota > Clostridia > Lachnospirales > Lachnospiraceae > Novisyntrophococcus. Next base: position 15,119 of record UQAW01000063.1, read on the forward strand.
CCGCTGACAGCAATCAAGGGTTATTCCGAGACGTTATTGAATGTAAGGATTTCTGAAGAACAGATGCAGAAAGCGCTTCATTATATCTATACGGAGAGCGGCAGATTGTCCCGTCTTTCTGAAAAAATGATGGAGTTGACCAGATTGTACGAACCGGAATGTCAGATTACTCTGGAGCCGGTTGAAATCACTGTTTTGTTTGAAGCTGTGGAGGATAGTGTACGTTACCGGTTAGAGGAGGAGCAGATTCAGTTGGTTCGGGAAGGGGATTTGAATGGCCTGGTTCATAATCTGGACCGGGATCTGATGACCAGCTTTCTGATTAATTTAATCAATAATGGGATTACCGCATCCAAACCGGGAAGCCGGATGTTTCTTGGTGCAGATAAACATGGATTCTGGGTTCAGGATGAAGGATGTGGAATCCCCCCGGGCGAAGTAGAAAAAGTAAGGGAGGCTTTCTATCGCGTGGATAAGTCGCGTTCCGGAAAAAGCGGAAATATGGGATTGGGACTTGCTATCTGCAATCAAATTGCAGAAGTGCATCATGCAAAAATGCAGATTGAAAGTGAAGCAGGTATTGGGACAAAGATTTCTTTTCTTCTGTGAGCTCCTTTACAACTTCTTTACAGTACGATGAAGATTTGTAAATAAAAAGAAGATATGATTTTTTCGAAGCAGCAAAAGAACAGCGTAAAAAACAGGAGGAAGATATGAAGCGGAAGCAGATAAGAGCAGCAGTTATGGGACTTTGCCTTAGTATATGTTTGACAGGATGTGAAGAGACCCCGGAGGAAGTGATCGTAAAGGAAAAAGGTGCGGATCAGATTTCGAAGTATGAAAGCGATGAAAAGACGGAACGTATTTTGAGGGAGACATTGGGAGCACCGGAGCATTATGCCAACAAAGCTTCCTACGAAAATGGAGTGCTGGTGATTGATACCGATGCGGATGTGGTGTTGCCGGAGGTGTCAGCAATTGACACGGTTACGGTATCAGCAAAGGAAATGAGTCAGGAATTGATCGATACGGTGACCAAAGCTTTTTTTGATGGAGATAAAATTTATAATGCATGGTCTTATAAGAGCATGACAAAAGATCAGATACAAGAGAAGATTACGTTATTAAAAAAATATAAGGCAGAAGGAAATCTCGATCCCTATGATTATGGCAAGGATGAAGAGGGAAATTTGCAGTATGACATTGACAGCCAAATTGAGTATTATGAAACGCAGTATGAAGAGGCTCCGGAAGAAGTGCAGAAAGAAGAAGTGACGCCGGCATTCGGACTGATTTATCCGAATGGAAGAGAGGGTGAAACAACTGTGCTGGAGGATGCATTTGACGGAGTAGCGGAAACTGAGAACGGGAACTACGATTATCGGATTCAGGATATGGGAGAAATGGCGAATGAAATTACGTTTAAAATCGACAAAATAAGGGAAGCTGCAGACACGCAGGAGTTTTCAGGCTGGATTGAAGGGGAATCTTTCAGAGATCCGGCAGGTGAACAATATCTTTCGGATGAGTTTGTGCAGGAACTTGCGGGAATTTCCCATGAAGAGGCAGAAAAAGAGGCAGTTGAAACGGTGGAACGCCTGGGATGGGGATTGGAACTGTATGGATGGGATTATGCTGTCTATTATCATGGGGAAGAAGGAGTGAAGGAAAGCACCTGTCTGGATGCAGGATATCAGTTTTATTTTACCAGAAAAATCGGAGGGATACCGATTACCAGTACCAGTGAATGGGGCGGCGGTCTGGAGGATATGGAAAGTACGATCGTTCCGTGGGGATATGAAGTTTGTAATGTTATTGTGGGAGATGATGGAATTCAATCAGTTACCTTGTATAATCCGTATAAAATTGGAGAAGTGCAGACAGCGAATGTCAAATTGATGGATTTTGACAGCATTATTCAAATTTATGAGCAGATGATGGAAGTTAAGAATGCAGATATTTCCGCCTATGAAAAGCAGAGAACCTATCATATCAACAAAATTATACTGGGCTACAGCAGAATTTATGATCCGAACGTCGACAATACCACGGGACTTCTTGTGCCGGTATGGGATTTTTTCGGCGGATTTGAGTGCGAGAGCAAAGACGGATATACTTCTTATCAGTCTGCCCTTTACTCGACACAGAGTTTTATGACGATCAATGCCATTGACGGTACGATCATTGACAGAGGACTTGGTTATTAATCAGAGAGAAGGGAGGTGCGGCAGGTGAAACAGGTTATGGCGGTAGTACGCCAGAATTTTCTTGGTTTTTTCCGAAACCCGAGAATGATCATGACGTTTCTGTTTTCTCTTATCTTGTGTTTCTTTTTAAGTGATAAGGCGATGATGGTAGCGGAGTATTATAATGCGCCGATGCAGGCGGCGGAGCCTTTTATCTGGACGTTCGGGGATTCGACTTCGATTTTGCTGACCTCCCTTTTGTTGATTCTGCTGTTCCTTGATCTGCCGAAGTTAAGTCCCTTTACCCCGTATCTGCTGCTGCGGATGAAGAAACGTCAGTGGCTGGAGGCGCAGTTTTTCTATATTCTGTTGGTAACCATGCTTTATATGGGATATGTGCTTCTGGTGACAAGTCTGCTTTGTATGAAGAAAACCTTCAGCGGAAATATCTGGAGTAAGACGGCGGCGTTGCTGGGGTATTCCGGGATGGGAAAGCAACTTTCGGTTCCTTCCACCGTAAAGGTTATGGAGAGTACCAGCCCGTATGAATGTATGGGACAGATTGTCCTGCTGCTCATATGCTATGCGCTGACCTTAAGTTTTCTGATGTTGTTTTTCCAGATGAAATGCGGCAGGAAGGCGGCAATCGGAGCAGGACTTGGCTACAGTTTATTTGGATTTCTGTTAGACCCGAGGGTATTGGCAAGGATTCTGCACAAAGAAGAATATGAAATGTATCAGATCCGGAGACTGACAGGGTGGATCAGTCCATTAAACCATGCCACGTACGGGATGCATGATTTCGGATATGATTCGCTTCCGGCAATTTGGCAATCCTGCATGGTGTTTTGTGGGATTCTGGCAGTGCTGGCTTTCTTATCATTTCATACCTTAAAGAACTATAATTTCAGTTCCTTTACCGGAACGGTGTAAAGGTGGAAGGAAGATATGAGGGAACAGTTGTGAGAGAATTGATACGGGAAAAGGGATTTTGGAGCGCCGTACTGCTTGCCCTGATTGGGATGGCTGCGGCAGTGCCTTTCTATCAGATAAAATTGCCATTGGAAACCGGACAATTTGTTTTCTACTATCAGAGTGCTCTGGGTTCGCGGATTTTGGGATTCTTGCTGCCTGTTGCTGCGGTGCTTCCGATGGGGGCGGTGTATGTCCGGGAAGCTTCCGGCGGTTTTTTAAAGCTGTATCTGGCGCGGATCAGCCGAAGCGAATATATCCGAAGGAAGACGATACAGATTTATGTCAGCGGGTTTCTGACCTTTTTCGCAGCGGGAGTCATACTGCTGATATGCTGTTTTCTATTTCTTTATCCGTTGGAAGTAAAAGGAGACTTTCCGATAGAGAGTTTTCTTGATGCGGGTGCAATGTTGCTTCGTATCTGTCTGGTGGGTGGAATGCTGGCTGAGATTTCCGGGATTTTTGCAGTATTATTCCAGAATTATTATATGGCATACGGACTGCCCTTTGTCTGCTATTATCTTTTGATTATTTTAAAGGAACGATATCTGCCCAAACTGTACTGTCTTTATCCTGTGGAATGGATCCAGGCGGAACAATTCTGGGGAAGTGATGGAACCGGTCTTTGGATATTTCTGGCGGTGGTTTCCGCGGCAGTCATGTCCTTACACGGATTGCTGCTGCATTACCGTTTGCAGGAGATATGAAAATGAAAAGTAATACGTTATGCGGGGCAGGAATTGTGCGGATGCAAAACAGTTGCAGAACATAAGGAGAAAGGCAGTATGAGACCATATATTGAAATTGACCATGTGACGAAAAAATTCGGAGAGGAATTGGTTCTGAGTGATATCCATGTGGCGATGGAACAGGGAAAAGTCTATGGATTTTCCGGAAATAACGGTTCCGGAAAAACAGTATTAATGAAATGTATCTGTGGTTTTCTTCCTGTGACGGAAGGGACCATATGGGTCGGAGGAAAAGCAATCGGTATAGAGACGGATTTTCCGGAAAGTATCGGTGTTATTATTGAAACACCGGGATTTTTAACCAACCTGACCGGATTTCAAAATCTGGAAATACTGGCGGGACTTCGGAAGCAGATTTCAAAAGAGGAAATCCGCGAAGCAATCCGTAAGGCGGGACTTGATCCGGATCTAAAAAAGTCTGTATCCAAATATTCACTTGGGATGCGCCAGCGGCTTGGCATTGCCCAGGCAATTATGGAGGATCCCGAGTTTCTGATTCTGGATGAGCCATTTAACGGATTGGATAAACATGGCGTGGCGGATATTCGGAAACTGATTCTGGGCTTGAAAAATCAAGGAAAGACAATTATTCTCGCCAGTCACAACAGTGAGGATATCCGGATTTTATGTGACCAGGTTTATGAAATGGACGGAGGGAGGATGAAAGTATTATGAGAATCAGAAGAAAAGCAACAAGTCTCGTGCTAATTGCTCTGATATTGTTTGGAATCGCAGTTCCGGTTCATGGGGAAAGCAGAATCAGGATTGACAGCGCAAAAGAATATGAAGGCATGGAGCACTCCTTTTCCGGAGGATATGAGCCGACCATTACGGAAAATACCATGTTGTTGGTAGTGCCGTTTGTGACGGAGGAAGCGCTGAAAGAAAACAGAATCTGGGTAGGGGTGACGTTTGAGAAGGATGAGGACGGCCCATTTTACTACAAAACCTACCAGAAACAGGTCAGGCAGTCAGAAGACGGGAGCTATCTCTACCAGTGTGAGATTCAGTTGAAAAAAGACCGGGTGAACGGACAGTATCCGCTGTATTTATCAGTTACGGCGCAGACGGCAGAAGGGGAAAATTTACAGCAGGAATTTGCGATTTATGTGGAGATTACGGATGGAAAGGCAAGAATCAGTGCGGACGGAACAGGAGATGGTGAGAATGAGGGAAAAGATGTATCAGATGGAGGACATCAAAATCCGGGGAGCGGGTCAGGAGATAACCAGAAGGCGGAAGATGGGAGGAAAAGTACAGGAGGAGAAGTGCCGGGTGAAGAAGGAATGCCTGGTTTGGAAGGTGGACAGCCGGAAGGAGGTTCGGAACAGGAAATTCTTCATCAGCCGAGAATCATCGTGGAAAGCAGCTGTGTAAGCGATAGTTCCGGTGTGATTCCCGGAGGTTCGGTCAAAGCGGGAAGTGAAGCAGAATGGAAGTTAACCATAAAAAACTGCGGCAGCCAGGCGGTGGAAAATATGAAAGTGACGCTTTTGTCAGAGCGAAAAGACATTACTTTTGAAAAAAACTCCTGGTATGTGAAACATGCCGCCGCCGGAGAACAGATTGAATTTCTCCAGAGGATTTCCGTAGGAAAGAAGGCGGAGGAAGAACCTGTATCTGTACAGCTTCAGTTTGAATATGAGGATGCGAAAGGAAATCGTTACACGTCCACAGAAACAACAGGATTTGGAATTTCGCAGCCTCAGCAGGCAGAACTTGTCAATCTTTCCTTTCCGGAAAATGTCTATGCATCGGATACGGATTCCTTAACCTTTCAGATTCAAAATACGGGGCTTTCCGTTCTGTATAATGCCAAGGTACGCATAGCGGGAAAAGGTCTGTTTCCGAAACAAGAGCTGTTTTTCGGTCATGTGGAGGGCGGAACGGCCGTAGATGGAGAAATTCCGGTTTTTGTCGGGACGCTTGATATGAAGGAGAGTACAGAAGCCTCCGGGGAGGATTCCGAAGAAAAATATGGTGATACTTTGGGAACCGTTATTTTTTCCTATGAAAATGAAAACGGAGAAGTCGTGGAACAAAGACAGGAGTTTCATGCAACAATTTTAAAACCACAGGTTGTGGAATTAAAAGTGGAGCAGGAAGAGCCGCAGACGAATCAATGGTGGATTACAATTGCGGCAGGAATTGTGTTGTTGTTGTTTTTACTCCTGTTATGGCTGTATCTGCGGCTGCAGTATTGGAAAAAGAGAGTGAACTTCCATGAAAGAGCGTAATTATTATAAGATGATTGTGATCGGTGCCGCAGTGTGCCTGGTGCTTGCCAATCTGGTACGGTTTTGGCGGGAGTATCAAAGAGCGCAGCAGTATTATCGGGTTACGATAGCCCGGGAGACAGAGCTGACAGAAGATATGGTTTCAGAATTACAGAAACTCACTGGGATACGCCGGTTTGAAGCGATAGCTTCCGTTCTGGTTACGATCGAATTGGAGGGGTATACATTGCATACGGAACTGATGGGAATAGATCTCATGCAGCCTTCTCTGAAATGGGAACGGACAGAAGAAGTTTTTCTGGGGGATATGCCGATCTTATTTTGGGGAAGGGACTGCTTTTCTGCCTTTGTGGATGCAAATGGACGTGCACCGGGAAAAGGTCAGATCACAGAATGGATCGAAACCTGCCGGGCACTTTCGATTACGATTATGACAGAAGACGGAAGCATCCAAAAAGCCGGAATCGGCGGAATTTTAAGGGAACCACAGGGAAACATCTATATGCAGCAAAAAAAGATGAAAGAAATTTTTGCAGATAGCAAAGTCACAGGGGGATATCTGGAAATCCAGGGGTATCAGAATACAAAAAAGGCGAAAACGATTTTGGAGACGGGAGGATTTCAGGTAGGAGAGCCGGAGGCGGTGTCGCCTCCGGCTTTGTAAGAATGTGTTATGTGAAGCAGATGATCACAGGTATTTCACAAGTACCATCGCAAGACCTAAGATGGAGAGTACAACACCAGTTGCCCGGTTCAGAGTCTTTGCCGGGGCTTTATTGGCGAACTTTGAAGCAATCTGTGCACCCAGCAGGGTAAAGACAATACATAGAAGCAACGCACTCATATCCGGCAGGCTTCCGCTGATGGAAAAGTGTGAGACAGCTCCGGTAAATGCTGTGAAGGACATGATGAATACACTGGTTCCCACTGCTGTTTTCAGTTCATATCCCAGTACACTGGTCAGGATCAGGAGCATCATCATACCGCCTCCTGCGCCGACAAAACCGCAGATAAATCCAATCATGGCGCCGCAGAGAAGAGACTGGATGATTTTCGTACGCCTGCTTTTTTGCTCCTGTACTTCTCTGGTGGTCATGACCGGGCGGACAATGAATTTGATACCAAGCAGGAGAGTCATGAATACGGAAAAACTTCCCATGGTGGTGTTTGGAAGTAAGGATGCGGTATAGCTTCCGACCATGGTGAAGACAAGTACGGAACATAACATAACCAATCCGTTGCGAATATCCAGGTTTTTATTCTTTCCGTAAGTATAGGCGGATGCAGCAGAAGCCAGAACATCGGAAGCCAGAGCGATTCCTACGGCCTCATAGGCATCGAAACCTAAAAATGTAATTAACATCGGTGAAATGACGGCTGCTGCTGAAAGTCCGGCAAGCCCCGTTCCCACTCCGGCTCCAAGACCGGCAGCCAGGCAGACCAGGATTTTTATTATCATACAATTACCTCCTGTCAGATTAATTTTATTATTGTTCCATGGATTAATTTTTAAGGCTCCTGTCCTCCGGAAGTATCTCTTGTGCATAATGAAGAGAGTGCAGCAGATGTTCCTTCATGAGCGCTGCGGCAGCATCATAGTTTCGGGCTTCGTAGAGACCGTAGATTTCCTGATGTTCCTCCTGAATTTTTTGTTGTTTTTCCGGCTGCTTTTCATATTGGTATGCCATAATGGACATCTGGCCGCGCATCCGTTCGGCGGAACGGACCAGCCGGCTGTTTTTGCAGTACTTATAAAAAATAAGGTGAAACTGATCGGAATATTTCTGCCACTGTGGGGAGAAATACTCACATGCTTTGATCTTTGTAATATTTTCCTTCAACTCTTTCAGAAGGGAAGTTTGATCCGGATATTCCGAAGCATAGCGAATCGCCAGGCTGTCCAGATCCCCCATGAACTGGTAGATTTCATAGATATCTGTCTGATTCAGGCTGACGACAGAGACCCCTACGTTGGAATAGTAGGTGATGAGTTGTTCTTCTGTAAGGCGGGTCAGTGCTTCCCGGATGGGAGTGGAACTGACTTCGAATCGTTCCTGCAGCATTTTTAAAGTTAATTTGGCACCGCAGGGAATTCTTTGGGATAAAATATCTTTTCTTAAAATCTGATAAATCTGTTCGGATAATGTCTGTTTATTTAAACTCATAAAAAACCTTCTTTAAAATATATTTGCAGTAGTTTCCTACATACGTGTACATTGCTTATCATAGGGGTCAAAATTCCTTTTGACCCCTATGATACACGGATTGCTCCGCATTTCATGCTCCCGCAATCCTAAAAACAT
>UQAW01000064.1 GCA_900539175.1 uncultured Lachnospiraceae bacterium
ATTAAATTGGCCAGGCTGTATCCGGTTATAGTTTAGAAACTAACCGGATATAGTACTAGGCAATTTTGATGATGTTGTAAGTGACATTTTGACTCAGAAAAGTTCTGCAGTTCCGCTAATTCTGCCTAACGTACATTACAAGGACATCTTTATGACCTTCCATATCAATCCCGATTGCAATATAAACCGCACGTTTTGCAATTCTCCCATCGTTTCCTACATGGTAATGGACGACATCTATAAACATAACCGCATAAACCTCTTCCAGCGGCCGTTTCAGCTTTTTTAGGATCGGGAGGACATTATCAGTAATTCTGCTAATTGTGCTGTCTGATATTTCGATATTGTATAGTTCATGCATAGGGCGCTCAATGTATGTTATTGGTGGTTATTTCCTTGGCATGCATGGTTTTCTGGGAGTGACCATTTCTGGAGGTGTCTGTTTCTTTGTTTCGGTAATCATACTTAGAATAACCGAGTTCTTCGTGCAGTTCCTGATCCAGACCACCTTCCAGTATGATTGACATCATATCTTTCATAATGGAATTTAAGTCAGTTCCGTCCTTGACTTTTACATTGTTTTCTTGTGGATAACTGCCCATCGTTTCACAAAGGGCAGATTTTTGTGGAGAATCCTTTTTACTTGTCATAAAATAAATCTCCAAACGGAGTGATTTTATCTTATATCAGTTTCGAGGGTTACACGATCTTTTGGTTACTTCCGTGGTGACAATCTAATACCTTCATTTTCTATCCATGCATATAAGGCTCTTTTAGTAGGATAATCAAAAACGTGGGTTGTTTTGGTCACCGGTGATAGAAATGTAATGAAATATTATTTTTAAATGAAATATATACTGATTTAGCTTCTTTTGGAACCCTTAAGGAGTCTGGATTTTTATTCACTTTCTTGACACAAAACCTGCTAATGGCATATGATCTTGCAAGATATATATTCTATGCCATGATATGGACTTTTGTAAAATTCAATGTTTTTTCAACGTGATTTATGAAAGGGGTTCATCCTGTGATGAAAATTTAAAATTAGTATTTCGTTCAATCCCTGTTGCACTGCTATAGATTGTTATATAGTTTATAGGATTTTCTTTTCCTTGCTTTTTTCTTCATCAGAGTTCATAATAACAAGAGAAAGAGTATAGTACAATATAGCAGTCATTTAAACTGCTTAAAAAGTCTACTGTTCTAATTGAGACTTGTGTGTGACAGATAGAGAAAGGAGCAGGTAAAAGATGAAAATCGTAATCGTAGATGATGACCAGCTGGTAGCATCTTCGCTTGAAATTATTCTGGGAGCTGAACCGGAGATTGAGATTGCAGCCACCGGATATTCCGGTCAGGAAGCAATTGAATTGTATCAGAAACATCAACCGGATATTCTGTTGATGGATATCCGGATGGAAGGAATGACAGGTCTGGAGGCTGCAGAAAAGATTTTGGAACGGGAGCCGGAAGCCCTGATCTTGTTTCTTACTACTTTTTCGGATGACGAATATATTGTCAAAGCATTAAAAATGGGTGCAAAGGGTTACCTTCTGAAGCAGGACTTCGCTAGCATTGCTCCGGCACTCAAGGCAGTAAAATCAGGTCAAAGTGTATTTGGCGGGCAGATCGTATCGAAGCTTCCGAATCTGCTGAGTAAGAAAAGGGCACCAGATTATGAATCCCTGGGATTGAGCGAACGCGAATGGGAAGTAACGGCACTTGTCGCAGAAGGCTTGAGCAACCGTGAAATTGCCGAAAAACTATATTTAAGCGAAGGAACAGTGCGTAATTATATCAGCACAGTTCTGGAGAAGCTTCAGCTTCGGGATCGGACACAGCTGGCAGTATTTTATCTGAAAAATAATGGCTAAGTGCAAATAGAAGGGGCTGTCGCTTTAACGATCAAAAATCGTTAGGGCGAAGCCTCTTTTTTTATTAAAGGAAAGTTCTCCTTTCGGAGAACCCTTGAAATTAAAAATGCCCGCTGGAAGCGGGCATGATGAAACAGACGGTGGTTAAAAGAGGTCAATATAGAAGCATGAGATTATTATGAAACAAAGCGGGTCATAAAGCAGGCCCTTATTACCCCTCAAGATTGAGGGGCAGGGGAGCTGAGATGCCGAAGGCATTTTTTTATATTAAAGGAGCTGTGAATGTGGTGCAGTTGGCAGAACTTCAGTGCGCCTTCCGGGCGCAAGCAGGTAATAGCGCCTTATAGAGGCAGAGCAAGCCACTCGCTAAGCCGGTGGTCTTGACTAGGTGCTGTTGGTAAGGAACAGAGTTCGAAGATATTCTTACACGCCCTGATTGGTTTTGTATACCTTTTAAAATGCATTGACTTGAAATGAGTGGTATATATTGTTGCTTTTTGTCGAACGATACAATTGTATGTCGAAAAATGCGATTGATTCTACTTGAACAATTTTTAGAATATATGTATAATTGTTAATATAATAAAGAGAATTCGAAATAATTAGATTCATATATTGAATTATAATGAAAATTCGGTTTGTATAATTCTAGACACTATTTGTTATCGAAAGATGTATAGCGGAGAAGGAGGGGAGTCCAATGGTTATATATGAATAGAGGTATCAACAAATAAATACGAGGGAGGATTTTCTATGAAAAGGATTATTGGATGGTTTGTTGATTTTTTAATGCCACTCATACTCTTGCTTTCATATACCTTATTGGAAAGAGTAATTTCCATAAAGTATCAATACGTTCCTGTTTATGAAAAAGAAGTGCCATTTGAAATAATATCAAATTTTATTATTGCATTGTATGTAATATTACTATGCAAAAGATCCTTTAGGCGTGTGAAAGAAAATTCCGGTATTCATACAGGAAGTATTTGGGGAATACTATTGGTTACTATTGTTTTTGCTATATCGTTTATTCCAGAGATTAATTTTAAGTTATTAAATCATTTCTTGCTGTATTGTCCGGCGCAATGTACGATTATATTTACTGTAGTTATAGTAACTTTTATTGCCGAACTTAAAAGAAAATGAAAGGAGCACAAATAATATGAGAAAACAAAAAATTTTGTCTTGTTTCCTGACATTAGTCATATTTTTAGTTGCACCATTGAATGTGTATGCTACTCAAATTTCAAGTGAAATGCCATATAGAGATGGGGATATACCAGCGGATGTCTACGAGCTTATTGAGGAGTATAAAAATGGTACTTATTCAGTTGGGACAAATGACAAGAATGGTATTGCGCAGGCTCTGTTTGAAGGTACTGCGGATGAAGCGGATTATGAAAGTAAAGATGCAGATGTTAAAAAACTTTATAACTTAAAAAAAGTAGCCGAAAATACTTTTGAGGCTACTCAGGTCAGCCTTTATTCACTTGAAAACACCACTCAGGGTCAAATGAAGGGAGTAATTATCTACAATCGTATTACCTATAACACGAAATCTTTTAATGGAGATCCTTGGAACTATGTAATGTTAACAAAGGTAAGTGGCGGTGTTGTGCAAAATAATGGTAATTACTGGTGCGAAGCATTGTACTTAAGATATCATGTTTATGGTGATGCGTTTTCTGAAACAGGCACTCATGTAGGATATAAAGGTGCTGATTCTGGTTATGGAAATCAAATATATGCCCCGAGTGTAGGGACAAATTATTCCCGGAGTGGTCCAAGTGACTATTATTATAGTCTTGGATATAAAGGTACCGCTTTAAGTGGTTTTACAAAGGGGACTATTAGTTTTCGCCTGGGTGCAAGTGAGGAATTAGTAACTAGATGTGCAATTAATGCGATTTAAGTATAATGAACAAGAGCAATATAATACACATGACTGCAAATGTAGACATTTCTACAAATATTAGTATGATAGTTGCTGCTTTATATGTTGTCTTGTCAATTGGCGCTTTTTATCTTGAGTGTATATCTTGTTCGAGTGGTTCATCTTTTAATCAGGAAGTTAGAGCATGATATCTCAAAAAAATTATAAATAATTTTGGGGTAAAAGAGCCCGGTTCCCGCATAAGATAAGGGAACCGGACTTTTTGTATGAAAAAGGAGCTGTGCACTAATTGCTTAGCAGATTTTTATTTGCTGTGGAAAGCATCAGTTTGATGCGGTTCAATTGGTTTACTTCGGAAGCGCCGGGATCGTAGTCAATTGCCACGATATTTGCCTGCGGGTATTCTTTGCGGATTGCTTTGATGACACCCTTTCCTACAATATGGTTCGGCAGACAGCCAAATGGCTGGGTACATACGATGTTCAGAACACCGCTGTGAATCAGTTCCATCATCTCTCCTGTCAGGAACCAGCCTTCACCAGTCTGGTTACCCACAGATACGATCGGTGATGCCATCTTTGCCAGATCATCAATCTTGGCAGGCGGAGTAAAATGTTTACTTTTTTTGAATTCCTTTGTGGCAGCATCACGGAGCCAGTTGATAAATGCAACGCCCATGTTTGCTATCGTGGAGCCGGACTTTTTAAACCCAAAGTGCTCCACCTTGAAGTTTGTATTATAAAAGCAGTAGCACATAAAGTCAATCAGATCCGGGCAGACAGCTTCTGCCCCTTCTTTTTCCAATAATTCCGCCAGATGGTTGTTAGCTGCGGGAAGGAATTTCACCAGAATCTCACCTACGATTCCCACACGTGGTTTTTGTTCATCGGTAATCGGCAGACGGTCGAAATCCCGGATAATGGTCCGGCAGATCTGCTGGAATCTGGTATGGCTTACATGCTTACCGCTTACAAAGTCAATACAGATTTTCTCCCATTTACGGTGAAGCCGATTGGCAGAACCTTTCTTCACTTCATAAGGGCGCATACGGTAGAGACATTTCATAAGGATATCTCCGAAAACAGCGGCATAAGACAGGCGCAGAGCCAGCTTCGGCGTAATCTTAAAGCCGGGGTTGCTCTCCAGACCGCTTAAGTTGATGGAGATGACCGGTATGTGTGACAGATCAGCTTTCTCCAGCGCACGGCGGATGAAACCGATGTAATTGGAAGCACGGCAGCCGCCCCCGGTCTGTGACATGATGATTGCCACTTTGTTTAAATCATATTTGCCGGACAAAAGTGCCTGCATAATCTGGCCGACTACCATCAGAGACGGATAACAGGCGTCGTTATTGACATATTTCAGTCCCACATCCACCGCTTCTTTGTTGTCGTTGGGCAGAACCTCCAGATGATAACCGCTGGCGTTAAATGCCGCTTCCAGGATGGAAAAGTGAATCGGTGACATCTGCGGGCAGAGAATCGTATAGTCTTTTCGCATCTCCTTGGTAAATGATACTTTCCGGATGGAAGCAGGTACGATTCTGCGTGGTTCTTTTGCCTTATCCCGGGCGCGCAGAGCCGCCAGAAGAGAGCGGACACGAATCCGGGCCGCGCCTAAGTTGTTGACCTCATCAATTTTTAAGCAGGTATAAATCTTGTTGCTCTGGGTCAGAATCTCATATACCTGATCTGTGGTGACCGCATCCAGACCGCATCCGAAGGAGTTGAGCTGAATCAGATCCAGATCATCCCGGAGTTTGACATAGTTGGCAGCCGCATACAGACGGGTATGGTACATCCACTGGTCATTGACACGGAGCGGGCGTTCCAAAGGAGTCAGGTGGGAGACAGAATCTTCTGTCAGCACGGCGATTCCATAGGAATTGATCATCTCCGGGATTCCATGATGAATTTCCGGATCAATGTGATAAGGACGTCCGGCAAGGACGATTCCGCGTTTATGGTTTTTCTTCATCCAGGCAAGGGTTTCCTCGCCCTTCTTCTGGATATCCTTTCTCATATGTTCCAGTTCCATCCAGCCGGCATGTACAGCCAGGCGTACTTCTCTTTCCGAAATCTGAGAGAATTCTTTTACCAGACCGTCAGCCAGAATCTCTTCACTGGTAAATGCCAGGAAGGGATTACGGAATGTGATGGACGGATCATTTAACTCATCCACGTTGTTTTTGATATTCTCCGCATAGGAGGTAACGATTGGGCAGTTAAAATGATTGACAGCTTCCTTAAACTCTGTGCGCTCATAGGGAATACAGGGATAGAAGATGTACTTTACCCCTTGTTTCAGCAGCCAGGTTACGTGACCGTGGGCAAGTTTGGCAGGGTAGCATTCGGATTCGCTGGGAATGGATTCGATGCCCAGTTCGTAAATCTTCCGGTTGGAAGTCGGGGAGAGGACTACCTGATATTTCAGCTTCGTAAAGAAGGTGAACCAGAACGGATAGTTCTCAAACATATTCAATACTCTGGGAATTCCCACTTTTCCGCGGATGGCTTCATCTTCCGGAAGCGGTGTGTAGCCGAATAACTTTTTATATTTGTAATCGAACAGGTTCGGAATCTGGTCTTTGTTCTTTTCTTTTCCGATTCCACGTTCGCAGCGGTTTCCGCTGATATACTGACGTCCCCCGGAAAAGCGGTTGATGGTCAGGCGGCAGCTGTTGGTGCAGCCCTTACAATTTGCCATCGTGGTGGAATACTGCAAGGTGTTGATCTTTTCGATCGGAAGCATCGTGGTTTCTTTGTCTTCACTGTAACGCTCACGGGCAATCAGGGCAGCGCCGAAGGCCCCCATGATACCGGCGATATCCGGACGGATCGCCTCACAGTCTGCGATGCGCTCAAAGCTGCGGAGAACCGCATCGTTGTAGAAGGTTCCGCCTTGTACGACGATGTGTGTTCCAAGTTCCGAGGCATTGGAAACCTTGATGACCTTGTAAAGGGCATTCTTGATGACCGAGTATGCAAGTCCGGCGGAGATATCTGCGACGGAAGCACCTTCCTTTTGTGCCTGTTTCACCTTGGAATTCATAAATACGGTACAGCGGGTTCCCAGATCAATCGGATGTTGCGCGAACAATGCTTCTTTCGCAAAATCCTGAACACTGTAATTCAAAGACTGTGCGAAGTTCTCAATGAAAGAACCGCAGCCAGAGGAACAGGCTTCGTTTAACTGCACGCTGTCTACCGTGTGATTCTTGATTTTGATACATTTCATATCCTGACCGCCGATGTCCAGAATACAGTCTACGTTCGGGTCGAAGAAAGCGGCGGCATAATAGTGAGATACAGTTTCCACCTCGCCTTCATCCAACATCAGTGCCGCTTTGATCAGAGCCTCGCCGTATCCGGTAGAACAGGAATAGGCAATATGAGCCGATGAGGGCATTTGTTCATAGATTTCCTGAATGGCACGGATAGAAGTAGCCAATGGATTTCCTTCATTATTACGATAGAAGCTGTATAAGAGAGAACCATCTTCTCCGACGAGTGCAGCCTTTGTGGTAGTGGATCCGGCATCAATACCCAGATAACAGTTACCCTCGTAGGAGGACAAATCACCCGTTGCCACATTGTTCTGACTCTGACGGCTGCTGAACGCATCATATTCTTCCTGAGAAGCAAAAAGCGGCTCCATACGTTCTACTTCAAAATCCAGTTTTACTTTGTTATGAAGCTGTTCAATCAGACGTTCCAGAGATAACTGCACCTTCTCATCTGCGTTTAATGCACTGCCGATGGCGGCAAACAGATGGGAGTGTTCCGGCGCGATGGTATGTTCTTCATCCAGTTTCAAGGTGCGGATAAAGCACTGCTTTAATTCGGAAAGGAAATGCAGCGGTCCTCCAAGGAATGCCACATGTCCCCGAATCGGTTTTCCACAGGCAAGTCCTGAGATGGTCTGGTTTACAACAGCCTGAAAGATGGAGACTGCCAGATCTTCTTTTGTTGCACCGTCATTGATCAGGGGCTGGATATCTGTCTTTGCAAATACACCGCATCGTGCGGCAATCGGGTAAATGGATTTGTAATTTTTGGCATATTCGTTCAATCCGCTTGCATCGGTCTGAAGAAGGGAAGCCATCTGGTCAATGAAAGAGCCGGTGCCGCCGGCACAGATTCCGTTCATACGCTGTTCCACATTGCCGCCTTCAAAATAGATGATTTTGGCATCTTCGCCGCCCAGTTCGATGGCGACATCGGTTTTTGATTCGTAAGATTTCAGTGAAGTGGATACGGCGATTACTTCCTGAACAAAGGGAATTCCCAGATGTTTGGCAAGCGTCAGGCCGCCGGAACCCGTGATGACCGGGCTTAAGATAATCTCCCCCAGTTGATCGTGTACTTTGGAAAGCAGAGATTCTAAGGTTTCCTGAATATTGGCAAAATGCCGCTCATAATCAGAAAACAGAAGATTCTGCTGTTCATCCAGAAGTGCAATTTTTACAGTGGTAGAGCCAATATCGATACCAAGTGTATATGTATTCATAAAAAAACTCCTTATAGTGACTAAACGTTCCCAGTCGTCAATTTATGTGTATGATAAGTTTGACAGGCAGATGAATTCTTCTGCGAAAAGATACATGACTGCCAAAACTTCAGCATACATTTAACTAAGTAGAAATCGTTCCTATTATACGACAAATTTTTTAGAAATACAATTGGTAAAAAAAGCTTTCTGTCGAATGGAAGTATGTTTTATCCGGACTTTATAAAGTTTATCTAATGTCTCTAAAAGTTTTTGATGGTTTAACATAGATTTAACATAGATTTGAAAGAACCTTGATAGATGACCGTTTTCTGAACCTTTATAATACAGCATGTAAACTAAGGCATAAGACGGCAGCATGAGCAGTACAGGGAAAGCTGCCTGGCAGCGTGAGAGATGCTGACGCGGAAAAAGGAGAGCATATAATATGGAAACAATATTTGGATTACTGGGTGGACTGGCGTTGTTCCTGTTTGGTATGAATATGATGAGTGACAATCTGCAAAAGGCGGCGGGCGAGCGGATGAAGAGTATTCTGTCTTTCCTGACCAGTAATCCTTTGATGGGAGTTCTGGCAGGTGCATTGACAACAGCGGTGCTTCAAAGCAGCAGTGCGACCACAGTTATGGTAATCGGTTTCGTAAGCGCCGGTCTGATGACCTTGCCGCAGGCAATTTCTGTTATTATGGGCGCTAATATTGGAACTACCATGACAGCTCAGTTGCTGGCTTTTAAGCTCAGTGACTATGTATGGGCGATTGTATTTGTTGGATTTGCGATCTATTTCTGTGGGAAGAAAGAAAAGGCGAAAGAGATTGGACAGGTGATTTTAGGGTTTGGTATCTTGTTCGTTGGAATTGAGACGATGGGAGATGTGATGAAGCCGTTGGCATCCAGTCCAATTTTTGTAGAGATGATCTCCAGGGTTTCTGATGTGCCGGTGTTGGGCGTATTGGGTGGTTCGCTGATGACCGTGGTGGTACAGAGCAGCAGTGCTACGATTGCAGTGTTGCAGAATCTGGCATCTCAGGCAGGACCGGATGGGGTATCCAGTGTAATCGGTCTTGCAGGCGCGATTCCGATTCTGTTGGGTGATAACATCGGAACAACGATTACCGCACTGCTCGCCAGTATCGGACAGTCCACCAATGCAAAACGGACGGCAGTCGCCCACAGTGTATTCAATATCGTGGGAAGTTTTGTATTTCTCTGGATCATACCGTGGTTTGTAAGATTCGTGGAGTATATCTCTCCGAAAGGGGCAGAAATCGATGTAATCTCCCGGCAGATTGCCAATGCACATACATCCTTTAATATGGTAAATACGATTCTTTGGCTGCCATTTATCTGGCTGATGGTAAAGATAGTAACCTGGCTGGTTCCCGGGGAAGAGAAGAAGGTACAGAAAACCAAAGTGGGCGTGGGAGCTGCATATGCAGAAGAATAGTGTTCGTTGTACTAGGAGCAGGCGTTTCAGACGAAGCGTCTGTTTTTTAGTTGCCCTGCAAATTGCATTTTACAGAGGAATTCGCTATACTAAAAATGAATGTGGGATGCAAAAGTGACAATGGAGAGTGTTAGGAGAAAGAGATGTTAAGACTAAGACCTTATAAAAGTTGTGATGCAAGGTATATTGTAAGTTGGATAAGAGATGAAGTTACATTTTACAGATGGAGTGCAGATCAATATCGTAAATTTCCAATCTGTGCAGAGGATATGAATGAAAAATATGCTGCCTATGCAGATAAAGACGATTTTTTTGAAATGACAGCTTTGGATGATAACAAAGTTGTGGGGCATTTGATTATGCGTTTTTTAGACGAGGAGAAAACAATTCTGCGGTTTGGGTTTATCATCGTGGATGATACCAAACGGGGGAAGGGATATGGAAAAGGTATGTTGTCCCTGGCATTAAAATATGCATTTGAAATACTGAAAGTAGAAAAAGTGACGTTGGGCGTGTTTCAAAATAATGAATCTGCATATCGATGTTATACATCCCTTGGATTCCGGAAAGACTCCTCAAAAGAACCGGTGGTCAGCCGGATTTTAGGTGAAACCTGGAAGTATGATGAATTAGAGATTGCGTATAAAGATTGGGCGGAAGATGTACAATTCTTCGGTACTGCTTGCATGGATTGACAGACTTTTAAAGCGAAAGGATAGTCCGGTGATGACAGTGCGGGGTCTGTCACTGAACTTATCGGATATGGCCGTATACTATCATGAAAATGACATAGAACTTACAAAAAATGAAATGCGTAGCCTTGTCTGCCTCATGAAGAAAAGTCTGTGTATCAGGGAAGAAATCATAGAGTATCTTTGGAACAACAATTTGTATATAGATGAGAATACGTTTTATGCCAATGGCAACCGTCTGCGTGATAAACGGAAGAAGATGGGGGCGGAAAACTTTATTTGTACCGTACGCGGTGTGGGATATCGCTTATGACTGCAAGGGTTTATTTATAGAAGCGGAGTTTTGTTGGATGACAGGTTCTGTTTGAACGTTCAAGTTCTTTAAGGGTAAGGACTTGGGCGGTTTTAATTACGCTGCTTGTCGAATAATACAATTCTGTGTCGAATATTGCGATTGGTTTTGATTGCATACATAAAAAAAGAGTTGTATAATTATTAATACAATAGAAAGAAAATATAAAATATTTTTGATATTCATTATAAAAAGAGTTAAAAATCTGATTTTACTTAAGCGGTGTTCATTATAGAAAGGAGATGAGTCCCATGAATTATTGAAAAGTGCAGGTATAAAAAATAGCATTTTAAAGAAATTGCACTGAATGAGAAGTAAATCTGAGATTCGTAATCGGCATATGAAAATCTAATGAAAAGCAGAGTTTTGAAGGTATAGGATAGAAAAGGAGGAGCAAAATGAAACGTTTAATTTGCGCTTTTATGGCTTTGGTAATTTCTATGTATCCGGCGGTTAATACGCTTGCAACATCGACAAGTGATTTACAAGTATCTGCTAAAACAGAGGTCTCAATATTGACTGGAAAGATTCTCACGGAAACACAGTCTTTACAGATCAAGTCAGAGATGGAAACATTAAATTATTGCCATGTTGATACATCTTACATTGAGAAAATTAATGTGACAGCAAACGGTAATGAGTATCTTATGAATTATAATGGTATTCTTGAAACAGTGGTTTTGGAAGAAAATGATTCTGGAAGTGTTAGTTTGATGGTTAATGCCGGGGAGAAATGTGACGTACTTACTTTTGAAGAAGACGGAAGTTTGATTCTTGATGGACATAAAGTAGAAATTACGGAAGTAACTACTACAGAAAATAATTCTGATATTGAGCCGCGGGGAACCATTTGGAAGGGAACAAAATCCCTTTCACCATATGGTAGTTTGAAGGCTTCTGATTATAATGACTATTTATCTTCTGGTACACAAAACATTTCTTTAGGAAAGGCGCTTGATGCTATTACAGTTACTGTATTAAGTACTATTTTGGGGCAAGCCTATGGATATATTGGAATAGCGGTTAGCTTAGCAACAATGGCTGCTTCGGTTATATCGACTCTTAGCACAGTGAATGCCAAAACAGAGTACTTAGGTTATAAATATACAACGTATACGCATGGGGCTTTTGACTACAAATATATTAATAAATTTTATGCAAATACTGCATGTACAGGAACATATCATCAGGAAATCAGTTATGAACATTTTATTGTTTACTAAGAGTTAACGTAGCGAATCGTTTTACGAGAAAAGGTAATAAAAGTATATTATAATTCGCATTTGTACCAAAAGAAGATTTGGTAGAAAGTCTTGATATGTCTGTTAGTTGATTGTTTGTTACAACAACAGGGGGTGTACATAAGATTGTGAATTGTAGTATTGTGTAGATATCCGGAGGAGGAGACTGGCTAAGAGAAGGCTAGGACTCCTTCAGCCGGACTTTTCTGTCGTTAGCATTAATTATTATTTTGTCTCTGGTATCATTTTAAGTGATGAACCATATGAATGAATGTGACAGCGGCGGATTGCCTTAATTATATGAGGGGAGAGAGAATTCATTCGAAATCAGCAATATGTAGAAGCAGTGGCAGACTATAGTGGGAGGTAGGATTATGAAACAGCGGCATAAGTTTGTATATAATAACTATCAATTTTACGAGAATGATGCATTGGTAAATTTCATAGAAAGACAGGCGGCAGAAGGCTATTATCTTTGTGGTATGATTGGTAGATTAGCCAGTATACTAAAATTTCGGCATGAAGATACCGGGATTCCAAGATCATATGTACTTTATTGTAAATATTTGGATGAACAGATTGACACAGAAATTGAGAATATGAAAGCCGGAACATGGGAGAGCGTCTGCGAGAATATTCAGTTTGTTCTGTTTGGAAGTTCTTCTGCTGATGATTCAGAAAAGAATGCAGCGCGTGTGAAAGAGAAGCAAAAGATGTTACTTGGCATTCCTTTGAAAAAATCGTTAGCCCTTATTTCTGCGCTTTTTTTCGTATCTCTCATTGTTTTAGTTCTTAAATGGTATTTGGCGGCGAATGGAAAGCTTCAATTATATCCGTTAAAATTTTTTATATGTATAGCTTTAAATATTATTTTTCTTTTTTACTTTACAGGCGATTTGTATGATCTTAAAGCCGGTAAAGGTGTATATACAAAGGGAATTGTATATTTTTCCGGGCGCACGAGATTTAAGGATGTGATGTTTTACATTGGTGATATATGTAGATTAATTTTGTTATTAGGAAGCGTTTTCAGCAGCATTCTGCTTCTGATTCGTTCAAAAGATTTCGTCATTTTATTGGAAATCCTTAGAATGTGGTTCCTGTATTGGATTGTTGGTTATTGTTATAAGTTGAAGTTTCGGCGTTCCTATATAGTGTTATTGATAGGTTCTGTGTTCCTGGCGATGTTTGGAATTTGATAAAATTGCCTGAAGAATATCCGGAGAAGGAGACTGGCTAAGAGAGGGTCAGGATTCCTTCAGCCGGATTTTTTTGTTATTCGTATAAAGTGTTAAACTGTCTGGGGGTGCTTTAAAATTTTTTTTGTATAGAATTGACATAAAAAATATCTTGTGGTATTATATACGAGTTAATTAGTTAAAACTAACTAGAGAGGGAAGAATAGCAGTATGAGTAGTTGGAAAAAGCTTTTGATATTAGTTCAAACTATCCCGGCAGCCTTGGTTATGGTATGTGCGGGGATTTCGCTCCATGGCTATACGGAACCTGTATATGCGGTGGATGAATTGCCTCCTGCGGTGGAGGAAGATGTTGGGGATAGGAAAATAAAGACAAAGGATCAGGGTGAAGGAGAGGCTTCTGCAAAGGGGGATACCAGAAAAGGCAGCTTTAATTTGGAAGATGGGACGTATGAAGGAACAGGTACCGGATTCGCAGGAAAAATCAAAGTGGCGGTAGAAATTAAAGATAAAAAAATAGTTGCGGTCAATGTGCTCGAAGTAGAGGGAGATGATGAAGCATTTTTTAACCGTGCGAAAGGAGTCATTGATAAAATCATAGATTCCCAGACATTGGATGTAGATGTAATTTCAGGAGCCACGTACAGTTCTAAAGGAATTATCAGTGCCGTGAAGAATGCACTGACGGGTGAACCTGATACAAAGCAGCCGACAGCTTCTGGAGGAACAGCTGCCAGTGATACCCCATCCAGAACAGTCACCAGGGTATCGGATGCAGCGGCGTATAAAGACGGTACCTATTACGGCACCGGAACCGGTTTTGGAGGTCCTCTTACGGTTAAGGTAGAGATCAGCGGAGGGAAGATTGCCTCAATAGAAATTACAAAGACAAGCGATGGCAACAGCTTTATCCAAAAAGCCTCTGTATTGATTCAGAACATGATTTCCACCCAGAGCACCAATGTGGATACGGTGTCAGGAGCCACATACAGTTCTATGGGAATTATAGAAGCTGTCCGGGATGCCCTGAGTCAGGCGGCGGTATCCGGTTCGGAAAATGCGGTATCAAAAAAGCCGGCACAGAGTACGGAGGTTGAAAAACCGGCGGTCAGCGGAAGTTTTCCTTATGCAGATGGTATTTATTATGGAACTGCAGATGGGTATCGCGGTGAGGTTACCGTTGCTGTCGTGCTTCAGAATCATATGATACAGAATATCCTGATCACGCAGACATCCGATGATGAAACATTTTTCAACAGGGCAAAAGCGGTAACAGATCAGGTAATAAAAACGCAGAGTACAGATGTGGATCTGGTATCCGGAGCCACTTTTAGTTCCAGGGGAATCAAAAATGCAATTTTGAACGCATTGGAAGAAGCGCACAGAATTAGTTCCGGAGAGTCAGGGGGAAATGGAAACAGCCCAGATGACGGAGAAACACAGATTCCGGAAGGGAAGTTCCCCTATAAAGAGGGAATTTATTATGGCATCGGGGAAGGATATCTGGGAGAGATTAAGGCAGCGGTGGTGATTCAGAAGGATATGCTCAAAGCGATTCTGATTCTGGAAAATGAGGATGATGAAGCATTTTTCTCAAGGGCACTGAAGGTTACAGATGCTATGATTGAGAATCAAAGTACAGAGGTAGATACGGTGACGGGCGCTACATATAGTTCCAGAGGTATTTTGGAAGCTGTGGAGAATGCATTGAAAGAAGCCTGGAAAGTCACAAATCAAGGAGGGGATGAGGAAGAGAACCCTTCTGATAACGATGAAAATCAAGGTGGAGAAGAGAAACCGGGAGGAGATGAAAATCAGGGAGAAACTGACGGAGACTCCGGTGAGGACGGAGACAAAGATCAGACGGAGACGATATATGAAGATGGGGAGTATGCGGCTTCTGTGTTATGTATGCCGGATGAATATGAGGACTTTGAGCCTTACAATCTATCACTGAAGATTACGGTAAAGGATGATAAAATTATCAATATTACAGATGTATTGGGTGACGGCCCTTCCTCGAATGACCGTTATATTGCATGGGCAGTGGATGGAAGAAGCAGTATACCCGGAGTCGTTCCGCAGATTCTTGAAAAAGGTACTTTGGATGAAATCGATGTAGTAGCGAGGGCAACCTGCTCGTCGAAGGCAATTTTAGAGGCTTGTACTCAGGCGCTGGAGATTGCCGGAAAAATCAAAGAATAAGCAGAATGGAGATGGAATATGAAGTCATTTTGTATCAGAATATTGAATCTGGCGGTGATTGCGGCAGTTTTGCTGGGATATAATACGACTTTGGAAAAACGGGAAAAAGAGGATGAGATTGCCAGATTACATGCAGAACTGGCCAGCGCCAGGCTTGCAAAGGGAAATGAACAATCAGGTGACGAAGAAAATTCCCAGAGTTATCAGGATGGAGTTTACGCTGGCGAGGCGGAGGGCTTCGGCGGGCCGATTTCGCTTGAGGTGACAGTGGAGGAGGGAAAAATCACTGCCATTGAAATTTTATCGGCGGAAAAAGAAGACGGCGCTTACTTTGCGATGGCACAGGATGTCATACCGGATATTATTGAAAAACAGTCTGCAGATGTAGACACAATAAGCGGGGCAACCTTCAGTTCCACGGGAATACGGGATGCCGCCCGGCAGGCTTTGGAAAAGGCGGAATAATCAGATGAAGAGAATGGATATACATAATCTTTCAAAAAAGGACATAAGAAATATTCATACATGGGTAAGGGCAGTGATTCAGCTCTTATACTTTCTATTTTTGCCGTCTGCGTTTACTGCGGCATTTTCGGGTGTAAAGTATATTTTTCAGCAATTGGGAGCAGGAGCAAAAATAGAACTTACCTCTTTTGTATCGGTGTTGTTGGTACTTTGTGCTTATACGATTGTATTCGGAAGATTTTTCTGTGGATTTGCGTGTGCCTTCGGCAGCTTTGGAGACGGAGTACATGCACTTTATGTATGGATCTGCAAGAAATTAAAAAAGAAACCTGTAAAGCTGCCAGTGGTGTGGAATGCAAGACTTTCCTGTCTGAAATATGTGGTGCTTGCAGTGATTGTGATCCTGTGCTTCCTGGGTGTTTACGCAAAGGCGCAGGGCACCAGTCCATGGGATGTGTTTTCTATGATTCATGCAGGGAACTTCAGGTTGGGCGGCTATGTGGCAGGAGTTGTCTTACTGCTCCTTTTGATCGTCGGGATGGCAGTGCAGGAGAGATTCTTCTGCAGGTTCTTCTGTCCTATGGGGGCAGTATTTTCCCTGCTTCCCATACTGCCGTTTTTCTCTCTTCACAGGAACAGAGAACAGTGTATCAAAAACTGCAGTGCCTGCACAAAAAAGTGTCCGTCAGATATTGAATTGCCGCCCGAAGGCTCGATGGAGATAAGAGGAGATTGTTTTCAGTGTCAGAAATGTGTGGATACCTGTCCCAGAGGAAATATTTCCTGCGGGGTGAAGGTGTTAAGGGGAAATGAAGTGACATTTACAGTTTTTCGTGCGGTTTTGCTTTTGTGTCTGTTTCTATGGCTGGGCTTGTGAAACAAATCTGGTGTATTGTATAGAGGGGCGATTGCGAAACTCTTCCGGAGGCGTTTTAGAATTCGTTCTCACTCCGGAAGAGTTTCGCAATCACCTGGTATTGCATAGAAGAAAAGAGGAAATGGAATGAGCAGAAAAGTTGCAGGCTGCGGGATGCTGATAGCGCTTGCTATGGTCTTCAGTTATGTGGAGGTATTGATTCCGATTAATTTCGGAATTCCCGGTATGAAGTTGGGAGCAGCCAATCTGGTGATTGTGATCGGTTTATATCTGTTAAAACCACAGGAGGTGCTGATGATTTCTATGATCCGCATTTTCCTTATGGGATATATGTTTGGAAATGGGGTATCGCTGCTGTACAGTTTTGCTGGCGGGATTTTAAGCTTCTTGCTTATGGCGGTTATAAGGAAAATGAAAGGGTTTTCAGTTGTAGGGGTGAGCATCATCGGCGGTGTCAGCCATAATATCGGTCAGCTTTTGGCAGCTGCCTGGATCATACGGAATCGGAATCTGTTTTATTACCTGCCGGCTCTTTTAGCGGCAGGAACTGCCACAGGAGCCTTGATCGGAATACTTTCCGGAAAGATACTTCATGTTGTGGAACGGGAAGCAAGAAAATCTGTGGTGAGAGAATAATTTTTTGATTAATAGTTAGCAATAGCTAACTTTTAATAAAGTATCATAAAGGAGGAAAAAATGAGAAAAAAGAATTTTCAGACAAAAGCTCTGGCAGTTATGATGTCTGCAGTTATGGCAGCAGGGTCCTTTCCTGTATCGCTGCAGGCAGAGGGAGTAAGTTACAAAGACGGTACCTATATTGGAACAGCTACGGTACATCCGGATGAATTTCAGGACTTTGATGCCTATGAGATTAAGGTTGCCGTAACGATTGCTCAGGGAGCAGTTACATCGGTCACATATAGCGGAGATTGTAAGATCGAGGATGATAATGTAACGTATGCCAACCGGGCGATGAATGGACGAGACAGCAGACCTGGAATTGCAGCACAGATGATCCAGAAAAACGGTGTTGACGGTATTGATACTGTAAGTACCGCAACCTGCAGTTCCAAGGCAATTATCAGCGCTGCAGCCTCTGCACTGAGCCAGGCAGTTGATACCAGTGCAAGCATAGATACCGCGGCTCTCGAACAGGCGATTTATCATGCAGAAGGTCTGACCAGTGCAGATTATACAGAAAACTCCTGGTCTGCGGTGCAGGCAAAATTGTCCGCGGCAAAAGAGGCTTTGGAGAAGAAGGAGTCACAGGATGAGGTGACGGCAGCAGCAAATGCGCTTGAAGAAGCGATTCAGGCACTGGAAGCAAAAGAAGCACAGGAAAAGATTTCATATGTTCTTATGAATATCCCGTATGACCAGTTTTACCGGGCAGATGTAAACAACAATATTCCGGTGGATGGATTCTCTTCTGCAACATTGAATAAAACAAGAACCAAAAGTCTGGCGGGCGGTTCCTACCATGTGAAGAGTGACGGCAGTGAGATTACTGGTATCACGTTCCCTGTAAAAGTTCCGGAAGGTACGGATCTTTCTGCGTACAAGAGAATCAAGGATACAGATTCTGTGGAAATCACGGTAACCAATCGGGGACAGACTTCTACAACAACCTATAGCGGAAAGGATGCATTGTTTGAAAGTGCAAGCTATTCCTACTATGTACTCAGTGAAACGCCGGCTTACTATAAGGAACTGAAGGTTCTTGCAGATGGAAGTTTATCCTTTGGAAAAACGGTAGGCAACGTGCAGAAGGTGACAGGAGCAAGTGCCGAACTCAGTACAGAGAGCAGTTATGGGGACTATCAGTTAGCGATTGACGGATTGGATATCAATTCAGGCACAGATACCGTGTACGGTGTGGTTATAAGTACGAAGGAAGGAAATGATTACGGTCTTCGCCATCTGGAAAATATCTGGAGGGTAACAGAGCTTGCATGGTGCACTGGATTTACACAGGCTGTTCATAATTGCCCTACGTCATCCGCCCACTATGCAGCTATGATGGGACAGACAATCGATAAAGTAACGTATTATACAAGTAAAGGTATCTATGAAATTCTGTTGAATGACATTTATGTACCAATAAAGTTCAATGGAGGCGTGAAGGTACAGGATGCTTCAGTAAAAGCAGGAAAGACAAAGATAGAGATTGAAGGATTACCGGATGATTATGATGCCAGATATGATGTAGAGGGTCTGGACGGTATAACAGTGGATCATGGAATGCTCACATTCAGTGAGGCAGATAAAGGACTTTATACACTTAGCATTCAGGACAGAAGCGGAAAATATGCGCAGTTAAAGACTAGCTTCATCCTTTATACAGAGGATATGCCGGCAAAATATAATAATGACAGTAGTATGCCAGCTGTGATAACTGCGAAAGGCTACGATGAGGCTGCGTTTAAGGATTACCTGAAGAATATTACCTCCGTATCCGTGAATGGAAAAAGCTATGCGGCAAGCGGCAGAGGCGCGACCGTTCTTATTGGTGAGGATGGATCGCTGAAAACAGATGCGGCCCCGTTTGCGGAGGGGGATTCCTTTGAGATTGTTGTTTCTTCCACAGGCTATCAAAATCTGGAATTTACATATGAGAAGAAGGCAGAGGAATACCGGTATGTCTATGCAGGATTGAGATGGGCAGAATACTGGGCAGCGGAAGGTGTTCAGGCGGCAGGAAATGCAGCATCCTCTTATGAGAAGGATGCAAAGGGAGAATTTGATAAAGGAGCATTTGACACAGTATCCCGTGCAACTACCAATCATGGACTGCACAGAGGAAGTTTTCAGTGCAGTGCTGTTATTTATATGAAGGATGGAACTACATATGATGTTTCCTATTATAAAGGGGCGACAACCGTAGTTTTGACGGATGGGACCGAAGTGACATACGATAAAAGTCAGATTGAGCGTTACGTAGTGACCGGACTTAAGTATGTGCCGGTAAAAGTTGCATCCGATGATTATGAAGCATTCTGTGAAAAATATAAAGTTGTGGAGAATGGTGAAACCCTTTCGGGCGGTTTCAGCGAAAATAATCTGAATTCGTATACTGGTGTGGCAGCGAATGTGACAGAGGATACCAATGGACTGAAGACTGCGGTTAAAGGGGAAGACGGTTCCTTTACCTTCACAGGCAGAACGTCAGGAAGTGAATCCGGACTTCAGGATACGGAACTGAAAACGGCAGCTGGTATTATTCCTGAGGTGAAGCCGGCCAATGGTTCTTATGGTGAATTTCTCCGCGTAGACCTGAATGGAGATTATGGTGATCTGGCAGCCAATATGCAGACGGTGAAATGGACCTATTATGGAAATGATCATACCTACAGTCAGCCAGTTGCAGTTTTTGGAACCAAATTTGCTGCCGATAACTGGATGCACAAGTCTATGGGCATACAGCTTGGACTGACAGATTCTCTTCGCTGCACATTGCCGGAAGGAACAGACGGCACAGGGTATTGGGCGTTGACTGTTTATGCACTGGGATATGCAGATTATACGTATCAGTTTGAGGCAACTGCGGATCATATTGTCAAAGAAGATCCTGTTTGGGATACCAGTAAGCTTGAAAAAGCGATTGCCGATGCTGATGCATTGAATGAAAGTGATTATACAGCTGAAAGTTGGGCATCCATGCAGACAGAATTGTCAGAAGCCAGGGAAGAATTGGCGGCAAAACATAGTCAGTCAGCAGTGGATGAGGCAACAGCACATCTGAATGCTGCAATACAGGCACTTGTGAAGAATGAGGAACGATATGTTCTGATGAATATTCCATATGATGAATTTTATGCGGCAGATGTAAATAATGGGATTGCAGTAGATGCATTTTCTTCCGCCACTTTAAATAAAACAAGAACAGCTTCTCTTGCAGGAGGTTCTTACCATGTGAATAGCGATGGAAGTGATATTACCGGCATTACATTTCCGGTTAAGGTAGGGGCCGATGTGGATCTCTCTGCTTATAAGCAGGTAACAGAACAGGATTCTATCGAAATAACAGTGACAAACCGCGGACAGACATCCACAACAACTTACAGTGGAAGGGATGCTCTGTTTGAAAATCCAAGCTATGCTTACTATATCATGGACGAAAAACCTTCTTATTATAAAGAAGTGACGGTGAAGGCTGACGGAACCTTATCCTTTGGAAACGTGGTAGGCGAAGAGCAGATCCTTGAGAATGTAAATATTGAGTTTACTACCGAATCAAGCTACGGAGACTATGAGTTGAGTCTGGATGGTCTGGACATTGATAACAATAAGGATAAAGTATATGGTGTGATTCTCAGCACAAAAGAAGGAAATGACTATGGTCTCCGTCATCTGGAAAATATCTGGAGAGGAACAGAACTGGCATGGTGCACCGGATTTACAGAAAGTGTGCATAATTGTCCCACATCCTCTGAACACTATGCAGCCATGATGGGACAGACGATTGACAAGATTACGTATTACACAAGCAAAGGAATTTACAGCATTCCGGCAGACGTTTACGTACCGGTTAAATTCAATGGTGATGTAAAGGTGGAAAATGCGTCAGTCACAGCAGGCAGAACCAGTATTACCGTGAATGGTTTGCCAGAGGATTTTGATGCGGAATATGAGGTGGAAGGTCTTGAGGCAGATGTGGCTGATGGGGTTCTTTCCTATCAGAATGCGGCCAAAGGAGAATATACCTTGACTGTACGTGATAAGAGCGGCAAATACGCAGCTATGACCACAGATTTTATCCTGTTTACGGAAGAGATGCCGGCAGTTTATAATCATGACAACAGTAATCCGGCGCTTGTAACGGCGGAGGGCTATGCCACAGAAGATTTTGCAGATTATATGAAAAATATCGTTTCTGTATCTGTAAATGGAACCAGTTATGCGGCAAGCGGGCGAGGAGCCGTAGTGATCATCAATGAAGATGGTACTCTTAAAACGGATGCAGCGCCGATTGTAGATGAGGGGACCTATGAAATTACAGTATCTGCTACGGGTTATCAGGAACTTACTTTCAGTTACACCGTGAAAGTGGTTGTACCAACACCGACGGATACGCCAACGCCGACAGACACGCCAGTACCGACAGATACACCAGTGCCGACGGATACTCCAATACCGACAGACACACCGACACCGACAGATACACCAGTGCCGACGGATACGCCGATACCGACGGATACACCGGTTCCCACAGATAAGCCAACACCGACACCAACAGATACATCGAAAAATACTTCAACATCTGGTAAGGGGGCAGCAGCTTCCGGAACGACTGCTTCAGCAGGTGCTCCGAAAACCGGAGATGTCACCGATGTATGGGGCTGGATCAGTCTTGCAGTATCTTCTTTAGGTGCAGGCGGATTGGGAATTCGATTAAGAAAGAAGTCAAGGAAAGAAAAAGAATAAGTAACGATTTTAAAGACCGGGGAGCTAAACGTTCCCCGGTTTTGGCGATGTACGATAAAATGCAGGAGAACGTGTCAGGTTTTACTCTTTTAAGCTAATCAGATAGAATTATGATTGCAAATGCAGGAAGGATTCGCTATACTTATTCTAGAGCATGTTTGAAAATTCATTTCCGTGATCTGCACGCCCCACTTTGCGGTATATTTGCCCGGCATTCGGTCAACGTAGCCCGCTACGCCTCCCTCATTTGAGACAAATCTCCTACAAACTGGGACGCACATCTCATGGAAAGCAATTTTCAAACACGCTCTAGCGCGTTCGAAATCCAACGTTTAGTCGTTGGATTGGTTTCAAATATGCGTTGATAGAAAAATAAAGTATGAGGGCGAAAGATGTACCATATATTAAAAGAAGAAGGCCGTGCCAAACGGGCAGAATTTAAGACGGTTCACGGCACGATACAGACACCGGTATTTATGAACGTAGGAACTGCCGCTGCCATCAAGGGAGCGGTTTCAACAATGGATTTACAGCAGATTAAGACGCAGGTAGAGTTGTCCAATACGTATCATCTTCATGTACGTCCGGGGGATGAGGTAGTAAAGAAGATGGGAGGTCTGCATAAATTCATGGTCTGGGACAAGCCGATTTTGACGGATTCAGGCGGTTTCCAGGTGTTTTCCCTTGCCGGCTTGCGGAAAATCAAGGAAGAGGGTGTTTATTTTCACTCTCATGTAGATGGAAGAAAGATTTTTATGGGACCGGAGGAAAGTATGCAGATCCAGTCCAATCTGGCTTCTACAATCGCGATGGCATTTGATGAATGCCCTTCCA
>UQAW01000065.1 GCA_900539175.1 uncultured Lachnospiraceae bacterium
CCAGCGGGCATTTTTAATTTCAAGGGTTCTCTGAAAGGAGAACTTTCCTTTAATATAAAGAAAGCACCCACTCCAAAGTGGATGCCCCAAGCAAAGTTAGAATTGTCCTTACGGACGTTGCCTATCCTGTGGGTCAGACAGGATAGGCATTTTTATTTGTGCTTATTTCTCTTTTTATCGAGAAAGGTAAGCAACGCAACAACAAACATACCAACTGCAACCATTAGTGAAGCCACAGCCAAAATTATCGTAACGATTTCATATGCCGTCATCGACGCCACCTCCCTTCTTATGTATTCCCTTATGGGTTATAAGCTTGGGAGGATACCCCTACGCTTTGCCCCGGCCGACACTAACCAAGCGTCCCCGGACTCTTAATGCCCTGCCATGAGTGCTTTCTACATTTCCATTGTATCATATCACTACTATCAATACAAGATGCATTCGCAGATCACTCATTTTAAATTTACGTACATCATTCATGAATCCATTTAACTTGAAAACATATCCAAAAAATACCGATGTACGCTCAGATCGTCATTCAGTTCGGGATGAAACGCCGTTACCAATTGATTTCCCTGTCTTGCAGCCACAATTTTTCCGTCTACTTCTGCCAGTATTTCTACATTCCCATATGCATCTGTAATATATGGAGCGCGGATAAATGTCATAGGAATCGTTCCCAGTCCTGCAAACGTTTCTTCCGTATAAAAGCTTCCTAACTGTCTGCCATAGGCATTCCTTTTTACACGGATATCCATGGTCCCCAGATAGCTTTGGTCTCCTTCCACTTCTTTTGCCAGCAGAATCAGTCCGGCACAGGTTCCGAATACAGGCATTCCTGACAGAATTTTTTCTCTGATCGGCTGATATAGGCCGGATTCCTCCAGCAATTTTCCAATCACCGTACTTTCCCCTCCGGGGATGATCAGTGCGTCAAAGGGGTGTTCCAGATCTCTCTTCTGACGGATCTCCACATGTTTTACCCCCAGTTTATCCAGGATGCAGCCATGTTCTGCAAACGCACCCTGTAAAGCTAAGATTGCTGCGACCATATCATTTTCCCCGCTCTGCCATAAGGAATTCAATTTCCTGTTCGTTGATGCCAACCATCGCCTCGCCTAAATCGGCGGAGAGTTCAGCAATCAGTTTTGCATCTTCGTAATTCGTCACCGCCTTTACAATGGCGGCTGCACGTTTTGCCGGATCCCCGGACTTGAAGATTCCGGACCCCACGAATACGCCTTCCGCTCCGAGCTGCATCATCAGCGCCGCATCCGCCGGTGTTGCAACACCGCCTGCTGCAAAATTTACAACCGGAAGTTTTCCGTGCTCATGCACATCAACCAGCAATTCCACCGGAACCTGCAGTTGTTTCGCAGCCTCAAATAATTCATCCTCCCGCAGACTCTGCACCCGGCGGATTTCAGAATTCATGGCACGCATATGGCGGACTGCCTGCACAACATCTCCGGTGCCCGGCTCTCCTTTTGTACGAATCATAGATGCTCCTTCGGCAATACGGCGAAGTGCTTCTCCCAGATCACGTGCTCCACAGACAAACGGCACTTTAAAATCATGTTTGTTAATGTGATATACGTCATCTGCCGGAGAGAGCACTTCACTCTCATCAATATAATCAATTTCAATCGCTTCCAGAATCTGCGCCTCTACAAAATGACCGATTCTGCACTTTGCCATAACCGGAATCGACACTGCTTCCTGAATCCCGCGGATCATCTTTGGATCACTCATACGGGAAACACCGCCTGCCGCACGGATATCAGCGGGAATCCGCTCCAGTGCCATGACAGCACATGCACCGGCTGCCTCGGCAATCTTCGCCTGTTCCGGGGTCGTAACATCCATAATGACGCCGCCTTTTAACATCTGTGCCAGCTGTTTGTTTAATTCATATCTGTTTTCTTCCATCGTTCTTTCCCTTTCCTATAATTTCGAATATTTTTCGATAGGTATTCTACATCCAAATTGGCTATATCTAAATATCCAGTTTTATATTTTCAAACCATACCACTTTCTTTTATAGATGCAGCAAAAATGAAAAAGAGCATTCTATAAGTTGAAATACTTACAAAATACCCTCTTTCTTTCGCCGGATAAATAATCTTCCCCCAGAAAGCATCTCTATAACTTCCGAAATCTCACATTATAGTCCCTTGCTTTTTACAGAATACAGGAATGCGGTCAATTGGCGTATCAACCTCCACCCATTGCTGTCCCGGATACTCTTTCTTCGTCTCGTATTCTACCCATATAGTCTCTCCCGGAAGATATACCTTTCTCTTTTCCTGCTTAGCATAACATACCGGCGCAACCAGAAGGTCAGGACCATAGAAGTACTCATCTTCCACCTCCCAGCAACTCTTCTCATCCGGGTACTCATAAAACAGTGGACGCATCACCGGCGTTCCCTTCTTATGGGCCTCTTCCATCAGCTTCCTGGTGTAAGGCCGCATCTTCTCTCTCAGCTCCATATATTTTTTGCAGATTTCATAAACCGCTTCACCGTAGCTCCAAACCTCATTTGCCGCTCCGGAACGGCAGGTCGCACCGCCTGTGCTTCCCACCTGGGGCTGTCTTGGCTCCCGATCGCCGTGAAGACGCATCACCGGACAGAAAGTTCCCCACTGGAACCACCGGACAAACAGTTCCCGAAACGCAGGATCATTGGGATCGCCTCCGTGAAATCCTCCAATATCTGTAGTCCACCAGGGAATTCCCGCCAGTCCCATATTCAGCCCGGCCGCCAACTGGTTCCGCATGCTTTCAAAACTGGAAGCAATATCCCCGGACCATACCAGTGCACCGTATTTCTGACTTCCTGCCCACGCACACCGCAGAAGGTTCACGATGTTCTGCTGCCCTTCCGCTTCCATCCCTTCATAGAAAGTTCTGGCGTATTCCACCGGATAGATATTGCCGACTTCCAGATCTGTTCCACGGTAATAACGATAGTTATCAAAATCATAAGCCGTATACTCCGGCTCCGCCTCATCAAGCCAGAAAACTTTGATTCCTTTTTCGTAATAATTTTTTCTGGCTTTCTCCCACACATACTCCCGTGCCGCCGGGTTGGTCGCATCATAGTGAATCGTTGCACCCTCAAAATCCAGTCCCACACGGAATCCACGTTCCGTCCGAATCAGATAGCCTTTTTCCAACATCTCCTCGTAATTCTCAGACGTCTTATCCACTGTTGGCCAGATAGAAACCATTAATTTAATCCCCATCTCCTCCAATTCACGAACCATACCATCGGGATCCGGCCAATAGGTCGGATCAAATTTCCACTCCCCTTGCTTCGGCCAATGAAAGAAGTCTATTACAATCAAGTCAATGGGAAGATTGCGGCGCTTATATTCTCTTGCAACTTCCAACAACTCTTCCTGCGTCTGATACCGCAATTTACACTGCCAGAATCCAAGACCATATTCCGGCATCATCGGTACGGTTCCTGTAACCCTTGCATACGCTTCTTCAATCTCCGCCGGGGTGTCTCCCACAGTAATCCAGTAGTCCAGGCTTCTGGTTGCATAAGCTTCAAAACTCATGGTATTCCTGCCAAGAACGGCTCTTCCCACACCCGGATTATTCCATAAAAGTCCGTAACCCAGAGAAGAAAGAAGAAATGGGACACTTGCCTGAGAATTTCTGTGGGCAAGTTCCAGATCCAATCCTTTTAAATCAAGATATGGCTGCTGATACTGACCCATCCCATACAACTTCTCGTCTTTTTCCAAAGATTCAAACCGCATCGTCAGATGATAATGCCCCCCCACATTGGGGCGGAATTCTCTTGCCTCCACTTCGATGGCGCTGCATTTTTTATCCGTTACATCCCGGCGGTTTCTCCAATACTCTTCTAATAACAGCTTACCGTGCTGATTATAAACTGTGATTTTACCGCCGTTTGTAATAAATAATTCGCTTTTTCCATTACGGATCTTTGCCCCACCTTCCAAAAGTTCCGCTTTCCCGACCGCCTTTAATGCCGGGTTCAGCGCCCAGTTCTCCTTTGGCATCTGCGCCTCTTTTGTCGCACGGATACGCAGTCCATCCGTGCCCCAAGCTTCAATCCAGACTTCTTCCGCATCATAATGATAGATAATCTTACCGTCTTCAATTCTAAGCATATTCAAACCCTTTCTTCTTTTTTATTTTTATCCCTTTACAGCACCGCTTGTCATACCACCTACGATATACTTCTGCATAAAGATAAAAATTAAAGCTACCGGAATAATCGTAACAACTGCAAACGCAGTCAAATAACTCCACTTTGTTCCGTATTGTCCCATAAAGTTAAAGATACCGGCTGTAATTGGTCTCTTTTGTTGGTCGAGGATGAATGTCATGCCATAAGCAAGATCTCCCCACGCATACAGGAAGGAGAAGATGGCACAGACCATCACACCAGGTTTTGCAATCGGCAGAAGTATCCTTATGAACGCCGTAAACCGATTACATCCATCAATATAGGCAGCTTCCTCCATATCTTTTGGAATTGCCGAAAAATAATTCTTCAAAATCAGGATAGAAAATGGAATTCCAATGGTGGCATCCGCCAAAATTGCAGCCCCCCAGGTATTATATAGATGCATATTCTTAAACATGATAAACAATGGTGTCAACAAAACAGATACCGGAAGCATCTGTGTTACAAGAAAAGAAAGCAGTACCACTTTTCTACCTTTAAAACGATATTTTGCAATTCCATAAGAGGCTGGAATTGCCAGCAGCGCTGCAATTATCATCGCCCCAAGAGAGATGATCAAACTGTTCCCAAAGGACTTAAACATGTTAAAATCCCCGTTTTCCACCTGTGCAGCATAGGATACCGTATTCAGCACATGTGGATAAAAAGTCGGCGGATTCTGAAAAATTTCCTGCTCTGTCTTCAATGATGTATTCAATGCCCAATACAACGGAAATAGCAAAATACATGCCAATATTACGGAAACAATACAATAAATGATATTACTTTTTTTATTTAATCTCTTATCGTCATCCATTATGATTCCTCCTCATTGGTAGCTTTGATATAAAATATACCTACAATCATCAAGATTACTAAAAGCACATTGGCTACTGCCGATCCCTTACTGTACTGGAACATCTCAAAGGACAATTTGTAGGAGTAAGTAGACAACATATGCGTTGAGTTTACCGGTCCTCCGCTGGTCATAACATAAACCAGATCATAAACTTTAAAGGTATAGATAAACCCAAGAATCAGTACCGATTCTATGGTAGGACGCAGCAACGGAAGCGTAATCCTGAAAAATGACTGTACCTTCGTTGCTCCATCAATGGATGCACTCTCATAAAGCTCCTTGGAAATTGTTGTCAATCCGGTGGATATCAGAATCATATTAAACGGTATTCCAATCCAGACATTTGCACAGATCAACGCAAACATAGCGGTGTTTGGCGTTGTCAGCCACTCAATATTCTCTGAAATCAGATGAAGACTCTTCAAGATATAATTCAAAACACCCACATCCGTAGCAAATAGGAGCTTGAAAATTAACGCCGTAACTGTAATTGGTATCATCCAAGGAACCAACAAGATTCCACGAATCGGTTTTGCAAAAGTAAACTTCTTGCTGAAGAATACTGCCAACGCAAATCCAATCAAAAACTGAACCACCAGACAGCAAACTGTAAACAGTAAGGTATTAAACAAAGATTTCCGGAATACACTGTCCTGGAAGATTGTCACATAGTTCTCAAACCAGATAAACTTCCTCTCTCCATCTACCAGATTGAATGCGGTAACGTCCTGAAAACTTAAGACGATGTTATTCAGAATCGGATACCCTACAAAGATTAACATATACAGAAAAGCAGGCAATACAAACAGAATTCCTATATTATCATATTGAAAAAATTTTTTAATTTTACTCATACGCTTTCGCCTCCTTTAAAATTTGGCAAAAATATGGAGTACACGGAACATCCGTATACTCCGTATCTTTCTATGCCTAAATCATGTAACTGGAAAAGTAAACGTTCATTATTACTTATTTACAATACCATCAATGGTTGTCTGTGCTTTCTCTGCCGCCGCTTCCGGTGTTGCTGTTCCCGTCATAACTTCATTATAAGCCAATGAGATAGCATCAGATACGCTCGGCCAATCTGCCAGTGGTCCTCTCGACTGTGCATATTTCAATTCTTCTACAAATGGCTGATATGGAGAATCCGCCTCAAACTGACTTTCTGCAATTGTCTGATTCGCTGAGATATACCCAAACTCACTCATCAGATATTTTACCTGCTCTTCTGATGTTGCATAATTCAGGAAGTCAAGAGCGCCTTCTGTGTTTCCGCCTTTGATTACCGCATAATTCTCACCACCGAGACAAGATGCATACTCTGAATCCTTGGGAATCAAAGTAACTTTCCAGTTCAGTTCCGGAGCTTCTTTCTGCATCGTAGGAATCTGCCATGGTCCATTTACCATCATTGCCACATTGCCGGAGATAAACTGATTCATAACATCACCCTGGGTCCAGTTGGTGCATTCCTTGCTCATCACTCCGGAATCCACCAGGTCTTTTACATATGTAAGAGATTTAATCCCACCCTCGGAATTCATCTCATAAGAACTTGCCCCTGTGGTCCAAAGCCATGGTACAAAGTTAAAGGTTCCCTCTTCATTTTGTACACTGCTGAAAGCAAGACCGGAAACACTATCCGTAGTCAATGCCTGTGCTGTCTCTTTCAACTCATCCCATGTGGCAGGAACTTTACAGCCCTTCTCTGTGAGCATATCTTCGTTATAATAAAGAGCAAGACAGTTTGCACCAAAGGGAACTCCATACAGTTTTCCGTCCACAGTGCAGGAGTTTACGGTACCTTCATAATAATTGTCCACATTAAACTTTCCGGTCAGATCCTCAAAGATTCCCATAGATGCATAAGAAGCATGATCCGGTGAATCCAGAATTGCGATATCCGGTAATTCATCTGCGGATGCCCCAATAGATAATTGCTTCTTGAAATCTGCGAATGGAACATACTTTGCGGTTACTTCATAAGCATCCTGAGAAGCATTGTAATCCTGTATAACTTTGTCCAATGCTTTCTGATGACCCTCTGTCTCCCAATAATACCAGATTGTCACATCTTCTGCGGATGCACTACTGCCTGTTGATTCAGAACTTTTGGAACTGTTATTCTCTGATGTGTTATTATCTCCACACCCTGCCAACATACTTAACGCTATCATTGCAGCCATTGCTGATGCTGCCGCTTTCTTCATTTTCATTATTTTTCCTCCTTTGAGTGCTCTCTTTTATTTGTCTATATCATAACCCCAGATGGCTGTTTTGGAAATTCCACAAACCTTAAAAAGGAGGAGTTTTCTAAACCAGAATCCCATTGCTGCCTCGTTATTTATGTGTCTTCCTGTATTCTGCAGGCAATTGTCCCGTCTCCGCCTTAAAAACTCTGCTGAAATACTTGGCATCCGAGTAACCCACCATTTCCGCAATCTCATATAACTTAAGCTGCGTCCCCAGCAAAAGTTCTTTTGCCTTATTCATACGGTACTTTTTTATATAAGCGCTGAAATTCACTCCCATTTCCTGATGAAACTGCGTACCCAGATATTCCGGAGTAATACCAAGCTTTACAGCGATTTCATCCAAAGTAATACCCGTCCTGTAAAATTCGTGAATGATCGCCACAGCACGTCTTACATTAATATTTTCGATATCTTCATTTTGCTTCTTAATTTTTAACATCAACTCTGATGCCGCCTGTTTCAGTCCCTGCATCGTCTTATTACTCATAATCTTTTCTAGCAGAGACTGTTGCTCAAAATTTTCATAATCCAGATTCCCGACTTCTTTTGAAAAATTAATGACAGCCCAAAAAAAACGGACATAGCATTCCTTGATTTTTTTAGGTTCGTATATTTTTTTATTCTGAAAATAGTCGTGAAACCTCTGGATACTCTTTTCCTGTGCTCTCAAATTATTGGTACAAATTGCAATCTTTATCTGATTTTCAATCTCAATGGGATACACGCAAAGTACCGTCTTGATGTGCTTGATTTCCGGATAAGAAATAATAACCTCATCACCCAGCGAAATATTCCATTCCAGATACAGCTCCAGGTTTTCATATCCTGTTTTCAACATATAGATATTCTCTGCCTGAGTCCACCCCATCGCAATATTATCCACATGATCATTTTTTCTGAGAAAGTAGTTCTGTATCTGCCTTTTTACACGATGATGATCAGTGTCATCATATAGAATCAGGTGGAGTTCTTTCTGCCTTTCATTCTCCAGTAAGCAATAAGACGGAGACGGTTTTTCTGCAAGAATCATCCTTAGATTTCTGGCAGACTGCATGACCTTCTGCTTATCCCATTCCTCAAAATACATAGTCATCAATGAAATCGGGCGGTCATCACTGACACCTAGTTGTCTTTTCAGGTAAGTTACAACTTCTGCCTCAAGCTTCAAGTCTCCATTCAAAATATTTATAAACATCTGATCCAATGTCCCAATCTGATCCGGCTTCCTTCTTCTGTCCTTTTCCCATTCTTTTTTTACACGCTCTACCGCATCTGAAAAATCTCCAATCACAATCGGCTTCAAAAGATATTCTGTTACCCCCAGACGAATAGCCTGTCTGGCATACTCAAATTCCGAATACGCACTCAGCACAATTGCCTTTGCATCACAGCCCTCCTCATGCAGCTTCTCCAACATATCAAGCCCATCCATAAGCGGCATACGGATATCTGTGATAATCACATCCGGCTTTTCCTTCCGAATAATTTCAAGTCCCTCCAATCCATTTTCCGCTTCACCGACAATCTCATTCTCTTTATCTAATTTAGGCAATAATCTAAGAATTCCCTCCCGTATCCGAATCTCATCCTCTACAATTACAAATTTCATCGACCTCTCCTCCATTAATCCACACATTTCGGAACATATAGCCGTATTCTGGTATATTCTCCCAATTTACTCTCAATGCGTGCGGAGCTTTCTGCCCCATAATACATCTGTAAACGCATAATGGCATTTTCCATTCCAATACAATTTCTCTCTTTACTCCCAGGATATTGGCCTTCATTCATCTGTTCTACCAATTCTGCAGATATCCCATTGCCGTTATCCCAGATTTCAATCAGCAGTTTCTCATCTTTCGGAACTATGGTTATCTTCAGGATATGTACCCCCTTTTTCCCCTCAAATCCATGCAGAATTGCATTCTCAATGAATGGCTGAAACAAAAGTTTATGAATGTTCCAACCCAGAACCTCCGGCGAAACATCAATTTCACACTCGAAGGTATTCTTTAGTCTCGTCTGCTGTAAAAAAAGATACTGCTTTAGCCATTCCACTTCTCTGCTGATTTTGACTACCGCATTGCTGTTATCAATTCCATACCGCAGAATCGATGCCAGTGAAGTGATCGAATTACTGATTTCATATTCATCTTTATCAATTGCCATCCAATTAATCGTATCCAGCGTATTATATAAAAAGTGTGGATTAATCTGTGCTTCCAATGCCATAATTTCCGCATTCTTTTGCTTTTCGTTGGCCTCTTTTTCCTTTTCAACAGAACGTTCCAGCTTATCCAACATTATATTAAACTGTGTTTCTATCGTTCGGATTTCTGTTGGTGTTTTATCATCCCAGACCGCCCTGACAGATAGTTTTCCTTTTCCGGCAATCTTCATCGTCTCGACCAGACGGTTGATGGAACCCATCAGGTTTCTTGTCAAAGTTACAATCAAACAGAGCACTACCAGTGTCGTCATTCCAAGCATTATCAGCATGATTTTCTGCTGTGCATTCAATCTTTTCAGTAACTCATCCTGATTTGAAACATGCACAATGTCAGCTTCAAACTCCTGGTCATACACCACATCCACGGTTCCGGACTGAATGTCCAATAAATCGTTTTCTTTTAAATACCGTTGATATGCCTGCCTTCTTTCTTCCACGGAATCCGACCACGGAATGACGCTACTTCCAAGCAACGCTTTCTCACGACTGGATATCATCTCCCCATTCATGGCAACCATAAAAGTAAGGCTGTTTTTACTCTCATGCTTTCCGCAGATTTCCTGCAGCATCTCTTCATCAATACTCATAATCACCACGCCAAGCTGACGATTTACATTCTGATAATCAATGATACGATGTCCCAGATGGAATAAATAATACGTCTTTGCTGCAAATACTCCCGCCTTTTTTGTGGGAATAACGTGAGTGCTATTGTCCTCCGAGATCAAATCATAGATTTCCTGCTGATCCATGCCGATGCTGCCAAGCCAGGATGTCTGTGTAGCCGCTCCCGTAAGCAAATCATAAAATACAATCC
Source organism: uncultured Lachnospiraceae bacterium (assembly GCA_900539175.1). GTDB lineage: Bacteria > Bacillota > Clostridia > Lachnospirales > Lachnospiraceae > Novisyntrophococcus. The sequence goes on from UQAW01000065.1 coordinate 10,378, forward strand.
TTCCGCTTTCCGTAATTACTGTGATACACTTAATATGCTCCTTCGTATAGAACATTCCACGAAGGGTCCTCCTCAATTGCCCCGTTACCATAGTTATATCCCGGCCCTCATTCAGTTCTTCCACCATATCCACAATGTCATCATTCATGTAGATCTGAAACAGTATATCCTCATAAGAATCCACCCATATATCCAGGCTACTTCTCGTCTGCTCCAGATTGGTATGGGTCAGTTCTTCCGCATGATCTTTGACAATCCGTGAGGTATTCACATAAGAAAATATAAGAATCATAAGTGTTGGAAAAATTGATGTAATCATAAACGCCATCAGGATCTTTCCCTTTAAACTCGACCAGGAAAATGCACGTAAGAACTTTTTCACAGAATCCCCCCTTTAATTCATACAAGTCAATGCCTTCTTATTTCTATATATCGTACCACATATTTAAGCCCTTCTCCATTTCCAAATCTATACATATACGTATGCTTCTTTTATTTCAAAAACCGGGAATCCATGGAGCATCCTTCCACTGATTCCCGGTTTCTGCAAAATTTTCGTATATCCTTTCTTATGTGCTTTTTCTTTGAATGTTACCCGAATTACCGACAACATCCCATCTTCTGTATTTTTTATCTGTCATATCGTTCCATAAATCTCTCAATGATTGCTGCACATTGTACACGTAACGCAGTACCAGAAGGATTGATCATTCCGTTGTCTCCAGTAATCAACACTTCCGAAACAGCCCAGCCAACTGCCTGCACTGCATATTCACTGACATTGTCTTTATCCGGAAATGTTTCCAACTTCTCTGTTCCGGATTCCCCGGTAATATATCCTTTATATTTTGCATATCGATATAACATAGCTGCCATTTGTTCACGGGTAAGCTTGTCCTCCGGACCAAACTTTCCTGCATTTTCTCCCATGGTATAGCCAGTGATAACCCTGACATCTGCAGCACTTGCCCAGATTACCGCATCTGCATAAAATGCTTCCTCTGCCACATCCGGGAATACCTCTTTATATTCTACCTCAGGGCTTCCTTCCATGCGGTACAAAATGGTTGCAAACTGTCCACGGTTCAGATCCGCTGCTGGAGCAAAATGAGTTGAATCTATTCCGGTCATAATTCCCCGATCATATACATACTGCACATAATCTACAAACCAATCACCTTCATTCACATCTACAAAGATATCTGTTACCTTCTTAACATCTGGATCCGGTATTTCCTCCGCTTTTTTGATTTTGATATAGTTCATATTAATCGTGGCATCCTGAGAATATGCTGCGACCATCAAATCTTCATTTTCTTCAATTTCAATGCTTCCGTTCACTATCTTATTTCCGCCCTGTGGGATATCCAATGCAGATTCATTCATCTTCACTTCATTCAGATACACATCCGGATTTGCAGAGTTTCCCCAGTTATTGCCCATACATACCTCTACCTCATAAGTGCCGGGTTCCAGTTCAAACTGATATTTGACATAACGCGGGGAGATACCACTTTCTTTCTGGTTGTGTGCATAACGGAATGTTGTTTTCTTATTCTTTCCGTCTTCTACATCTGCGTCCGTGTTCTGATTTGCACGCTGGAAGTTCGTATATACAGCCTGATCATCTGCTCTATCTGGATTAACTGCTGTATCGTTAACACCTGTTAATACACCCCAGTATTTTCCAGTAACCGCATCTGCTCCGAAAAGCTGATCTGTTACACTGTTGTATATTCCGAACTTATCTTTTCTTGTCAAGGTTACAGGATTATGATCACCACAATCTACAAAATAAAGCAGTTCCGGATCCTGAATATCACTAATCTTCACCAGTGCAGCAAATGTACTCTCCAAAGTCCTTTTTGCCTCATTGACTTCCATCTGTTTGTCAAATGGAACATTTGCCTCACTTAAAAGTGCCTGTGCACGATTCCGTGCCGTCTGGAATGCTGTCCATGAAGCATTCGTATATCCATCCGCTTTTATATCCTTTACTGCATCATAGGATTTCTGAAGCCCGGACATATCTGCTTCTTCTCTATATGGTGCAATTGCAATATAATTCATCTGAATTGTAGCATTGCCACTCTGTGCACTTACTTCCAGGACAACACGTCCATTCTCATTCCTCTGTACATTACTCAGATTGATTCTTCCAGAAGCTACTGCATTTGTGTTTGCTGCAACTGTAAAATCATCTCCTGTAATCTTTGTATCATTGAGATAAATCTGTGGGCTTCCTGCATTATCCCATGTATTTCCCATACATACAGATACTGCATATTCTGCCGGTTCCAGCTCAAAACGATATTTCACATACCTTGGATTAATACCCGCAGTATCCTGTCCATCCGCATAGCGGAATGTTCTTGTCTTATCCAGCCCATCAGCCAGTTCCCAGTTGTTTGCACGCTGGTATTTTGTATATGCTGCCTTATCGGCGGCATCCAGTTTCTGATAGAGTGCCGGATCCTCATTGCTAGTCACTACACCCCATGCATATCCGGTAGCTTTATCTACTTTATAAAGCTGATCTGTCACACTATTATTTTTTCCAAATGTATCACCTGCAGACAGCGTATTTGGATTATGGTCTCCACAGTCTACAAAATATGCCATCATCTCATTTACCTGTGATTCATCACGTGTCGGAACGGTTGTCAATGCAAACCGATCCAGGCAAATATTCCCATTCAAACCAGATGCATCTACTTTTATTGTAAACTTACCATCTGCTCCAATCTTGACGCGAAGGAAATTTTCTTCATAATCTGTTCCTGCACTCAAAACAGTACTCTGTCTCTGTACTTCCAGCATCGCCTGTCCAGTCACATTCTGTCCACTCTGCGCCTTACTGTACACACTAAGAATATATTCTCCCTCTGGAATTCCAGTTACTGTCTGCGTAAGCGTTCCCTCCGATATCTTTACATAATATCCTTCGAAACTGTCTGCGCTTCCGTTATGAACACCCGTACTCTTTGCACTTGCATCCCATCCAGTCAGATCTTTTGTTCCAAAGCCTGCATTGGTAATATATTTGTCAATATATTCGCCACTGCCTTCCTCAAAATATACTACAACCTTCTGGTCTTCTCTAATATCCTTCAAAGTCAGACTATACTGTCCATCTGTTTCTTTGTTGATATCCTTTGTCTTGTCTACTCCATTTACCAGAATACGTTCCACACCTTTTCCCGGCATCATAGTAATTTTTGCAGAGTTGCCCAGTGTAACTTCATTCTTATCTGCAACTACATACCCGCCTGCGGTTGTCTGAATCTTAATCTGACATGTTTCCTCTACCTCTGCCGCTTTTTCAAGTGTCATTGGCGTTAGAACAAATTTATCAAAGTTCGGTGTGTAATTATCCAACTCATTTGTTCCTGGTGTGGACTGTGTACCACCCCATTTTACCTGCCAACTGTCATCATTAAATACCTTGATTGTATTCTTTCCTTTTTCAAGCTGAACCTTTACAGATTTTTCTTTGAAAGTATCATCAGAAGATGTATTGATAAAGAAATATCTGTCTGCACTTGTAACCTTTCCCTGTGCGTTCATAACCTGAACGGTTGCATATTTATCAATAATTTTAATATTGTAACTATGGCTTCCACAAATATCGTCATTAGACTGGAACACCTGTAATTCATAGGTTCCTACTGCTGGTGCATCGTAAGTAAATTCCAGATATTTATTCTTATCAGAAGCTGCCTGTACATCGCCTTCATATCCTACTACATATTTACCGCCAGATGCTCCTTCACTGTTTTTCACCTGAATTGCAGAACCAGCTGGAATACAATCCTCTGCTTCAATCACAACTGCTTTGCCATCCGTCAATGCTTTTTCCAGCACCTTCTGAACCTTCATATAATCCAGCGCCGCATCTACGTTAGCATCTACATCTACAATATTAATTCCTTTCTGTAAATAGATAGAAGCAGTTACTGTTTTCCATTCACCTTCTGTATTAGAAAGTCCTACTGCTTTACTCAGAGAATCCAGTGTTGTCGTAGTATTTCCAACATAAATGTTTGCCTTACCTGTCTTTTCAGACTGATATCGAAGTGTAACATTATAGATTCCGCTTTCTTCTACTACAACATTCCAACGAATTCCACCACCATTTTCTACACTTACTGCATTTAACCCTGTTACATAACCATTTCCAGAGTATCCGGTTTTTCCTGTCTTTGTAAGAACCTTGCTTTCTTTACACTCAGCCAACATATTAAAGTCTGCCTGTTCTGCCTCATAGACACCGGACCACATCGGAAGTTCTTCTCCATATGCACCTGCATATGTAACCAGAAGCGCATCGTGAATCATATCCGCATTTTCCAGATTCGTAATCATTACCGTATGCTTTCCAGCTTCTAAATCCACATATTTTGTATAACAGTCCGTAATCGCAGTAAACAAGGTATTCTCCATGATTACATTTTCTGCTTTTCCATTATCAATCTGATAACTCTGTTTTACATTCAACGGCTTATGCCTATACATATCATTTCGGTTGGAGCCTGTTCCATTTCCATACAGGAAATTCAACTGATACTTTCCGTCTACCGGAACCTCGAACTCATAAGTCAACTCACAGTCTTCTTCATCCATTAGAACTGCATAACCGTCTGAAAAATAATACGTTGGATTATAATCTGCCCGCTTCATGATAGTCAAATCATTACATTTCGCTGCCTCTGCTTCATAAGTTGCTGAATAGCGAGAAACAATCGGATTCTCAATCTCTTCCGCATTTGTTTTTGTAATCGTTACGTAAAATGCGTCTGCATACTTTGCATTCGGAATCGTAATCTCCACACTTCCATCTTCTGCAATCGGGAAATCCCCCTCCAGAATAGTCGGAACTTCACTGACTGTTCCTGCATATCCATTATAAGATGCTTTTTGTACAGAAATGTGAACCCGTCCCTCATTTTTAAATATCTCTGTTCCTTTAATATCTTTAAGCAATAATTTCTGAGTGCCGTCTTCCCCTCCCATAAGAACAGATGCACTCTGTTTCTTATCATCAATAGAGGCTACTCCATATAACCGATCATAATTCGTGGATGTCTGTACCTGCAATGTCTTTCCCGACATATCTCCGTACCATTTGTATACCCACCATGCTCCTGCACCCTCATTGGCATCCGATGTCAGACCATTTAAGTTATTTGCCTGCTGCCAGAATGGAAGACAACCATATATCTTCTCATCTTCCAGACGCGCAATCCAGTTTACAAGAGATCCTGGAACTCCACAATCCTTCATCTCTGCATACTCATTGATAACAATCTGTGGCATCTCAAGCTTTTCTCCATGCTTTTCAATCCATTGTGTCCAGTTCGTCTGCGCCCAGATATTCTTGAAGTCCTTCATATGCTTAGACATTCCGGCTAACTGAGGTGTCTCTAACTCATGCCAGGTAATAATATCCGGCATACAGTCATTATCTGCACAATACTGAATATAGCCCCTGAAATCAGTATTTACAAACTGAAGATTATAACCGCAACTATTCGGTCCTGCAATTGCTGCATCCGGATCACCCGCCTTGATCGCCTTATAATAAGACTCCCATGCAACATTTGTATTTGGCGCACCGACTACTGGTGTTCCTTCATTGATTGGGATATAGATAAGTGCCTTATCAATATCTGTTTTTCCCAATTCATCTTTTGGCGCATCTGGTGTGCCATGTTTTTCCTTCCACTCCTGCTTCCACTCATAGACATATGGGGCAATAATATTCTGAAGCACATCGGAATACTCATGATAATTTGCAGTAACACCAAACACTCCATAATAATTACTGTTATACATCATTACCTGCTCGCCGCCACTTGCCAGAAATGTCTCTGCCACGTCCAGTGCATCTCCATACGGATGCTCTGTTCCAAGTGCGCCTTTCGTCGCAAGTACCTTTGGCTTTAATGGAACCAATGTGTTTGTTGTTGGAACGTCCTCATTTGATATTCCATAAAGGAAGCCGGAAGCACCGTGCAGGATATCTCCCGTTTGCGCTGACATATCCACAGTTAAAGTGGATGTCTCATCTACGGCTGCCTCTGCAGAAAAATCTGTCGTTATAATACTTGCCGCCGCCATCACAATCGTCAGAGCACCTGCTAGCATTCTGTTTCTTAGTACCCTTTTTCTCATCCATTCTTTCCTCCTTCTAAGTTTTCATCTAAAGTATTTAGATATATGTCTACTATATAATGAATTTTTCGATTCAAAAACGTGAAAAACCTAAGAAAAGGATAAAAATTCTTAACTTTTTCCACGCAGTTAGCACTTTCACAACGCACTTCAGAACGGAAAAAACCTTCCAGGCATATACCCGGAAGGCTTTTTCACTTAACAATTATCTAAAATCTTAAACTTACTTCAAAATGTCACCGTGTAAATACACTGGAAACTCTCTTGCATCTGGTCATATATTTCCTTACTTACAAAACATTATCAATCAATTCCTGATAGAACATCGCATAATCGGTTCTCTCATCCTTGATAAACTGAATCGCTGTCGACGGATGGCTGTTCAAGGTTCCTGTCAGCAGATAGGGAATATCATATCCCCATACGGCTCCTTCTTCTTTCAATTTCAGCATGTGTTTCTCCACGAAATTCATAATTGCAAGCTTGTTATATTTCGGATTTCTCAGAAAACTGAGCAGCAACTCCATATAACAGTTGCCTGCTCCACGCCCCATGCCGCAGACGGTTGCATCCAGATAACTGGCTCCGCGGGAAAGCGCTTCGATCGTGTTGGCAAAAGCAAGCTGCTGGTTATTGTGGGCATGAATACCAATCTTCTTATTATATTTGGCTGCCACATTCAAATATTTATCACACAGCCGCTCAATCTGTTCCGGATAGAATGCCCCGAAACTGTCCACCAGATAAATCACATCCACGCTGCTCTGGGCAAGTAATTCCAGACCGCCGTCCAGATCCTCATCATTCACCTTAGATACCGCCATAATATTGACCGTTGTCTCATAGCCCTTTTTCTTGGCATCTTCCAACATTTCAATAGCCGCGGGAATCGTATTAATATAAGTAGCTACACGAATCAGGTCAATGACGCTGTCCTTTCTGTTTAGGATGTCCTTTTTATAATCCGTTCTTCCCACATCAGCCATAACTGATATTTTCATATCTGTCTTGTTATCTCCAACAATGTTGCGGATATCTTTCTCATGACAGAACTTCCACTTGCCAAAGTTGTCCGGGTTAAAGATTTCACTGGATGCTTTATAACCAAACTCCATATAATCAACGCCGGCTTTCATATTAGCCAGATATAAATCCTTTACAAACTCATCTGTAAATGCAAAATTATTTACTAATCCGCCGTCTCTCAATGTACAATCTACCACTTTAATATCTGGGCGGAAAGATATCAAGGTTCCTTGTCTGCTGCGACTCATCTTCTCATTCTCCCTACTTTCTTTGTTACTTTATAAATTTCATTTTTGATTTAGCACTTTAAACCATTAAAACGTTAATGACATCATAATCGATTTTTGCTCATTTGTCAAGAGATAAAGAACCTTATTCCCGTTCCCAAATTGCAACATGCACGATATCCCCCGGCTGTTTTCCAATTTTAGCTCGGATATCTTTTCTCACTCCAATTATATGACCAGGTGTTTTCATCCGTACCAGACTTCCCTCATACGGTTCACCGTCAAAAGTTGCAGATACCTTTACCCGGCCTTTACCGAATTCTTTTCTCACATCATAGGGAAACTCAATATAAGCGCCATCTATGTCCGGTACTTTATAAATAACAGCATCAAACTCATAAGATTTAGGATTCATCTTACATTCTCCTGATTTACCTTCTAAATTAATATCCGTAAAATAACCTTTTCTCACACTTAGCGTAACCTTCCCATTCCATCCTGAAACTCCTCTAATGCAGCAAGTTTTTTTACTTTTCGAAGTTTGATACCAGACAGTTCACAGATCTGCTCTAATATTGACTCAATCACTATATTTTTCACTCTTATTTCCTTTGGCGCTCCATAAGTAAGAATAAAACCAAGAATATTTTCTGCCAGAGCAACATTTGGATCCTCATCCGGTTCCAACATGTCCGCCTTTAAAATCATTCCTGAAATTGCTTCCCCCACAAGACACAGACGCGGATTGGCCGGACGCTCATATTTCTTATCATTGACTGATACCCCCATGTAAGCAAGGTCAGCCTCAAGAATCTGTTGATTCTTCGGTACTCCTTTTAGTTCCTCTATCAGTTCCTCATCTGTCAAAATTAAATTCCGGAACTGATATGCGGCAAATGGAAGTTCAGACTCGCATCCAATCCACCCTTTTTCCTCCGAATCATATGCAAACAAATACATCTTAGCGGATGCAAAGTCAACCGCCACATGATTCTGTTCATAATATTCTATTGCTTTCACAAAATGATTCAAATATTTTATTAACCTCTCCGCTTCGTCCTGATTCAGGTTATAGGGATAGTATCCCGCGCAATAGGACATAAAATACAACCACTGGTTCTTCCCCCGGTACTTATAACCCAATTCCTTAATGATTTCCCTCTGTTTCCCGGATAATTCTTCACGACTTCCCCAATAGCAGCTAAGACAGTTCTGACTAAACATTACATATTCTTCAGAAAGGTTCAGTCTTTCCTGCATCGCCAGCATCAAAAAATCATTCAGCCCCTGATATCCTTCATACACAGAGAATCCATAGCATTCCCCGCCTCTGCCCAAAACACTTATGAATATGGGTTCCTCCTCGTGCTCATCCTGAATGGCAATCAGATCCATATCCCAGAATTGCTCCCAGGGCTTCAATTCCTTTATCTTTGTTGCCAACTGATATAATTCTCTCCACACTTCTATCGTTGCTTCCTGGCGCATAGTTTTCTCCTTTGTTTACTTTTTTAGGTATTTGATAAATGCCGAAACCCATTGATTTTACTGGGTTTTCTTATTTGACTTATTTCAAAATCAATATGTGTATCGCCGGAAGGAAAAATGACCTGTTTTTTCTCCCTATATAGCAGAAAGTTTTCCATACTCACCACTAAAAACACTTATCAATTACCTATTATCTTTTTGGAAATAATAGGTTCGCTTGTGAACTCACCGCAGCTAAATCAAAGATACAAGCACTGCAAACATCGTACTTAACAATGTTCCAATTAAATAATACTCAGCAAAATCTTGTTCTTTGGATATTTTTTCGTATCTTGCTATAGACTTTGCAGTTAATACCAGCCCCACTGCTGAATACTGTCTGATTACCAGAAAGAAGGTCATAATCAATCTTTCCAGAGTCCCGATAAACCTTCCGGCATTCTTATCCTGATTTTGTTCTCCCTGCAATGTTTCCGGTCTGTAGAGAGCAATTACTTTCGAAATCATGATATTTGCCGGTTTATGTATCATCAATATTCGGAAAATCCATGATAATAGCCAGACCTCCGGAACTTCTATGTTCTGAAAAAATACAAACCATTCCCGATTATACAGGTTCCTTAAATTAATCGAGCAAAGCTGATAAGCAACCCATAAAAGAACAATCACATGTACCAATTGATCTATTATAAAAACATTTCTCTCACCTTTCAAATCCGCTCTGCCACGCTTTTCCAATTCCCTCCATATATAAAATTTAATGATATCAATTACTGCATGGGATACCGACAATACCATAATATAAATATTGGGGATTTGAGGCAATATAGGTTTTATGAAAATAATACATCCAACACCATAAATAATACTATGATACAGCACCCACCGAATCTCATTCTTCTTTTTCTCAGCCATCTTTTTTGTCTGTAAGTAAAAATCTCCTAAAAGATGCACAACAAATAAAAAGACAAAGGTATACTGAAATGCACTCATTTGTATATTTCTCCTAACACTTTTTCAATATTTTCCACTGCATTTTTATAGATGTAATAGTTTCCCTTGGCTAAGCCTTTCTGTACTGTCGGCTGCGATATACCAAGTCTTTCCGCCGCATGATTCTGTCCATTCTGATGTTCCAACATATCCCAGATAATCTCTCTCTGCCTGTCCGTCCACTGATCTTTGACTGATTTCAATAATTCAAATATCGTGTTGAGCAACAGATTCTGATGAAAACTTCCATCCTCAGACTCGATTCTGATATCAGAAAGGGCTGTACACTTCTTGTTCTCATTCGCTTTCAAACAATCAATGGCATTCCTTGCCTTATAAAAGGCCGGTCCATCTGCTCCTAATGCCATCTCCGCGTTAATATCCGTTGTAATTGTTCCAATTCCGATTCCATAGCGCAGCTCTATGGGATACATACTTTTTTCAATCTTTTGTATCATCTTCATTACACTTTTTCCATTCAAAAGCAATCCCTGAAATTCGTCGCCCAATGTAATCAAAAAGCCGGCTGCTATTTCCTCGCAATAGGTTTGATTAATCTCATCTAAAACTCCATTTAGTTTTGTCTGAACTTCCTTTCTATTATCAATCTTCCTGGAATTTTTTATATCTCCAATAATTGCTATATATTGTTTATCCAAACAAGAAAAAAACATATATTTTCCCTCCTGCCTCTATTATATATCCCCATCAGTAAATATTTAGTTTTTATTCATAATACAGGCTATAATATAACTTTATTCCTATATTCAAAAGTTCTATCTGAATATGAGCAATCATTTTTCGATTCACTTCTATGCATATATTCCATATTATAAATAATCCTAGAGTCAATTCCTCTTAAATTGTACCATAGTTCCTTATAAAAATATACAAAAACCTCCCAAGACCAAAGTCCTGAGAGGTTCTGAAACGTCCTATGACGCTTTGAATCGTATAAAATTGTCTTTTTCTCGAAATTCGATTAACGTTTGGAGAACTGCGGAGCACGACGAGCTGCTTTGAGTCCGTATTTCTTTCTTTCTTTCATTCTCGGATCACGAGTTAAGAATCCTGCTTTCTTCAGAACTGGTCTGAAGTCTGCATCTGCCTGAAGCAGTGCTCTTGCAATACCATGTCTGACAGCACCAGCCTGTCCTGTGTATCCGCCGCCACGAACATTTACCTGAACGTCAAACTTATCAGCAGTCTCTGTAGCTACTAACGGCTGACGAACGATAACTTTCAATGTCTCTAATCCAAAATATTCATCAATGTCTCTTTTATTGATTGTAACTTTACCTGTACCTGGTACTAAGTAAACTCTTGCGATAGATTTTTTTCTTCTTCCTGTTCCGTAGAATTTTGCGCTAGCCAATGTTCTTTACCTCCTCATTAAAATGTTAATACTTCTGGTTTCTGAGCTGCGTGTGGATGCTCTGCACCAGCGTATACATGAAGTTTAGTAAGCATCTGTCTTCCCAAAGGTCCTTTTGGAAGCATGCCCTTCACTGCCAGCTCGATAACTTTTTCAGGCTTTTTAGCCATCATCTCTTTTAAGGTAGCCTCTTTCATACCGCCTACATATTCAGAATGTCTGTAATAAATCTTCTGATCCAGCTTTTTACCGGTCACTTTAATTTTCTCTGCATTGATTACGATTACGTAATCACCTGTATCAACATTCGGAGTAAACTCCGGTTTATTCTTTCCTCTTAAAACTTTTGCTACTTCTGAAGCCATACGACCTAATGTGCAGCCATCAGCATCTACTACATACCATTTCTTTTCAATCTTATCTGGATTAGCCATAAAAGTGTTCATGGATTTACCTCCTGTAATCATTTTCTAAACATTAATATTTCTATGTGAAAATACCATACCGGGGCTTTGGCTTAGGCATTTACATACATTGTCACAGTAAAATATTATATTATACCAGGCCGTGTGTGTCAACCTTTATTTTCTATTTTTTCTAAAAAAATACAAAAAAATACATACCTTCAAAACCGCATACAAATCATAACATCTTTTCATAAACACCGGACCGCACTTTTTCAAGTGCTTTGGTCAAGCCCTCGACCGATTAGTAACAGTCAGCTCCATGCATTGCTGCACTTCC
>UQAW01000066.1 GCA_900539175.1 uncultured Lachnospiraceae bacterium
ATTAAAGAAAGGCTTAAAAACGTGGGATAAATAAGAACATGAGATGTATTTAAACTCTCGAACATTCCACGCGTAATTCCATGGTAATTCAGATAAATAAGAACATGAGATGTATTTAAACTTGATATTGTGCAGACAGAACCCAGCTTCTCTGACTGGATAAATAAGAACATGAGATGTATTTAAACTTCGTTCTCTCCTTCCAACAGTTCCGGATTGTCGAGATAAATAAGAACATGAGATGTATTTAAACCCGCGTGGAATTCTTGTGAATTCTACAGTTTTATCAAGATAAATAAGAACATGAGATGTATTTAAACTTGCTGACACCTGTTTTTCCTGCTTTCATGTGTTAAGATAAATAAGAACATGAGATGTATTTAAACCCAATCATATAAACTTTGGTTTTTGTCCACTTCAACGATAAATAAGAACATGAGATGTATTTAAACATTGCAATACATGTAAAGGGTTCTTCCATAGATACGGGATAAATAAGAACATGAGATGTATTTAAACTTAATTGTTGAGTAAATTCATGCCTCCTTTTTTGGATAAATAAGAACATGAGATGTATTTAAACTATTTTCTCTTAATAAACGTATAACAATACGATTTGATAAATAAGAACATGAGATGTATTTAAACGGAAAAAACATTGACGGCATCGGAATTACAATTGCGATAAATAAGAACATGAGATGTATTTAAACAACTTACCGTTTCCCTGATCGATTGGATAATCCGAGATAAATAAGAACATGAGATGTATTTAAACTATTTGGATAGATCATGCGAAAGCCTTTTCCACGGCCGATAAATAAGAACATGAGATGTATTTAAACGTCTCCGGATCTCTTTCTTAAGCTCCTGTATCTGGATAAATAAGAACATGAGATGTATTTAAACAAATAAAACCGTATACGTAGCAAACGCTAAATATGGGATAAATAAGAACATGAGATGTATTTAAACGGGATTACTATTTTAATTAACGGATAGTTCTTAAAGATAAATAAGAACATGAGATGTATTTAAACAAGCTGTACGACCGCCCATATCCTTCCAGCCCTGAAGGATAAATAAGAACATGAGATGTATTTAAACTGCCCACGAGTTTCCATTTCTTTTTTAAACTTTTTAAGATAAATAAGAACATGAGATGTATTTAAACCATTCAGGAATGTAAACCGCCTAAAGGAGCTTTACAGGATAAATAAGAACATGAGATGTATTTAAACTACGTAAAAGCCCGTTTCGGGCATTACGTAGCGATGATAAATAAGAACATGAGATGTATTTAAACTCAGAGAAGGGAGAAGAATCATGATCAATTTAAAGAGATAAATAAGAACATGAGATGTATTTAAACATGAATAGCGCTGATTTAGCAAGAAGAATTATTAATGATAAATAAGAACATGAGATGTATTTAAACTAACAATTCCTTCCATTTTTGAATGCCTCCATTTCTGATAAATAAGAACATGAGATGTATTTAAACTTCAGACAGGAGCATTTTTAAGATTGTGGATCTGGATAAATAAGAACATGAGATGTATTTAAACTGAATGCCGACAAGTCCGTTCCGATTTGAGGAAATTGATAAATAAGAACATGAGATGTATTTAAACTTCCATGCGATACGTTGAGTTTATGGGTGCGAAATGATAAATAAGAACATGAGATGTATTTAAACTTGCGCTTTTAAATGCGCCGCCTATCGCATTACCAGATAAATAAGAACATGAGATGTATTTAAACAGCGCTCCGCTTAAGCTTCCGTCCGTTAGATCGTTTGATAAATAAGAACATGAGATGTATTTAAACCCAACCACTACAATAGGAGCCCTCCTCATATAATTGATAAATAAGAACATGAGATGTATTTAAACCAGTATTCATCTTCCAACCAGAATCCAATTTTGCTAGATAAATAAGAACATGAGATGTATTTAAACTCTGCATGTTCAGTGATATATTCGTTGGCGATATAGATAAATAAGAACATGAGATGTATTTAAACTAGTCTTCTACATAATCCGTGTGGCAATTTTCAGATAAATAAGAACATGAGATGTATTTAAACTACCATTCGTTCCATGCTTCTTTCCCGATATTGGTAGATAAATAAGAACATGAGATGTATTTAAACTTTTAATTCCTATATTGCTTGAAAATACAGGATTTCGATAAATAAGAACATGAGATGTATTTAAACTTATTTCATGTATGGAACTTGGAAGAATATAAAATGATAAATAAGAACATGAGATGTATTTAAACTCGTTCCGTGTACGTTTTCATACGTTGTATTTACGATAAATAAGAACATGAGATGTATTTAAACCCCATACCATTTGTTGCATTTTCAACGTCCGTTAAAGATAAATAAGAACATGAGATGTATTTAAACACAGCATATGTTGTTATATAGGTCAGGTTATTCTGGATAAAAAGGAAGAGTATTTGTTAGCTATGGAGAGAAGTCCGATTAAAGATATTGAGATTAAATATCTTTTAAAGCAGGCATTAACTGATAAAGTAGCTGATAGGGGAATTTATATGAAAGGCTTTGATTGTAGCTGTTACTATGAGGGATATGCTGTCTATAAAACGGAAAATTTAGAAGTTTGAGTAAATGGTAATTGACTAAAATAAATTACAGAATGATTCGTTGGGTGAAGCAAAAAATGATTTTTGAGTGATAGCGAAGCGGTTGATACAGAATATTAGCGTGTGTTTTGTTGACACTATAGGGAACGTTTATTATAATATATAAAGTGAAAGAATGGAAAAATAAAGAGAACGGAACAGGATTCAAAACCAGTTCCGAATTGGAATATTTGTTGGGAATCGGGTGTAACTCCCGAACAAGGCCGTTACTGTAAAAGTCAGATACCACATTATTCCTGGCACATATTTCTCTGCGGACACCGGAGAAAATGACAGGGAATGAATGTTATCGGGAAAAATACGGTATACGTCATTCTTTTTTTTCTGGAAGAAGAGAAGTTCACAGCAGAAAGGAACATGGCATGGAACATCAGACGGGTCTGGAAGAGGCTTATGTAATAAAAGAAAATAAAAGGCTCCGTATGGGATACACGACGGGTTCCTGTGCCGCTGCGGCTGCAAAGGCCGCTGCGCAGATGCTGTTAAGCGGCAGGCAGGTGGAAGAAGCTGCACTGATGACACCGAAGGGTATTTTACTGCATCTTCTGATCGAGGAGATTCATATGGCATATGACGTTTCCGGCAGTGTCACCGAAGTCCGGTGCGCAGTGAGAAAAGATGGCGGGGATGATCCGGATGTTACACACGGAGCGTTAATCTTTGCAACGGTCAGCAGGCAGGAGCAGGGCATCACCATCGACGGCGGAAAAGGTGTGGGCCGGGTGACAAAACCGGGGCTTGCACAGCCTGTAGGGGAGGCGGCGATCAATCCGGTTCCCCGCAGGATGATTTTAGAGGAGACGAGGAAAGTCTGTGAATCCCATGAATATACTGGGGGACTGAAAGTCATCATCAGCATTCCGAAAGGGGAAGAACTGGCGGGAAAAACGTTCAATCCCCGTCTTGGAATTGTGGGTGGAATCTCTGTACTTGGAACCAGCGGAATTGTGGTACCGATGAGCGAAGATGCCCTGATTGCCAGTATTCGCCTGGAAATGCAGATGTTGGTGACCGGAGGCGCACGTTATCTGCTGATCACACCTGGAAATTACGGAGCGGCATTTGCCGCCGGGATGCCCAAATTGAAGCGCAGCGCAGAGATGAAGTGCAGTAATTATGTGGGAGAGACCCTTGATATGGCAGTGGAACTGGGGGTCAAAGGGATTCTGTTCATCGCCCACATCGGAAAATTTATCAAAGTATCGGGCGGGATTATGAATACTCATTCCCGGAATGCAGACAGCCGGGCAGAACTGATGGCGGCGGCATGTCTGAGAGCAGGAGGGGATGCAAGGACAGCCGGAAGAATTCTGGATACCCTGACGACAGAGGAGGCTTTAGATCTTTTGGAGGAAGCAGGGGGTAATATGTTAGACCGAACCATGCAGCAGGTCTGCGAAAAAGTTGAATTTTATCTGCAGAACCGATGCAGAGGACAAATGGAAACCGGAACGATACTATTTTCACAAGTGAAAGGAAAATTAGGTGAAACTTCCAATGTTCCGGATATGATTCGGAAGATCAATGGTGAAGAATAGAAAACAGAGGATGAAAAGCCGGAAGAGTTTCGCAATCGCCTAAAAATAATAAGAACCAGAGGAGAACAAAAACATGAGAGCAAAACTATATGGAGTGGGTGTAGGACCGGGGGATCCGGAATTATTAACGCTGAAGGCACTTCGGATTATCCGGGAAAGTGATGTGATTGCGGTGCCGGGGGAAAAACCGGAAGAGACGGTGGCTTACAAGATTGTGATACAGGCATATCCCGCGTTGGCTGAGAAGGAACTTCTTCCGGTTTTGATGCCTATGACAAAGGATGCGGCGAAGCTGGAGGAGAGTCACAATCAGGGGGCGGCAGCAATTCAGAAACTTCTGGATGCGGGAAAGCAGGTGGCATTTCTGACTCTGGGAGATCCGACGGTGTATTCGACCTATCTGTATGTACACAAGCGGATGGAAGCTGCCGGATATCCGGTGGAAATTATCAGCGGAATCACTTCTTTTTGTGCGGTAGCCGCAAAGATGAATATTGGTCTGGTGGAAAAGGCAGAGCCGCTGCATGTGATACCGGCATCCTATCAGATTGAAGAAGCCTTATCCTTATCGGGAACCAAGGTTTTGATGAAGGCAGGAAAGCAGATGGGCAGGGTAAAACAGATGCTGATTGATAAGCGGGAAGAAGCTGTGATGATTGAGAACTGCGGAATGCCGGAAGAAAAGATTTATCACTCGGTGGAGGAGATTCCGGAGAATGCAGGTTATTATTCATTAATTATTGTAAAGGAGAAGGACAGATGATACATTTTGTGGGAGCAGGTTCCGGGGCGCCGGACCTGATTACAGTACGGGGGAAAAAGTATCTGGAAGAGGCGGATGTGATTATTTACGCAGGGTCGCTTGTGAATCCGGAACTTCTGGAATATAAGAAAGAGGGGTGTGAAGTCTACAATTCAGCGAAGATGACGCTGGAGGAAGTACTGGCTGTCATGGAGGAAGCGGAAGAAAAGGGATGGACTACGGTTCGTCTGCATACGGGAGACCCCTGCATCTATGGTGCAATCCGGGAACAGATGGATGTATTGGATGAGAAGGGAATTACATACGATACCTGTCCGGGTGTCAGTGCATTCTGCGGGGCGGCTTCCGCTTTAAATCTGGAATATACGTTACCGGATGTGTCTCAGAGTGTGATCATTACAAGAATGGCGGGAAGGACACCGGTGCCGGAAAAAGAGAGCATTGAGTCCTTTGCGGCACATCATGCAACGATGGTGGTATTTTTAAGTACCGGAATGTTGGAAGAACTGAGTGCGCGTCTGGTGGAAGGCGGATACTCCAGGGATACGCCGGCGGCAATTGTGTATAAAGCGACATGGAAGGATGAGAAAACCTGTATCTGTACCGTAGGCACACTGGCAGAGACTGCAAAAAGAGAGAACATTACGAAAACAGCGTTGATGATTATCGGGGACGTGGTGACACATAGTCATTATGACAGATCTTTGTTGTATCATCCGGGTTTTACTACGGAGTTCAGGCAAGGAATCGATGAAAAGGAAGTATAAGAGCGGTCAGAGGGGGATTTCCGGTAAGAGAAGGAGAAGCTTATGAAGATAGCAGGAATTTGTTTTACCCAGGCGGGGTTTACATTGTTACAATGGATTCAGGAGATTCTGCAAAAAGAAGGGCATGAGACGAAGATTGCATGTAAGAGCCGTTTTACGGAGAAGGGGCATCCGTCAGAATTAAAGGAAGATTTGAAGGGATGGACGGAAAAGCGGTTTCAGGA
This sequence comes from uncultured Lachnospiraceae bacterium, assembly GCA_900539175.1. Classification (GTDB taxonomy): domain Bacteria; phylum Bacillota; class Clostridia; order Lachnospirales; family Lachnospiraceae; genus Novisyntrophococcus. Next base: position 5,969 of record UQAW01000066.1, read on the forward strand.
CAGTGATGCATTGATTTTTGTGGGCGCTACCGGAATCACGGTTCGGACGATTGCACCATATATCAAAGATAAACGGCAGGACCCGGCAGTGATCGTGCTGGATGAGAGAGGGAAGTTTTGTATTCCGCTTCTGTCCGGGCATATCGGCGGGGCCAATGAACTGGCGGTCTGGCTGGCAGAACAGCTTCAGGCAACACCGGTATTAACCACAGCCACCGATGTGAACAAGAAGTTTGCTGTAGACGTCTATGCCGCAAGACATAATATGGTCTTATCAAATATGACGTATGCCAAGGAGGTTTCGGCTTCTTTACTCAGTGGATATCCGGTGGGATTCCAGAGCGATTTTACTGTGGAAGGAAAGCTGCCGGATGGTTTTGTGTGGGCGGGAAGGCTGCAGCCGGAAAACAAAGATGAAGTATCTTTGGGAATCAGCATTAGTCCCTCTTATCAGAATCAGTATTTTGACCACTGCCTGTGGTTGATTCCAAGGTGCATCACTCTGGGAATCGGATGCCGGAAGGGGGCAACGATGGAGCAGATCGAGCATCTGGTAGATCAGGTATTGAAAGAACAGTATCTTTATCCGGAAGCACTCTGCCAGGTGGCGACGATTGACTTGAAGGCGGAGGAGCCGGGACTCTTAAAATTCTGCAGGAAATATCAGCTTCCTTTGAAGACTTATACGGCTGAAGAATTGAGCCGGGCGGAAGGAGCATTTTCAGCCTCGGAATTCGTGGAAGAGATTACCGGGGTGGATAATGTATGTGAACGGAGTGCGGTTCTGGCAGGAGACGGAGAGTTATTTGTGAGAAAGACAAGCGGGGATGGGGTCACCTGTGCCTGCGTAAGAAAAGACTGGAGGATCTGTTTTGAATAAAATATATGTGGTGGGCATCGGACCGGGTGCCTATGAAAAGATGACGATTGAGGCGGCAGAGGCTTTGAAAGCGTGTGACACGATTATCGGGTATACGGTCTATGTGGATCTGGTAAAGGAACATTTTCCGGGAAAGACTTTTTTGACCACACCGATGACGAAAGAGGTTGATCGTTGTGTGCTGGCTTTTGAGGAGGCGCGCAAAGGACATCAGGTGGCTATGATCTGCAGCGGGGATTCCGGTGTCTATGGCATGGCAGGACTGATGTATGAGGTAGGCGTGGATTATCCGGACGTAGAACTTAAGATTGTTGCCGGCGTGACGGCAGCATCCGGCGGAGCGGCTGTATTGGGAGCGCCGCTGATCCATGATTTTTGTCTGATCAGTCTCAGTGATCTGCTGACGCCCTGGGAGAAGATTGAAAGCCGTCTGCTGCACGCTTCCGAGGCGGATTTTGTAATCTGTCTGTATAATCCGTCCAGCAGAAAGCGCAGTGACTATCTGAGGAAAGCCTGTGATCTGATGTTACAGTTCAAAAACCCGGATACGGTTTGCGGTACGGTTGCAAATATCGGCCGGGAAGGAGAGACCATACAGGTAATGACACTGAAAGAACTGCGGGAAACACAGGTGGATATGTTCACGACCGTGTTTATCGGTAATTCTCAGACGAAAAATATCGATGGTCATATGGTGACGCCAAGAGGTTATCGAAATGTATAAGGTACTGTTGTTTGCAGGAACCATCGAAGGACGGATGGTGGCGGAATTCCTGAGAAAACATGAGATCCGGACCTGGGTTTGTGTCGCCACGGAATACGGTGGAAGTCTGATTCCGGAGGATGCTGTGATTCATGTATCCGAGGAGCGCCTGAATCAGCAGCAGATGGAAGCACTGATGCGGAGACTGGAAGGAGTACTGGTGGTGGATGCCACCCATCCTTATGCGGCAGAAGTAACGGCCAACATCAGGAATGCTGCAAAACGGACCGGATGTGAATATCTTCGGTTACTGCGGGAGGCAGAGGAAGGTGACGGATGCAGTCATATCTATGTGGATTCTGTCCAAAAAGCCGCCGAATGGCTGAATGAGCATGAGGGTGCGGCATTGTTGACGACAGGAAGTAAAGAGCTGGCAGCATTTACGAGAGTGAAGGATTATGAAAAGCGTCTGTATGCCCGGGTGCTTTCCCTGCCGAAGGTGGCAGCGCAGTGTGCAGAACTGGGATTCACCGGGAAACATCTGATCTGTATGCAGGGACCATTTTCCGCAGAGATGAACCGTGCCATGATCCGGCAGTATCAGATCAAGTATCTGGTGACAAAAGACACGGGTGCGGCAGGCGGATTTCCGGAAAAGGAAGAAGCAGCAAGGGATACCGGAGCGGTTCTTCTGGTTATCGGGCGTCCGGTGAAAGAGACGGGACTTTCCTTAAATGCGTGTAAGCATGAATTGAGCAGACGGTTTGAGATTCAGGGGAATCCGGAGGTTGCGTTGATCGGCATTGGTCTGGGAAACCGGGAAGGGATGACGATGGAGGCGGCCCGCTGGTGTGAAACCTCTGATCTTTTGGTTGGAGCATCAAGGATGCTGGAAGGAATTGTTCTGCCCGGGCAGGCGGTGTATGCAGCATATCAGGCAGAAGAGATTTGTGATTATATCCGCGTACATCCCGAATTTGAAAAGGTGGGAATTCTTTTGTCCGGAGATGTGGGCTTTTACAGCGGTGCAAGAAAACTTCTGAAGCTTCTTCCGTCAGAGACCAGGGTCTTTCCGGGAATCGCATCTTTAGTTGCCTTTTGTGCCCGGCTGAAAGAATCCTGGGAAGATGCAAAACTGGTCAGTGCTCACGGAAAGCAGTGCAATCTGGTGGGAGAGATTCAGCATCACAGTAAGGTGTTTTCTTTGCTGGGAAAGCCGGGACAGCTGAAGGAACTATGTGGAAAGCTGGTACAATACGGTATGGAGCATGTGGAAATTGCTCTGGGTGAACGGTTATCTTACCCGGAGGAACGGATTCTGCGGGGATATCCCGCCGATTTTCTGGAAACAGAGCATGATCCTCTGGCTGTCGTATTATGCAAGAATGAGAAACCGATATCCCGGGTGACCCATGGAATGCCGGATGAAGCATTTTTGCGGGAGAAAGCACCGATGACGAAAGAAGAGATTCGGGAGGTGTCCATATGCAAGCTGCATCTTGGGAGAGATTCCATCATCTATGATGTGGGAGCAGGAAGCGGCTCTCTGTCAGTGGAGATGGCTCAGGTATCTTATGAAGGAAAGGTTTATGCAGTAGAGAAAAATCCGGATGCGGTGGAACTGCTTCAGAAAAATAGGTGCAGATTCGGCGTGGACAATCTGGAGATTATCGAGGGGTATGCCCCGGAAGCTTTGGAACATCTGCCGACACCCACCCATGTATTTATCGGAGGTTCCTCCGGGAATCTGAAAGAGATCTGTATGCTTCTGCTCCGGAAAAATCCCAGGGTTCGGATGGTAATGAATGCGATCACCCTTGAGACAGTCAGTGAAGCGCTGCAGGTGTTAAAAGAACTGGATGTAAAACAGCCGGAGATCGTGCAGATGACGGTGGCACGTTCCAGGGAAGTGGGACGGTATCATATGATGATGGGGCAGAACCCTGTCTATATCATATCCTGTGAGGGAGGTGGGCAGTCATGAAGATTCCGCGGATTTTGCTGACTGCGCCTGCAAGCGGCAGCGGGAAAACGTTGATTACCTGTGGGATTTTAAATCTGCTGAAACGAAAGGGGCTGAAAGTGGCTTCCTTTAAGTGCGGACCGGATTATATTGATCCCATGTTCCATACGACGGTGCTTGGTACGAAGAGCCGGAACCTGGATACCTTTTTTACGGATGGAGATACAGCTTGTTATCTGATGGAAAAACATGGAGCAGACTGTCAGATTGCTGTCGTGGAAGGGGTTATGGGATTCTATGACGGAATTGCCGGAAGCAGTACCCGGGCAAGTGCTTATGATGTGGCAAAGTGTACGGGGACACCGGCGGTATTGATCGTGGATGCCAAAGGAGCCAGCGTTTCTGTCGGGGCATTGATTCAGGGATTTGCCGGATATCGGGCGGACAGTCCGATTGCAGGGGTGATTTTGAACCGGCTTTCTCCCATGATGTACCCAAGGATGAAAGACCTGATTGAGCGGGAAACAGGTGTTTCCGTACTGGGATATGTGCCGGTATTGCAGGATTGCCTACTGGAAAGCCGTCATCTGGGATTATTGCTTCCGGGTGAGGTGAAGGAATTGCAGCAGAAACTGGATCATCTCAGCGGAATTCTGGAACAGTCCCTGGAGGTGGAAGCGTTGCTTCAATTGGCAGAAAGCGCCGGGGACATATCGTATGATCCTCAAAAGGTCAGCATTGCCAAGCTAGGATTACGTCAGTGCGGCAGGAGGGTGCGGATTGGTCTGGCACAGGATGAAGCATTTTGTTTTATGTATCCGGATAATCTGGAACTTTTGGAAGCTCTGGGAGCCCAACTGGTCCCCTTTTCTCCGATACACGATGAAAAACTGCCGGATAATCTGGATGGACTGTTATTGTATGGAGGGTATCCGGAATTGCATGCCCGTGCTTTAAGTGAGAATCAATCCATGCGTGAGCGTATTCAGAAAGCAGTAAATGCAGGACTTCCCACAGTGGCAGAATGCGGCGGTTTTATGTATCTTCACAGGGAGATGGAAGATATGGAGGGAAATGTCTGGCCGATGGCAGGTGCATTGGAGGGGCGTGCCTTTCACACAGACCGCCTGAACCGCTTTGGGTATATTACACTGGAGGGGGGAACTGCATTTGGTCAGGAGGTTGGTCCGCTGCCGGCACATGAATTCCATTATTTTGATTCCACTTGCTGCGGAGAAGCATTTACGGCGAAAAAGCCTTTGAGCAGACGTGGCTGGACTTGCATCCACAGCAACCGGACGCTGTTTGCAGGGTTTCCCCATCTCTATTATTATGGGAATCCGAAATTTGCGGAGGCGTTTTTATTACGATGTCAGGAGAGGCGGATACCATGATTTACTATACATTACCTGCGGTGGTACTGGGGTTTTTGTTGGATTTGTTGTTGGGAGATCCCGGATGGCTGTATCATCCCGTGCGTATCATCGGTAAGTTGATTGAGGGATTCGAGACGATTCTGCGGAAGATATTTCCGGCTTCCCGGACGGGAGAGCGGATTGCCGGAGGATTTCTTGTGCTTTTTGTGACTGGAATCAGTACGGCAGTTCCTGCCTGTGTCCTGTATCTTCTCTATGATCGGGTGAATGTCTGGGCGGGATTTGCACTGGAGACCTTCTGGTGTTATCAGTTGTTGGCAACAAAATCACTGAAGGTTGAGAGTATGAGAGTCTATGATCGTCTGACCAGAGGAACTCTGGAGGAAGCCAGGAATGCGGTCGGGATGATTGTAGGAAGGGATACGGATTCCCTAAGCGCGGAAGGTGTGACAAAGGCTGCCGTGGAGACGGTGGCGGAAAATACGTCCGACGGTATCATAGCTCCGCTTATCTTTCTTATGATAGCCGGAGCCGCAGGGGGATTTTTCTATAAGTCGATCAATACCATGGATTCTATGGTCGGATATAAAAATGAGAAATATCAGTATTTCGGAACTGCGGCTGCAAAACTGGATGATGTTGTGAATTTTCTGCCGGCCAGGATTTCAGCATGGCTGATGACTGCCGCAAGCGCTCTTTTGAATATGGATGCGAAACAGGCGAAAAAGATTTTTTTGAGAGACCGTTTTAAGCACAGCAGTCCAAATTCCGCTCAGACAGAATCTGTGATGGCGGGGGCGCTGAACATACAGTTGGCGGGAAATGCCTGGTATTTTGGAACCTTGCATGAAAAGCCTACCATCGGAGATCCCATCCGGGCAGTGGAACCTCAGGATATTGTCCGTGCCAATCGGTTATTATATATGACAGCAATTCTGGCTGTGGTGCTGTGCGGAATTGTTCGCGCAGCTCTTTTATGGACCATAGGAGGTGTAGGATGAGGGAACAGATACACGGCGGGGATGTGTACCGCCATCCGGGTGTACTGGATTTTTCTTCCAATATGAACCCCCTTGGAACACCGGATGCGGTTCTTAAGGCAGCCCGGGAGGGTGTCGGAAAGATTGAAAATTATCCGGATGTCCGCCAGAGCAGGTTAAAAGCCGCCTTATCTGCTTATGAGCAGATACCGCAGGAAAAGTTGATCTGCGGAAATGGTGCGGCAGAGCTGATTTTTATGCTGGCACAGGCACTAAGACCCGTCCGTGCAGTGGTATTGGCTCCTACGTTTGCAGAGTATGAGCTGGCACTTCGAAGTGTTGGATGTAAGGTCGACCATGTAAAATTGGAAGCAGCACAGGGATTTACACTGGCGAATGCGGATTCCCTGTGTACCGTGATTGATGATACCATGGATCTGGTCTGTCTCTGCAATCCGAATAATCCTACCGGAAGCCTGATAGAGCGGGAGATGATTCTGGAGATTTTAGAGCATTGCAAAGCATGTGGTACGCGGGTATTGCTGGATGAGTGCTTTAATGATTTTATTGAGGAACCACAGCGATATACTCTGAAATCTGATTTGAAAGCGTATCCCAATCTGTTCTTGTTAAAGGCATTTACCAAGCGGTATTCGATGGCGGGGATTCGTCTTGGATATGGAATGTGTTGGGATGAGGAACTGTTGGAACGGATGAGAAGCTGCGTGCAGCCCTGGAATCTGTCGATACCGGCCCAGGAAGCCGGAATCGCGGCTCTGCAGGAAGAGGCGTATGTAGAACAGGCACGGGAATTGGTTGCGGCAGAACGGCGCTGGATGAAGGAAGCGTTGAAGAAACTGGGATTTACGGTCTATGATTCCAGAGCAAACTATATTTTCTTCCGGGGTCCAAAACATCTGGTGGAACATTGCCTGAAACAGCAGATTCTAATCCGGGACTGCAGTAATTATGAAGGGCTGGAAAGTGGGTATTATCGTGTGGCAGTGAAGCTGCATGAAGAAAATTTACGGTTATTGGAAGCTTTGAGGATAACTGGTACATAACGGAGGAAGAAGATGGCAAAAGCGATTATGATACAGGGGACAATGTCCAATGCGGGGAAGAGCCTGCTTGCCGCCGGACTTTGCAGGATATTCAAACAGGACGGATATAAGGTGGCGCCTTTTAAGTCACAGAATATGGCGTTGAATTCTTTCATCACAAAGGAAGGATTGGAGATGGGACGTGCCCAGGTGATGCAGGCGGAGGCAGCGGGGATCGAACCTTCGGTGAAAATGAATCCGATTCTGCTGAAGCCTACCAATGACACCGGGTCTCAGGTGATTGTAAATGGAGAAGTGCTGGGGAATATGAGTGCCAGAGCGTATTTTGCGTATAAATCCAAACTGGTTCCGGCGGTGATGAAAGCGTTTGATGAATTATCCGCAGAGAATGACATTATCGTGATTGAAGGCGCCGGAAGTCCGGCGGAGATTAATCTGAAGGCCGATGACATCGTCAATATGGGAATGGCAAAGCGGGCAAAAGCTCCGGTACTGCTTGTGGGAGACATTGACCGCGGCGGAGTGTTTGCCCAGCTTGTAGGTACGGTGATGCTGCTTGAGGAAGATGAGAAAAACCTGGTCAAAGGATTAGTAATCAATAAGTTCCGCGGAGATAAGACGATTCTGGACCCTGGGATTGAAATGTTGGAGAATCTTTGCCAAAAGCCGGTTGTCGGTGTAGCACCTTACCTGAATATTGAGGTGGAAGATGAAGACAGTCTGACCGAGCGATTCAGTAAAAATCAGGAAGTGGATTTGATTGATCTTGCGGTGATTCGGGTTCCGAGAATTTCTAATTTTACAGATTTTAATCCCTTTGAGCGGATGCCGGGGGTCTCTCTTCGTTATGTATCAAGAGTCAGTGAGTTGAAAAACCCGGATTTGATTCTTCTGCCGGGAACGAAGAATACCATGGAAGATTTGTTGTGGATGCGTCAGAATGGACTGGAAGCAGCAGTCTTAAAAGCAGCATCCCAGGGCACTTTCATATTTGGTATCTGCGGGGGCTATCAGATGTTGGGGGAGACGTTATCGGATCCTGCAGGTGTTGAGGCGGGAGGTACAATCAAGGGGATGGGACTGCTTCCCATGGATACGGTATTCTCCGGTGACAAGACAAGAACCAGAGTACAGGGAACATTTACCGGAGTAGAAGGTCCGCTGTCCTGTCTGAATGGGGTGGAGCTGGAAGGGTATGAAATTCATATGGGAGTCTCCACTTTGAAAGAAGATGCCAAACCATTGACACAGATTGCAAACCTGGCTGAGGGCAGTAAGGAGCCAAAGGAGGACGGTGCGTTCCGGGAAAATGTATATGGCTCTTATGTCCATAGTATCTTTGACAGGGAAGAGGTGGCAGAGCGGATCATACAGGCAATCGGCGAAAGGAAAGGAATCGATACTGCCGGGATGACAGGGGTGGATTATCAGACCTTTAAGGAGACGCAATATGACATTCTGGCGGCAGAGCTTCGAAAGCATCTGGATATGGACCGCATTTATAGGATACTGGAGGAAGGAGTCTGAATATGAAGGTAGAATTAGAAAATGTCCGGCCGATGGAGATTGAAAAACGTAGTTTTGAGATCATCACAGAGGAACTGGGAGACAGAAAGCTGGATGATGAGAAAGCATTAATCATTAAGCGGTGCATTCATACAAGTGCAGATTTTGATTATGCAGAGAATCTTTGTTTTTCCGAACAGGCAGTGGAACAGGCATTGGAGGCACTGAAAGGCGGTGCCTGTATCGTGACAGATACGCAGATGGCAAAGGCGGGAATCAATAAACGGGCACTTGCCCGGTACGGCGGCGAGGTTTACTGCTTTATGTCTGATGAGGATGTGGCGGTCAGAGCAAAGGAGCTTGGAACAACCAGAGCCCATGTGTGTATGGATAAAGCTATGGAACTTGGCAGACCGGTTATTTTTGCAATTGGGAATGCACCTACAGCGTTGGTGAGACTGTATGAACTGATTCAGGAAAAACGGTTAAAACCGGAATTGATCATTGGAGTTCCGGTAGGATTTGTCAATGTGGTGCAGTCCAAGGAACTGATTATGGAGACGGAAGTACCTTACATCGTAGCACGGGGCAGAAAGGGCGGCAGTAATATTGCGGCGTGTATCGTCAATGCACTTTTGTATATGATTGACAATAAGAGAGATTAGAGCGTGTTTGAAAAAAATGCAAAGCATTTCATATAACATAGTTTGTCTATAGAATCAGAACAGTTTTCGGTAAACGTTTCACTGTTCCGATTTTTGTATATTACTCCGGCGGTTAAATCTCGCAGAATTTTACGCAGAATAAATTTTTATCTGCAAGGCGGAAGAATGAGTTGCAGCGAGGGCTGCAACGATTGATGACAACGCAGCAGATGGAAATTTAGGCAAGTAAAAGCTGTGAGATTTAACCGCCGGAGTAATATTTATGAGAGATACGGAAATACTGATTACAGGACAATATTGCAATTACGAATCTTTAAACCGACTCCGGAAGAGTTTTGCAATCGCCTGAAATTTTGGCAGAAAGAAAAGGAGAATCCATGAAAGAATCCAGAACAACATCAAAAGTAACAGAACTTCCTGCATCCTGTAAATCAGCGATGGAGCATATGGAGCAGGAATTGAAGAAAGAAGAGGAAGGACAGAGCTGCGAATATCGGATTGCAGACCTGCCGGAATCCTGCAAAAAGCAGATTCATGAGTTCGAGCGGGAATTGAATAAACAGGGCTACTGGAATATTGCGCTGGTTGCTTATCAGATGAACCAGAGATAAGTCATTTCGCAGCAAACGGACAGGGATCGACAGCATGTATTTGATGTGTCGGTCCTTTTCTTATGGGAAATTTTGCGGTTTTTTGTCGTATAATACAATAATTTGTCGAAATATGCGATTGATTCCTATTGCCTGCACAAGACAACAAGTATATAATCATAAAGGTTGCAGTGCGGCAACTTTATTGAGCGATGTCTGCCACCTTTTTATCAGAAAATTTAAATATCTATAGGTATGGTCTTATAGGAGAATCAGAACAGGCGGTTACGAAAGGATGCAGGGATATAGAAAGATGCGAAAAAGAAAGAGAAAAGCTGTCAGTATCCTTTCGGTATTACTGATTGGTGTGGGACTTGCGTTTTGCTATCGGGAGCCGGTTTTGTACCAGGTCCGTCATCAGATACACAGGTTCCGAAAGTTGTGGGAAGCGGAATCAGCCCCGGGGGAAGCGGTCGATTTTACATACTGGCAGAGCAAAAATCCGGATGTCTGCGCCTGGATACGGGTGCCGGGGACGGAAATTGATTACCCGGTCCTGCAAAGTGAAACAGAGTCAGATGATTACTATCTGAGTCATGACATTGAGAAAGAATCCAATCTTTACGGGGCGATTTACATAGAAAAAATAAACAGTAAAGCATTCACGGATCCGAATACCGTGATCTACGGGCACAACATGCGCGACGGCACGATGTTCGGTTCCCTGAAGAAATTTACGGAGAAAGACTTCTTTGAAAAACATGACAGTTTCACGGTTTATCTGCCGGGGGAGACGAGAGAATATAAGATTGTCGCGGCATACCGCTATCCGGCCGAACACCTGCTGACGTCTTTTGACTTTGGAACCCCGGAAGGGGCAGATGACTACTTTCAGAAGATCCCCGGATTTGTACAGGATACGGGCGGTTATCTGAGAGCGGGGATTTCGATTCAGGCACCGCTTGTAACACTTTCAACCTGTACACCAGACGATGCATCCATGCGTTACCTGGTGCAGGGAGTGCTTACAGAAAACACAAAAGAGGAGGGAACACGAAAAGAATGATGAACAATTACTGGAACTATGCAAAAGAAAAGCGGCGGCAGCTCGGCATGCTGGCCGTTTTTCTATGGATGCTGGCCGCATCCGGCATCCTTTTACTGCCCCATGTGGCCGAGCAGTGGAGCCATGACCGGGAGATCGGGACACTGCACCTGATCCTTGGGCTGGTCCTGGGAACTGCCGGGACCGCAGGAGCAGTATGGATGATAAAAACCGTCTGCCGGAAGCGCGGCAGAGACTGGAAGCGGGAACTGATCCGGTGGTCTGTCCTGTATCTTGCAGTACAGGCAGCGGCAGGCGTGATACAGGGCGGAGCCGGGGCGCTTCTTTACCGGAATGGTTTTGCTTCTTATGAGGACACCAAACAGATTCTCTATTTCGCAGACGGCGTCTGGCAGAACCTGTTTCGGATGTTCTTTTTCTTTTGCCTTACCTGCCATCTATCCGGCAGGCCTTTGAAAAAAGGGATCAAAAAAGCGGGAACAACAGTCCCTGCGGCACTTGTACTGTACGCTGCCGCCGCCGCCCTCTCCTGCCTTGGAAGCGGGACGGCTGCAAAGACTGTGCAGGTCCTGTGGGAGACGGTATCCCTGATCCTTACCATAACAATCTGCCAGACCATACACAGGAGGAACGAAGATGCATAAAAAACGAAGATGGGGAAAACGAATCCTGGCGATCTTACTGACCGCAGCACTGCTGTCCGATACCAATACCGTGGTGCTTGCGGAAGAAATCAGGGACCAGGTAATAAAAATCCAGGAGGAATACCAGCAGGAACACGCCTGGCAGAAACAGCTTCAGGAAATAGAAACACAGGTCCTGCCCGGACAGACCGAAGGAGACCTGGAAAAACCAGAGGAAGCGTCTGATTCAGACGGAGGAGCAGAACAGCAGGAACAGCCCCCGGTATCCCTCCGGCTTCCGGATACGGCGTGCCATACCGATGACCAGGAAGCAGAACTGGAAGGACGCTATGGAGAACCGGTAGAAATCGACGAACATAAAAAAGTCTATCAGGCAGACGCCACCCACTATGTGACCCGGATCACTTCCGAAGCCAACACCTGCCGGACAGAAGACGGGGAAGAAACACAGACCGATCTGACCCTGGTACCAAGAGACCAGGACACCGGGGAACTCTGTGAGATGCCGACCGAAGAACAGATCCGAAGCACAGACCTTGCCATCGTCTACACACCGAAAGCAAGCGGCCTGGAGGTCCGGCTTCCGGCAAATGTCACAGAGACAGAAGGGATCTGCATCTCCAGTCAGGAACATACATTGGAACTCTTCCCCGAAGAAGGAACCTTCGGGAATGCCACGGTCCGGGAGAACGCCCTGCTCTACAACCAGGTGCAGGAAGAGACGGATGTCCAGTATACGGTGGGTACCACAGGCATAAAGGAAGACATCATCCTGAACCAGTGGACAGGACAGCATACCTTCCGGTACACCTTTGATGGAAAGGGCTATGAAGCAGAAGCATCCGCCAACCAGATCCTCATCCGGGAAAAAGGGAAGGAAGAGATTCTGTTTGTATTATCCGCCCCCGTTATGGTGGATGCGGGCGGTCAGGAAAGCCGGGAAATTGAAGTTTCCCTGGAACGGGAAGGAGACCGCTTCCAGGTAACCATAGACGCGGACGAAACATGGCTCTCCGAAGACGGACGCACATACCCGGTGAAGATCGACCCCACGGTCACAGTACCCACAGAAAGCCTGATCGAGGTTACCACCAGTACCGTACACGGCACCTACCAGGGAGAAGGATACGGATATGCAGGCTACATTACCAGCAAAATGACAGGCGTGCCGGGGGCAAAAGATATCGGGCGCAGCCGCATGTATTACGCCGTCAATTACGACTTTGCAGGCAGCATTCCGAAAGAGGCCCGGATCGACAGTGCCACGCTGGATGTTTACCAGTATGTACAGTATCCCCAGACCAATGCCACCTTTGCCTGCTACCGGATCAATGCGCCGTGGAAGGCAGGCAGCCTGACCTGGGACAGCTCCGTCGTCCTGCCGCTGGAACCCTCCGGGGAGAACTGCACCTCCGGGGCAAAACACGGGATGCACCACTTTGATATCCGGGAGACCGTGAACAACTGGGTACAGGGAACCGCCCCGAACTACGGCCTGGTCGTGATGGCGACCGATGAAAGCGCCTATGGCGGCGCCTTCTATACCCCCTACTCCACAGGAACGGAAGGACAAAGTGACTTCAGCTGGGATAAAAGACCAGGCATCACCATCCACTGGAGCGTACCGGACCCGGTCGATGAAAACTACGGGGTCGATGACACCACCGTAAACCTTCGCAGCATGATCCTGACAGACAGAAACGGAAAACTACAGTTCCAGGGCGTGTTTGCGGACGGAACCGCCGCCCCCGGCTCCATCGTCGGCTATACGCTGAACGACCCCGCAAAAAATTACGCCGGAGCCGCCTATGCAGGATACTCCTACAAGTACCCGGACAGCTCCGGATTTGACAGCGCCTTTGAAAAAGGAACCACAACATACAAAGACAAACTGGGAAACTGGCAGACCCTGTATCCCTTCACCGCCCCGGACTTCAACGTCCCCTACCGGATCAAAGCACAGGCGGTAAAAGGCGGGAAGGCAGGAAAAGAAAACACCAGCGAAGACTTTGTCATCTACAAAGTGACCAGGTACGATACCCTGCCGAAGATCGCGAACTATTACGGCGTCCCCCTGGCACAGATCATGTATGACAACCGGGTACAGGACATGCTCCTGGTGGAAAACAATACCCTGTTCATCCGCAACCCGAAAAAAAATGCCACGGTCCCGTATAACCCCCCGGCACTTGACGATGACGAAAAAGCCAGGATCGATGCCGCACTGATGGGAAGGGGACTTCACTGTGAATTCGGCTTTGAGCCGGTAAACCTGAATACCGGGAACTTCTACCTGAACCGGACCGACGTCACCATCCCGGACTATACCGGCGATTTTGCGATCGAGCGCAATTACAACTCCAAAGGGGCAGGACGAAACAGCGTCTTCGGAAGAGGGTGGTCCTTTGCCTACACCGAACAGCTCAGTAAGGCGGCGGACGGAAGCATCCGCTATACAAGGGATGACGGAAGCGTCCTGATCTTTACAGAAGAAAACGGAGCCTACAAAAGCCCGGACGGATACGGACTCACACTGGAGAAACAGAAAATCCGGGAAAACACCTGGGATTTCGGGGCGGGAGAAGAAACCTACCCGGTCTATACCTACACCATCACCGACAGGGAACATACGGTTAAGACCTTTGACTGCTTCGGAATGCTGGCCTCCATCTGCGATGAAAAGGGAAACCAGACCACACTGGTCTACGATGAGAACCAAAACCTGACAAAGATCCAGTCCCCGGCGGGAACCGAATACCAGATCAAAACCAGCGAAGAAGGCTATATCACAGCGGTCGGACTTCCAAACGGAAGCAGCCTCTCCTACACCTATGATGAAGAAGGCAACCTGGTCTCCTACACCGACGCAAACGGCGCCCTCACCCGCTATGAATACGATGAACAGCACCGGATGACCGCCTGGTATGACGGAAACGGCGCCCGGATCGTATGGAATGCATATGATCCGGAAGGAAGGGTGATCCGCCAGACCGATGCAAACGGGGCGGTCTCAACCCTGGCCTACGGCGAAGGGACCACAACAACCACCGACGCCAACGGAAACCAGACCATATATACCTTCGACGACACCTGCCGGACAGTCAAAATCACAAACCCAGACGGGACCACAAGAAGCATGGACTACAACAGCCAGAACCTCCTTGCCTCAGAAACCGATGAACTGGGACACACGACGGCCCACCAGTATGACAAAGACGGGAATGAGATCTGCGAGACCCGCTTTGACGGCGCTGTCCGTACCTGGAACTATGACCAGGACCACCACGTCACGGAAGCTGTCGGCTATGACGGGGTCGTCACGGAATACACCTATGACAGATACGGAAACCTGGAAACCATCACCATAGACGGAAACCTGCAGGCCAGCTACCAGTACGACCACCAGGGAAGGATCAAAAGCAGTACCGATGCAACGGCAATACGACCGCCTATACCTATACCGGGGCAAACCTGACCGGGATTACAGATCCCCTCGGCAGCCATACATCCATCACCTATGATGCACACGGACAGAAAACAACCGTCACAGACCCCCTCGGCAGAACCGCTGCTTACCGCTACGATGCAGAGGGAAGGACCCTCAGCGAGACCACACCGGAAGGCGACACCACCGCCTACACCTATGACGCTTCCGGCAATGTCACGGCAGTGACCGACGGCAACGGAAACACCGTCACCTTCGGCTACGACCCCATGGGAAACAAAACCTCCGCCGGAAACGGCGCCGGGGGAACCTACACCTACGCCTATGACGGATGCGGCAACCTGCTGGAACTTACCGATGCAGAAGGACATACCACCACTTACCGGTACAATGAGCGGGGAATGCTCCTGTCAGAAACCGATGCGGCAGGTGATACCAGGACCTACACCTATGACGCCCTGGGCAACCTCTTAAGCGAGACCGATGAGCGGGGGGCAGCCACCACCTATACCTATGACTATACACAGGACCAGACCGCATCCATCACCGATGCGGCAGGAGGGACCGTCACCTACACCTACCGGGAAGGAGGCCTGCCCGAAAAAATCAGCTACCCCGGAGACACATGGGAAGCCTACACCTATGACACCCTGGGAAGAACCGTGTCCATGACCGATGAAGGCGGCCTGAAAACCACCTATACCTACGATGCAAACGGAAACCTCCTGACGGAAAACACACAGGGGCTTGTGACCGCCTACACCTATGATGCACAAAACCGGAGGACCTCTGTCACGGATCCGGAAGGCGCAGTCACCCGCTATGCCTATGACGCAGCCGGAAACCTGGAAACAATCACCGATGCCAGAGGCAATACGACCACCTGCTGCTGCGGCAGCGACGGAAGGCTGCTGTCCGTGACCGACGCCCTGGGAAATAAAACCACCTTTACCTACGACCACAACGGAAACACAGCCGGCTATACCGACGCAGCCGGAAACACAGGAACCACCACCTACAACTCCCAGAACCGTGGTGCTATGTCAAGAAAAAGTACAAATTAAATATAACCAATTTTCTTCTCTTGG
>UQAW01000067.1 GCA_900539175.1 uncultured Lachnospiraceae bacterium
GCTCCCGCAATCCTGAAAACATTCGAAATCCGCCCTGTTCGGGCTACTTTCTCATGTTTTACGGGTCCCAAAGTCATGCTTTTTCATGCAAGCATGAAACGCATAACCCTTTGACCCTGGTATCATCAAATAATTTCATGAAACAAGGTTTTCACTGTGGGATAAATTTTCGCAAACTGAGCATAGCGATCGTTGTATCGGGCAACAAGTTCCTCATCAGGTTCAATGGTATCCACAACTTTCACCAGTTTTTCAGCAGCCGACTCCACAGAAGAATACTCTCCGCACGCTACGGCCGCCAGCATTGCTCCGCCATATCCCGGTCCTTCCTCTGACTCAATCACATCCACCTTGATCCCGAGAACATTAGCGATAATCTTCTTCCAAAGCGGACTTTTCGCACCGCCGCCGCAGATTTTCGTACGTTCAATCTTGATTCCCAGAGATTTTGCAATTTCAAAAGAATCGCGGATTGCAAATGCAACGCCCTCCAATACCGCCTGTGTCATATCGGCTCTTGTCGTGTCCATCGTCATGCCGATAAAAGTTCCCCGCGCATTGGGATTATTATGGGGAGAACGTTCTCCCATCAAATAAGGGAGGAAGAACACATGATTCTCGCCCAGTTTCCCGATCTTTGCCTGTTCCTGCGCATATTCCCTGGTACCGATAATCTCATCCATCCACCATTTATTGCAAGATGCCGCACTGAGCATACAGCCCATCAGATGATAGTAACCATCTGCATGGTCAAAAGAATGCAGTCCATTAAACTCGTCCACACCAAATTTCTTGCTGGAAATGAAAATCGTTCCGCTGGTTCCCAGAGAAATATTACATTTTCCGTCTCCTACGGTTCCCGTTCCCACAGCAGCAGCAGCATTGTCACCGGCTCCTGCCACAATTTTAACTGTTTCCGGAAATCCCAGTTCCGCTGCCACATCTGGTTTGATTGTTCCCACACACGCATAACTTTCATAAAGTTTCGGAAGCATTTCCTCTTTGATATGGCAGATTTCAATCATTTCCCTGGACCAGCATTTATGCTGTACATCCAAAAGCAGCATACCGGATGCATCTGAGTAATCAGTACAATGCACACCGGACAATTTGTATGCCAGATAATCTTTCGGCAGCATGATTTTGACAATCTTCGCAAAATTCTCCGGTTCTTCCTCCTCCATCCAGAGAATCTTCGGAGCAGTAAACCCTGCAAATGCAATATTCGCCGTATACTCGGACAACTTCTTCTTTCCAATCACATCATTCAGATAATCTGTCTGCTTCTGGGTTCTGCCGTCATTCCACAAAATTGCAGGACGAATCACATTGTCGTTCGCATCCAGCGTCACAAGACCGTGCATCTGTCCCCCGAAGCTGATACCGCCGATCTGAGTTTTATCAACATCAGCCGTCAGTTCTTTCAGTCCTTCAAGAACTGCTGCCCACCAATCTTCCGGCTTCTGTTCGGACCAACCCGGATGGGGGAAATACAACGGATATTCTTTTGATACAATATTCTTGATTCCGCCATCACCTTCCATCAGAAGCAGTTTTACGGCAGAAGTGCCCAAATCCACACCAATATAATACATAATTTCCTCCTAAGATTTAACAGAAGGGCAGCCCCCAGATTATTCAGATGACTGCCCCTGTAAGAATCACTTTCTCATCATTTTTATGCAAATGGATTTTCTGTGGGATAACGAACGCCAGCCGGCTGATTGTATCCGATTTCATCCACTTCTACACCGATATACTTAAATACTTCAAACAGTGCCCTGCCATAGTTTCCAAATGCCACTGCACCGTGATGCGGATAGTTACCCTCAATTAATACATGACGATAGAACCTTCCCATCTCCGGAATCGCGAAGATACCGATACCGCCGAAGGATTTTGTTGCAACCGGAAGAACTTCACCCTGTGCGATATATCCGCGCAGTTTACAATCCGCAGTACTCTGCAGTCTGTAGAATGTGATATCACCAGGCATAATATCTCCCTCCAGAGTTCCCTGTGTCACTTCTTCCGGAAGACTTCTGGCCATAATCAACTGATATTTCATACTGCATGCCGCCAGCTTCTTGGAGCAGGTATTGCCGCAGTGGAATCCCATAAAGGTATCTTTCTGTGTATATGGGAATTTGCCTTCGATACTCTCCTTGAACATATCAGCCGGTACGGTATTATTGATATCCAGCAATGTTACGATATCATCCGATACGCAGGTTCCGATAAACTCGCTCAGTGCACCGTAGATATCTACTTCACAGGATACTGGAATTCCTCTTCCCGTCAGACGGCTGTTTACATAGCATGGCACGAAGCCAAACTGTGTCTGGAATGCCGGCCAGCATTTTCCTGCAATTGCAACGTACTCTCTGTAACCTTTGTGCTCCTCAACCCAGTCAAGCAGTGTCAGTTCATACTGAGCCAGTTTCGGAAGAATCTCCGGTTTCATATTGCCTGCACCCAGTTCTGCCTCCATATCTTTTACAACGTCAGGAATACGTGCATCGCCTTCATGTCTGTTGAATGCCTCAAACAGATCCAGTTCAGAGTTTTCTTCGATCTCAACACCCAGGTTGTACAGCTGCTTGATCGGTGCGTTACAAGCCAGGAAGTTCAGCGGACGTGGTCCGAAGCTGATGATTTTCAGACTCTTCAGTCCAACGATTGCACGTGCGATCGGCACGAACTCATGGATCATATCTGCACATTCTTCTGCTGTGCCCACTGGATATTCCGGAATATAAGCTTTGATATTACGCAGTTTCAGATTATAGCTTGCATTCAGCATACCACAGTATGCATCACCGCGTCCCTGTATCAGGTTATCACCTGACTCTTCTGCTGCTGCAACAAACATCGACGGCCCGTCAAAATGTTTTGCCAACAGTGTCTCCGAGATTTCCGGTCCAAAGTTTCCAAGGTAAACAACTAACGCATTACATCCGTTAGCCTTTACATCTTCCAGAGCCTGCACCATGTGGATTTCACTCTCTACGATGCAAACCGGACATTCATAGATGTCTTCCACATCATATTTTGCCTTGTAAGCCTCAACCAGGGCTTTTCTTCTGTTTACGGAAAGACTTTCCGGAAAACAGTCTCTGCTTACTGCTACGATACCAATTTTTACCTTCGGCATGTTCATCATAATATCTCATCCTCCATACATTATCATTTTCAGGCGATCGCGAAACTCTTTCGGAGTCGCCTATTATTTTATTTTAAAAAGCTTTATTAAACAGAAAGGTTTTCTCCCTTCAAACCAACAAATGCACCTTCTTCTCCAAGCCCGCTTTCTTCATGGGCAATCAGCCATTTGTTCTTTGCGGCCATCAGACGATCCTCCGGAAGCTTGCCGGACAGTTCCGGTTTTTCCGTGTTCGTTCCTTTCGGAAGAATGATCGCTACCTGAAACCCTTCTTCCACCAGATTGCATGGTGCGTAATGCAGGGTCGTTCCATAAACTTCAACAACGGTTCCCGCAGGTACTTCAAATGCTTCCATTTTGGAAGTCTCATATGTAAAGTCTTCCTCTACATCCTGCTCAGATCCTAAAATCAAGATACATCCCTGAACCGGAATGTTAATCTCACTGTCTCTGTGATATTCCACTGCATTCAGCTTATGATTGCTGCCGTTGCAATACCCGATCTGAATCGGCATTCCTCCGTAAACACTGTCCTGTATCAACTGTGCTTCCGCACTTGCTTCCAGTGTTTTGTCCCCCGGCACATATACCACATCCTGCGGCAGCGGCGCTTTTGACAGCCGTTCCAACAGATCGGGAACTTCAATTGGAAGGATTCTTCCATACTTTTTGAATGCCGGATCTGTTACTTTTTTAATCTGCATGGTAACTAACTCCTTTCTGTCCGCTTCGAACAGGCGCTTGCAAAGCCCTTCGTCTGTGATTTGAACATTGATTTTATTCTTTAAAAATTCTGCACATTAATTAGTTTACTCAATGAACTAATTATGTTATAATTATAATAACGCATACATCCAGAAAATGCAACATGTTTTTTTATAATCTACAAGTAAACTCAGGAGGTTCTCAATGATAACAGGCAGTAAAGAATTAATACGCGATATGAATACACAACTCGTTCTGCGCACGATTATGGAATTCGCTCCGATTTCCCGTGCCGCCGTTTCTCAAAAACTGGGACTTACAAAAGCCACTGTCTCCGCCATTGTGCAGGTCCTGTTGGAAAAAGAACTCCTTCTGGAAATCGGAAGCGATGACACTAAACGCGGCCGGAAGCCTATTCTTCTGACTCTGAACAAAAGTTGTGCTTACAGTATTTCCATTGACCTTTCTGCGGAATACATTACCCTGTTCACTGCAAACCTGATGGGAGAAAATTGTATGCTCAGGCAAATCGAAAATCACGAAAGCCGAGCTACGATTCTGCCTGCCTTGACTTGCATGATTGAAGAGATGCAAAGTCAGCTTCCACCTTCTGCCTACGGACTGGTTGGAATTTGCATCGGCATTCATGGTGTCATTCACGAAAATCAGTTGGTATTTGTCCCATATTCTCCCTATCAGGGGATAGACTTTGCCGGTTCTTTAGAACAACACTTTCATATACCAGTTCTGGTAGAAAATGAAGCGAACCTCTCGGCACTGGGAGAATGGGCTTATTGCTTCCACACCCGAAACATGCTCTCCATCAGTGTTCATTCCGGAATCGGTGTCGGCATCATCATGGATGATCAGTTAATCACCGGTCAAAACGGCTACGCCGGAGAATTCGGTCACACCATCATCTCCATCGATGGTCGTCCCTGCCCCTGCGGAAACCAAGGCTGTCTGGAGCAATATGGGTCAGAGCGTGCACTTCTGCAGGAACTTTCCCAGAAAAAAGGAAACAAAATCACAGCAGAACACTTTATGCACCTCTATCAAAAAAAAGACAAGGACGCTGTGCGAACGATGGAACTCTTTGTAAAATATATGGCAATTGCCATCAACAATCTTCTGACTACCTTCAACCCGGAAATTATCGTTCTCAATAGTTCTTTTACCATGAATTTTCCGGATGCTGTACAGGATATCCATGCACATATCCATAACAAAATGGCTGCATACTGCAATCTGGTACCATCCAAATTACAGGATACAGCCATACTTCTGGGAGGTGTTTATCTCTGTAGCAGAAAATTCCTGGGGTTATAAAATCCCAGGAATTTTTAAACACGTTCTACGAACGCTTCATCTCATCCATATCAATGATGTCTTTTTTATTTTTTCTTAATTTCCATTCATAAACTTACTAATACGGGCTATGATAATCAGATCTGATATCCCGTCATATACCAATGCAATACCGATTACACGCATGAGCACGGATGCCCATGAAAACGGATTCCATATAATCAATATGCAAAGGATAGCCTTCAGCATTCCACAAAGCAAAATAATCCACCATCGCTTATCTCCATACTGCTGAGCCTTCTCTGCTTCCTTTCTGTCAATGCTTCCATGAATAATCAGTATGAATGCAAAAAGGATTTCCAGAAACCAGATAACAGTTTTTGTATTTAATATCACAAACAGGCCAAGCGCCAACTCGCCGATTATCAAGATCAGTTCGCCAAACTCAAACCTCCCGCGATGTCCGACCAAATACAGTACACCCGAAACAACACCGCCGATAAACAATCCCCACCCTACAATCAGGCAAATGGTAGCCACGGCAATTCCCGGATAAAGAATCAATATCAGACCCAGAATGATTACCAAAACAGCCGTAACAACCATATTCCATTTCAGATTCTTTAATATCTCCGACATTCCTTTACCTCCCTGTTACTTTCCAAGACTTAAGAACCTCTCAAACTGCCGAATTTTCTCCTGTTTTCCAAGCAAAACAACTATATCGTCCTTCCGAAATACCAAATCCGGCGTTATTTCCGTAAGAATCTGATGGTTCCGCTCAACTGCAATGATATTCAGCCCAAATCGCCTTCGGATATCCGCCTCTGAGACCGTCCTTCCATCTAACTCTTCTGACAGCGCCAACTCCGAAACATTAACATCACCCTGCAATTCAAAATAGTTCATTAATCGTTCTGAAACCAACATCCGCGCCAACCGCACCGCCATGTCCCGCTCAGGATATACCACTTCCGCACCGATTTTTTCCAATACCTTTCCCTGATCTGCTGTGGATGCTTTGGAAATTACCCGGGGCACGCCCAATTCAATCACATTTAACGTAGTCAGAATGCTGGTATCGACCGTTTCCCCGATACAAACAACCACAACATCACAATTTTGTATTCCACTGTCCTCCAATGCCTTCCGATCCAGTCTGTGAACTACAAATGCATTTTCTGTAAGATTTCGGATTTCCCGAACCCGCTCCTCATCATAGTCAATAACCAGAATCTCCTTCCCGGCATCTGCGAGAGATCTGGCAAGCGCCGTCCCAAACCGTCCAAGCCCTATAATTCCATAAATTTTATCCACAGGTTTTCTCGAACCAAACATTTTTTACTTCCTCCTGTCTATTGCCGGATATTAACCGACCATGATATTCCCTTCCGGGTAGCTTACATTTTCTTCCGGTTTAAAAGACCAAAGAGACACGATTGTCATTGCTCCAAGTCTCCCGATAAACATAATACAAATCTCCAGTACTTTACTCACGGTCCCAAGCTTTGGTGTAATCCCCGTGGAAAGACCGGTCGTACTGAATGCTGAGATAATCTCGAACAGCAGGTCCGACAACGGAATCTGCGGCTCAAGCAGCGATATCAGAAACACACCCAGACCCACAACCATAATTCCCAGTGTCATAACAACAGAAGCTTTATAATATGCGCTTCTTGCCAGACGATAATGAAAAGCTGAGGAAGCGCGCTTAGAAGCCGCCTCCTTAATGGAATGCAGCATCACAAACACCGTACTGGTTTTAATGCCGCCTCCGGTAGATCCCGGTGAAGCACCAATAAACATCAGAAGCCCCATCACCAACAATGCCCCCTGGGAAAATGTGCGATAATCATAGGTTGAAAATCCCGCCGTTCTGGTGGTGATGCTCTGGAAAAATGCTCCCAGCCAGGTAATTTCCGGCTGCGTCACCTTCAGCAGCAGCGTCCCTGCCGCTGTCAGAAACAAAGTTACAGCAATCACAACCTTCGAATGAAGCTGAAGTTTTTTCCAACGTTTATTTCTCCTGATATCCTGAATCACCAGAAAGCCAATACCTCCGCAGAGAATCAAACCAGCCGTACTCAGATTCAGCAGCACATCCTTTTGATAAGGAATCAGACTTCCCACGCCTCCTATAATGTCAAATCCCGCATTATTAAAGGTTGCCACAGAATGAAACATACTCATCCCGATTGCTCTCGGAAGGGAATAATCTCTGGAAAATACCAAAAAACTCAACACAGCTCCCACGGCTTCAAAACATAAAGTCGTAAACAGAATATTCCTGACCAGTTCCACCAGACCTTTTGCAGTGTCCAGATTCAGAGATTCCCGAATCATCTGCCTGCCCTTCAGGTCAATTTTTTTCTTCATTGCGAGAATAACTCCTACTCCAACCGAAGTAACACCCAGTCCTCCAATCTGAATCAACAAGGCCAGTACCGTCTGACCAAACGGAGAAAATACCGTATACGTATCCACAACCACAAGACCGGTAACACACACCGCACTGGTGGAGGTAAATAAAGCATTTACAAACGACAAGGTCTGACCGTCTCTTAAGGATATCGGAAGCATCAGAATACACGCTCCCATAAGAATTACCGTCATAAAGCCCAGAGTGATCGCACGGGGCGGTGAAAGCTTTCGCATTATCTTCATCTTACATGCCTGCCTCTTCTATAATCTTTTTCTCATTATAGCAATTCTTCCTTTGCTTGTCCATGACTATTGATTCCGGAGCATTCCCCTTTCTTATGGCGCCGACCAGAACAAACAAGTCTTTCCCCCGAAACCTGTCATCTTTCGACTTTTTCACCAAATAAATAACCTTATCAAAAAAAGTGCACAATTGTATTTTCTATTTGCGATCAATTTTGTTCACACTTTTTCCTGAAAATATTGTATATATTAATTACCCCCAATACATTATATAGTTTTTGCTACACCCCATAAGAAGAAATACCTTCTCCAAAAAGACCAGTCACCCCGACTGGTCTTTTTACTCTTTCTCTCATTTCTTTTCTCTCATTTCTCTTTTTCCCTGTTTACTCATTTCTTTCTGTCATACTTTACTTTTTCGACAAAATACTATACTTCGAAAGAAAAATAATGACATTCTTCGTATGATTCACCAATATTTTTTGCACAGCAAAAATTTTGCACAAATACATTTTTTTATATTTCCAAATTTTGTTCACACTTTTCCCCGAAAATATTGTATATATTAATTACCCCCAATACATTATATAGTTTTTGCTACACCCCATAAGAAGAAATACCTTCTCCAAAAAGGCCAGTCACCCCGACTGGTCTTTTTCTTTGTTTACAACTTCTTATACCAGAACCCTCTTCACAATAAACCACAATATGGGGACCAAAAGAGAGGGAAGAAGATTTAACGTCTTGCAATCCTTAATTCCCAATATAGAAATTCCGGAACTGAAAATTAAAATCCCTCCTACAATGGAGACCTCACACATTAACTCCGGTGATATAAACGCCGAGAGCGCGCCTGCTCCCAGATAGATGCTGCCCTGCCATAAAAACAGCACACCCGCTGCAAGCGCCATTCCGATTCCGTAAGTGGAAGCCAACACCGTGGATGTAACAAGATCCAACGTAGCATTGGTAAACAAGAACGTATTATCCTGATTCAATGCGCTTTGTATCGGACCTAAGATTGACAGACTCCCGATACAATAAAGCAGAATTCCTGTAGAAAGTCCCTGTCCCAGATTGGACTTTGAAAACTTCCCGACCAGATTCTGAAACCTCCCGTCCAAATCCCCGATCGTCCCCAATAATCCCCCAATTGCAAGACTCAAAATAAACAATACCGGATACTCACTATCCGGCATATTACTGACCACTGCATTAATTCCTAAAACTGTGGCGGCCAGTCCCATCGCATTATATAATACCCCCTGATATTCTTCTTTGATTCCTTTTTTTAAAAGGCTTCCTATCACACTTCCAGCTAAAATTGTTCCTGTATTTACAATTGTTCCTATCATACACTTCTTCCTTTTATCTTTCCTATATGGTGATGCCTGCGACAGCAGACATGTACGTTTACAATGATAAAAAGGCTATAATTCCTGTAATCTATATTACAGAAATTATAGCCTTTATTTGCTGCCTAAAATCAACTTTATTTTGCGTAATCCGTAACACGTGATTCACGGATTACATTGACCTTAATCTGACCCGGATATTCCAGTTCTGCTTCGATCTGTTTTGCAATATCCCTTGCCAGTAATACCATATCATTATCATTAATCTGATCCGGTACTACCATAATACGTACTTCCCTACCTGCCTGAATCGCAAAAGACTTGTCTACGCCCTTGAAAGAGTTTGTAATATCTTCTAACTGTTTTAATCTGTTTGTATATGTTTCCAGAGTCTCTCTTCTCGCTCCTGGCCTTGCTGCAGATATTGCATCGGCAGCTTGTACCAGACATGCAATTAAAGACTGAGGCTCTACATCCCCATGATGAGCTTCCACTGCATTGATAACAAGCGCGGACTCTTTATACTTCCTGCAAAGATCGACACCGATCTGAATATGGGAACCTTCTACTTCATGATCAATGGACTTTCCGATATCATGCAACAGACCGGAACGTTTTGCCATGCGCACATCTGTCCCCACCTCACCTGCAAGAAGTCCTGCCAACTGAGCTACCTCAATAGAATGTCTCAATGCATTCTGCCCATAACTGGTACGGAATTTCATCCGCCCCAGAAGACGAATCAACTCCGGATGAATACCATGTACACCTACCTCAAGAGCTGCAGACTCCCCTTCTTCACGAATCATTGTGTCCACTTCTCTTTGGGCCTTTTCCACCATTTCCTCAATGCGGGCAGGATGGATTCGACCGTCCACAATTAACTTTTCCAATGCAATACGTGCCACTTCACGCCTGATTGGATCAAAGGAAGATAAGACTACTGCTTCCGGTGTATCATCAATAATCAGATCTACACCCGTCAAAGTCTCCAACGTACGGATATTGCGTCCTTCCCTACCGATAATTCTTCCCTTCATCTCATCACTTGGAAGCTGTACTACGGAAATTGTAGACTCAGAAACATGGTCAACTGCACACTTCTGTATAGCAGTTACCACATATTCTTTTGCCTTGCGGCCCGCTTCCTCTTTTGCCTTGCTCTCCAATTCCTTGTAAAGCTTAGCCGTATCAATTTTCACTTCATCTTCAACAGATTTTAAAAGATACTCTTTTGCTTCTTCGGAGGTAAAACCGGAAATTTTCTCCAGTTGCTGTACTCCCTGGTCATGTAACTCGTCGATTCTCTTTTCTTTCTTTTTGATTTCTGCTTCTTTTGCTGTAATATCATTCTCGCGACGCTCTAACGCATCAGCCTTCCTGTCAATAGATTTCTCCTTTGACAGTACTCTTTTTTCATACTTTTGCAGCTCCGCCCTTCGCTCACGGGTTTCCTTTTCCACCTCATTTTTGGTTTTTAAGGATTCCTCTTTTGCTTCTAAAAGTGCTTCGCGTTTCTTAGTTTCAGCCGTCTTTAATGCCTCATCTATTATGTTTCTAGCCTTTTGTTCTGCAGTACCGATCTTCTCGGCATCTTCACGGACTTTCTTGTCCACTGCAACCTTGCTTGTAACAGGAACCGCAATAAGCAGAGTAATACACACAGCAACGATTGCAATTATGACATTTACAATCATTACAGGAGCACCTCCTTATTTAGTTTTCATTGTACAATTACAACAGTTCAATTTTATACTATTTTAACAATATTGTCAATCTATCCAAAAACATTTTGTGAAAAATAACGCCTTAATTTTCCTGATACTTCCTGAGAACATCTAAAACCTCTCCACTTTGATATCCTCTGCGCATCAGATACCCATACACTCTCCGAAATTCTTTGTCGTCCATCTTATGCGGTTCTCCTGCACGCTTTCTTACCAGAGCGTCTATCATCTCTTCTTCCGGCATATCTTCCGTCTGTTCCATAACACGCTCTATAATCTCCGCAGAAACACCTCTTCTCTCCAGCTCCAAAAAAATGATCTTTCTGCTTTTCTTTCCCAACATACTTCTCATATAGGAATCAGCATACCTCTTATCATCCACATAATGATAAGACTTTACATAGTCCAAAGCACAATCCACAACTTCCCTGGGATAACCATCTTTCATAAGCTTTTCACGAAGCTGCGCCTCGGTACGGTTCTGGGCAGTAAGCAGATGCATCGCCCTCAATTTTGCTCTCTTCTTCAACACCCCATCTACGATTTCCCGATAGGTATCCTCCGTTAATTCTCCGCCTTCCCAAATCCGATAACGCGAAAGCTCACCTTTGTACAATACAAAGGCAAGCTGTTCTTCCGTTACCACCTGATATCTTTTTTTCGTGATCGGCACAATACTCTTAACTTTCATAAACCTTATCACTTCCCGGCGCCGGAAATCTGTACCGGATCTTCTGTGACAGATTTTGCTTTTGACTCCGTCTTAACTTTTGTCTCCTTCTCCTCAGCCTGCTCGGCCAATCCATAACATACCCGAACCTGCTGCTCTACCTCCGCACACACCTCCGGATGTTCTTTTAAATATTGCTTTGCATTCTCACGTCCCTGCCCGATCTTGGAATCATGATACGCATACCAGGCACCGCTCTTCTGGATGACTCCCTGATTGGCAGCAAGATCCAGAATATCTCCCTCTTTTGAAATTCCCTGTCCAAACATAATATCGAATTCAGCTTCTTTAAATGGCGGAGCCACCTTGTTCTTCACCACCTTGATCCTTGTACGGTTTCCTACAACTTCTCCGCCCTGCTTTAAAGCTTCAATTCTTCTGACATCCATTCGAATCGAAGAATAAAACTTTAATGCACGACCACCGGTAGTAGTCTCCGGATTTCCGAACATCACTCCAATTTTTTCACGGAGCTGATTGATAAAAATTACAATGCAATTGGATTTACTGATGGAAGATGTCAGTTTCCGCAATGCCTGAGACATCAGACGAGCCTGCAGTCCCACATGGGAATCGCCCATATCGCCGTCAATCTCTGCTTTTGGTACAAGCGCTGCCACAGAGTCGACAATTACAATATCTACAGCACCGGAACGAACCATCGTCTCTGTGATTTCCAATGCCTGCTCACCATTATCCGGCTGAGAGATATAGAGATTATCAATATCTACCCCTATGTTCCTTGCATACGCAGGATCAAGTGCATGCTCTGCATCAATAAATCCAGCAATCCCGCCTCTTTTTTGAACCTCAGCTACCATATGCAAAGCAACCGTAGTCTTTCCAGAAGATTCCGGTCCATATACCTCAATAATTCTCCCCTTCGGAACACCGCCGAGTCCAAGTGCAATATCCAGACTTAAAGACCCCGTCGGTATGGTTTCTATATTCATATGTACATTTGCATCTCCAAGTTTCATCACGGAACCTTTACCATATTGCTTTTCAATCTGCCCGATAGCCGCATCAAGCGCCTTTAATTTTTCATCTCTATTAATCATCATAAAAATCTCCTTTTGCACGAACGCGTGTTCGTTATCTAATTATTATAGTATTACACTTTCCTTCCATTGTCAATGATTATTTTTTTTAATAAGGGAAACTCGCAGAGAACTCTGCCAGAATTTATTGTTACACTTCACGGGCTGAACCGTAACACGTTATGGATACCTTTAATGTAACACAAGTGAAACACATTCGTCAATGATAAACGGGAGCCAGTTCAACAACCAGCTCCCGTTTCACCTAAATATTATTTTTCGTTCAGAAAAAAACTCTCAAATACGCTCTAAGCAAGCCAGTCGTATAATTCCTGATATTGCTTTGCAGAATTGTACCACGAAAAATCCTGAGACATTCCACGATCAATAATTTTGTTCCACTCCCGTTTTCTATCATAATAGATACGTTCTGCATAACGAATCGTCCCAAGCATCTCATGGGCATTATAATTCGTGAAACTAAATCCCGTTCCTGTTCCCTCATACTCATTATACGGTTCTACGGTGTCCTTCAATCCACCGGTTTCACGTACAATCGGTACCGTACCATAACGCAGACTCATCAGCTGACTCAATCCACATGGCTCAAACAGGGACGGCATCAGGAATGCATCCGATGACGCATAAATCTTATGAGACATCGGCTCCGAATAGTAAATATTAGCCGAAACCTTATCTCCATACTTCCATGCAAAATGACGGAACATGTTCTCATATTGTGCTTCTCCAGTTCCAAGTACAACAAACTGAATATTATCCTGGCAGAGTTCATCCATCATATAGGCAACCAGATCCAAACCTTTTTGATCAGTCAGGCGGGAAACCAGACCAATCATCATCGCCTTCGGATCTACTGCAAGCCCTAACTCTTCCTGAAGCGCAACCTTATTCTTCACTTTCTCTTTCCGGAAGTTCTTTAAAGAATAATTTTTCGCAATATGAGAATCTGTCTCAGGGTTATAATCACTATAATCGATACCGTTCACGATGCCTCTCAGGCTGTTTGCGCGGGCACGCATCAAACCATCCAGACCCTCTCCGTAAAATGGCATCTTAATCTCTTCCGCATAAGTTTTGCTGACCGTCGTAATTGCATCAGCATATACCAAACCACCCTTCAGATAGTTGGCATCCTTTTTGAACTCCATCTTATCCGGAGTAAAGTAATAATCCGGCAGCCCTGTAATACTCTTAATCGTCTTTATATCCCATACACCCTGAAACTTCAGATTGTGTATGGTCATAATTGATTTAATTCCCCAATAAAATTCATTAGCCTGGAAACGCTCCTTCAGATATACCGGAATCAATCCCGTCTGCCAGTCATGACAGTGGATAATATCAGGCCGGAATCCAATCGTCGGCAGCACAGATAACGCCGCCTTACTGAAAAATGCAAACTTCTCCAAATCTCCCGGCATACCGAAATATGGCTGAGAACCTGTAAAATGTTCTTCGTTGTCGATGAAATAAAACTTAATGCCGTCGTACTCCATCTCAAACACACCTACATACTGCTGCCGCCAGTTCAAGTCCATATAAAAATGATTGATATAATGCATCTGATTCTTAAATTCTTCTTTTATCGAAGAATATTTTGGTATCATTACACGTACATCAAAGTATTCCTTCGGAAAACATTTCGGCAGTGAACCTACTACATCGGCAAGTCCGCCTGTCTTAATAAACGGAACTGCCTCTGATGCGACAAACAACACTTTCTTCATGTGCATAAACCCCCTGTCCGGATTCAATATTATGATGTTGAGGTCAAAAAGTATTTTGGCCCCTATGATACACGGATTGCTCCGCATTTCATGCTCCCGCAATCCTAAAAACATTCCAAATCCGCCCTATTCGGGCTACTTTCTTATGTTTTACGGGTCCCAAAGTCATGCTTTTTCATGCAAGCATAAAACACGTAACCATCTGACCCTGGTATCATATTATAGATTTTAGCTTAACACTTCTGTCTGAACAGCTTTATTATAGCACAGATTCATATGAATGAAAAGCGTCAAACTGCAATTTTGTATCCTGCTGTTACAGTTTGGCTTCAGCTATCTTGTGAGGTGTTTTATAGCTCAACTCTTGTATTCCAGTCTGATTTTATCGGCTATCAATGCAATAAATTCGGAATTTGTCGGTTTTCCTTTTCCATTGTTCACTGTGTATCCAAACAGTGCATCGATGGTGTCCATCTTGCCTCTGCTCCATGCCACTTCGATCGCGTGACGAATGGCCCGTTCCACCCTGCTTGGCGTCGTTTGATGTTTTTTTGCAATTGTGGGATAAAGAATTTTGGTTATTGAATTCAACATCTCCACATCCTCTACGGAAAATATAATTGCATCCCGCAAATACTGATACCCCTTAATGTGAGCCGGAACACCTATTTCATGGATAACATTTGTCACGTCCAACTCCAGATTTCTCTCCTGAGACTGTACGCTGCATTCAAAATTGGCCCGCACTTCTCCTCTTCTGGTACTTTTACCGCCGACTGTTTTAATTCGATTGATGACCATATCATTGTCAAACGGTTTCAGAATATAATACATTGCACCCAGATTAAAAGCATCCTCTGTAATTCGGTCCTGTCCTACTGCAGAAACCACAATAAAGGCAGGCTGTTTCTTTATTGTCTGATCTCTTGAGACTTTCTCCATGATTGTAAGCCCATCCATCTTTGGCATTATAATGTCCAGCAATACTACATCAGGCTCTTTCTCCCGTATGATCTCATAGATGTCCTTTCCATTATCTGCCTGTCCTACGAGTTCAAGTTCCTTATCACTTCTGATAAGCGTTGCAAGCAAATCCAGTATACGCTCATTATCATCTGCGACTGCAATATTCAATTTTTCCATAGTATCTCCTCCCATTGATCCTGCCATAATCATTTTTCCGTTTAATTTCATGATTATGTGTGTGGGAAATGGCGGGCGCCCTTTTTCGATATCTTCCTTCCAAACACTAAACTCATTATAGGGATAATTTCCACTTATTTCAATATCAATTTCCAAAGTTTCTTTATTTTCGTTCTCCTTATTTCGAAGGGAATCAACAAAACTCTTTTTCGTTCTTTTATTTTCGAAGGGAATCAACAAAACCCATGGTTGTTCTTCCATTTCTTTCATAATTCAACAAATATTTTCAGCAAAAAACAGAAAAGCGGATGTTTCATCGACATTCGTCATTTTTTTACATGGCAGAAAGCAACGAAAACCATATCCAAAATTTGTGCAAAATTACTCTTTATTTCTTTTTTCTCTTGTACTATAAATATAGAGGGCTAAAAACCAACTACATAGGAGGAAGTAACGTATGATGACACAAGTACTGGCTGCTATTATTTTTGTAGCCATGTTTCTTCTGATTGTGTCCGAAAAAATCGAACGGCATATCGTCTCAATGGGCTGCGGCATCCTGATGATGATCCTGGTTTTCGGTTTTTGTATGCACAGCACGGACGCAATTTGGGAAACATTGAATCTGCACACATTTTTCACACCAGATTTCTGGTATCAGGCTGGTGAATCGGCCGAATCATCTGCCGGCATCAATTGGGCAACCATTCTCTTTATCGCAGGAATGATGTTAATGGTAGAAGGTATGGGACGTGCCGGATTTTTCCGCTGGCTCTGTCTTCGGATTGCAAAAGCTGTAAAATATAAAACAATCCCTATTTTTATTACATTTATGGTAATGTCCGCCATATTAGCAATGTTTATTGACAGTATTACCGTAATTCTCTTTTTGGCTGCTGTAACTGTAGAGTTAGCACAGCTATTAAAATTCAATCCAGTTCCGATGATTATTTCCGAAATTTTTTGTGCGAATCTAGGGGGATCTGCTACCATGTGCGGAGATCCGCCGAATATTATCATCGGTACTTCACTGGGATATTCCTTCGGCGATTTCGTCAGCAATACAGGGTTTATTGCGGCAGTTTCACTTGTTTTCATTATTTTATATTTCTATCTTTGTTTCCGTAAGGAATTGCGCGTAACGACATCCCAAAGCGCAAAGGTTTCCTATCCGGATCCAAAGGATGCCATCGACAATAAAGTGGATTTTTCCATCAGCTGTGTAATTTTTGCCTGTGCAGTTGTGATGCTGGTTACCCATGCGCAGACAGGCCTCACAGTTGCTACCATTGGATTATTCATCGGTGTTGTGACACTCCTTGCCTCAGGCAAAGCGGCTTTGACGCTGCTGAAAAAAGTAGATTACAAGACTTTGCTGTTCTTTATCGGCTTGTTTATGGTTGTAGGCGGTCTGGAACAGACAGGTATCCTGAATATCATTGCCGGCTTTATCGCAAAAGTAAGTGGTAATAGCGCAATTCTGATGATCGCAATTGTTATATGGATATCTGCCATAGCCAGTGCCTTTGTGGATAATATTCCATTTGCCGCTACAATGATTCCCGTTATCAACAGTTTATCAGCAACCCAGGGGGTAGATCTTTCCGTTCTTGCCTGGACACTTTCTATGGGAACTGATATCGGCGGAAGCGCTACTCCCATCGGAGCATCTGCAAACGTTGTAGGAATCTCTGTTGCCGCAAAAGAAGGCCATATGATCGGTTGGGGAAAATACTGCAAATATGCAGCACCTGCTACGATTATCGTTATTATTATTTCCATGATCTGTATCTACGCCAGATATTTTTAGGAAAGAGGAATGCACATGAAAAAACAATTGATTATTTCTATTGGCCGTGAATTCGGCAGCGGCGGACATATAATTGCCGAAGCACTTGCAAAAAGATTTGATCTTCCATTATATGACAATAATTTGCTGGAACACATCGCAGATGAAAAGCAGATTGATCAGAACAGTCTGAAAAAATACGATGAAAAGCCGAAAAGCAAGTTATTTTCCAGAACCGTCCGCGGTTATTCAAACTCTATACATGAAAATATTGCTGATATGCAATTTGACTTTCTGAAAAAGAAAGCTGCAAAAGGAGAATCCTTTGTAATTGTCGGACGCTGCGCTGAAACAATCCTCAAAGAATATCCAGGGCTGATTTCTCTTTTTATTCTGGGTGATAAAGATAAGAAAGCAGAACGTGTCCAAAAAGTATACAACCTTTCGGAAGAGGAAGCCAGACGCATGATGGAACGCCAGGATTTCAAAAGAAAAACATATCATAACTCTTACTGCAAAGGTCATTGGGGAGACTCCAGAAATTATGATTTCTCCATCAACAGCAGTAAACTGGGGATTGATGCCACTGTTGATATTCTGGAAATTTACATCAACGCGCGAATCAAACAGGATGGCGCTGCAAAATAGATGCATCAGCATCTATGGAGCAGCGCTCCATTTTTTTGCTATCTTCCCGCCTCTTCCAGCATCGTCTCTGCAAAAATTCCATATCCGCTGGCAGCATCCTGCACAAATACATGAGTCACAGCACCCACCAGTTTACCGTTCTGTATAATAGGGGATCCTGACATTCCCTGTACAATTCCTCCTGTTGTCTGTAAAAGCACTTCATCTGTCACATGAATCTCAAAACATTTGTTTGTGTCTGTCTGATTGAGTTTAATATTTCTAATCTCAATCTGATATTCTTTGGTCGCCCCGTCCACACTGCATAGAATCGTTGCCGGTCCTTCTTCTATCTCCTGTTTCATTCCAACTTCATAGGAGACAAGCGAAAGTTGATTTACAACTTCCTGACTCATGGTGCCGTAAATCCCAATCTTTGTGTTTTTATCAATATCACCCAAAATATTACGATTCTGATAATGAATCACTCCCCGAAGTTCGCCCGGACTTCCGGAAGCGCCCTTGACAACATCCAGGATTTCTGCCTGGTATAGTTCTCCGTCTCCCAGTTTTAATAATTCCCCGGTGTCAATATCACTGATTCCATGTCCCAAAGCGCCAAATGCTCCATCCTGTGTCACATAAGTCAAAGTTCCAATCCCCTGAACATTGTCCCGTACCCAGATACCCAGTTTGTAAGAACCATCTTCAGCCTTGACAGGTGTTACTTTCAGATCAATTGACTCCCCCTGCCGGATTACAGAAAGAACCATGGCACTTCCATCACTTCCTGCGACCCGATCCACCAACTCTTTCTTACTATGAAGTTCCTCACCGTCAATTTTCTCAATGTAATCTCCTGCCTTCACGATGTGCTCCGCCGGTTTTACCAGCTGACCATCAGTCGTCTGAATTTCCCCCGAATCAACAATCAGGACTCCGTCTGTCTCCATATAAATACCAACAGAAGTGCCGCTGGCATATACGGAAGGGCGATCCGTCTTTTCAACTTTAACATTTTTCAGCGGCACGACTCCTGCAAATTTACATGCGACCGTATAACATCCACTTCCTGATACTTCCATATCCTCCGCATATGTCACCAGAGGATAATCGGTGATTCTGTCAAGAGGACGTTCTTTCTCATCACAATAGTGGATTTCATCAGGAATTGAATTTTTCACATCAAAATATGCATAAATGCCCGTTGCAACTGATGCCGCGGCAAGAAGCATCAGGGTAAAATTACGGTATTTCCTCTTTCTGTTCATCTTTATCACATCCTTTCCCAAACTACAGCCGCAAAACACATGATTTGTATCTTTTCGACTATCGCCGTTAAGCGGAAAAAGGATACCTGTCAATCTCTCAGGTACCCTTTTCTAGTATGTGATAATTCAACTTTTATAATCGGGAAGTTTTTTGAATCGCCGCCAATTCTTTCATCTCTTTCGCATTTTTTTCCACTGCCTGAGTAATCTTAGCGCCGCCCAGAATCCGCGCCAGTTCCAGTATTGACTCGTCCTCCGACAGTCTGTGAATCCTGGTCCGTGTTTCCATACCTTCCACGGATTTCAAAATTTCAAAATGTTCATCTGCCATAGCAGCAATCTGGGGAAGATGTGTAATACACAGAACCTGATGATTTCTCCCGATTCTTGCCATCTTCTCAGACACCTTCTGTGCCGTCCGCCCACTGATCCCTGTATCGATTTCATCAAAAATCAAAGTTTCTGTATCATCCTTATCTGCAAGGATTGTTTTAATTGCCAACATAATACGGGACAATTCACCTCCGGAAACCACTTTTGTCAACGCCTTCACAGGTTCTCCGGGATTTGTTGAAATCTGAAACTCAATCATATCAAAACCCTGCTTCGTATAATGATCCATCTTCGAAAATGCAATCCCAAACTTCACATCCGCAAAATTTAACTCTTTGAGTTCCTCTACGATTTCTTTTTCCAACTTCTCACTATAGAATTGCCGATTTTTCGATAAATTATGTGAAGCCGCGTCTAATTTTGCTTCTGCACACCGCAATTCTTCCAGTAATTCTGCCTTTCGTGCCTCGAAATTCTGAAGCTGTTCCAGCTTCTCACTCTGTTTCTTTTTATATAAAAATATCTCTTCGATAGAATTTCCATATTTTGACTTTAAATGATTCAATTCATCCAGACGTTTCTCCATCCGGAAAAATTCCTCCTCCGAAAACGTCAGCTCCGTCATATAACCTGATACTTCCCGATTAAAATCATTCAATAATCCGTCAATATCATTCAGTACCGACAACATACTCTTCATCTGCTCATCGCAGTCTGCCACTGCTCCCAGTTCACGCAGGGCTCTTCCCACCTGCTCTCCGGCACCGCTGTTTTCCTGATAGCCAGTCAGCATATGAACCTGATTTAAGCTGTCCGCAATTTTCCTTGCATTAGACATTTTCCGATACTGCTGCTCAAGCTGCTCATCTTCCCCCTTCTTTAAATCTGCCTCTTCAATCTCCTGTATTTCAAACTCCAAAAAAGCAATTTCTCTGGCTCTTGCTTCTTCATCCATCTGATACTGCTCCAGTTCCTTCTGAAGCCTCCTGTAAACCTGATAGGATGCCTCTACTTCTCTCTTACTCGCAGCCGTCTGCACCTTGCCATAAGCATCCAGAATCGCAAGCTGCCGCTCCTGATACAGCAAAGACTGATGCTCATGCTGTCCGTGAATATCCAGAAGTTCCTCCGCCAGTTGCTTAATCTGGCTTACAGTACAGGTCTCTCCATTAATCTTGCTGATACTCCTGCTCTCCGACATTTTTCTGGTAATGATTACCTGTCCATCTGCCGTATCAATCTCCATCTCTTTTAACTTGCTCAGCACTTTGGGATTTCTGGTCTGAAATACCAGTTCAACCAGGGCAGAATGTTCACCCTCACGAATCATCTCTTTAGACATCTTCCTGCCCAGGGCAAGATTCACCGAACCAATGATAATAGATTTTCCGGCACCGGTCTCCCCCGTCAGGATATTCAATCCCGGTCCGAATTCCACTTCAATCTCATCAATCAATGCCAAATTCTTCACATGTAGATTTGTCAACATATTATACGCCTCATCCTTACCCTCACAGGAATCTTTCCAACGTTTTTTTCAACTTATCCATGACAATCAAAGCCTCATCCTTACTCCGGATTGCACACATAATTGTATTGTCCCCCGCAATACACCCTACGATCTCATTCCAGTTCAACTCATCCAGCGCCGCAGCCGCAGCCATAGCCATTCCTGAAACCGTCTTAATCACCAACAGATTCTCCGCCAAATCCATAGAAATCAAAGCATCCTTCAACACCCGCACATACCGCACCGCATACTCCTGATCCGCATTCTGCATCACCGCATACTTCGAGTGCCCATCTTCCTTCGTAATCTTCATCAATTTCAACTGCCTGATATCTCTGGACACTGTAGCCTGCGTCACCTGAAATCCCGTCTCATTCAGCCTCGCCGCCAACTCCTCCTGCGTCTCTATATCAAACTGCCCAATCAACTTCAAAATCTGCGCATGCCTGGCAATCTTCATCCCATCTGCCTCCTATCAAACCTACCCCATTCCATTCTATAAAAACATCCACAAACTGCTGACAAAAGTGTCTTCAACGAACTTTTTTCAACCCCATCTGTAGAATAACACACCTCACCCTCAAAAGTCAATCCTTTTAAGAACATTTGTTCTTTTTTAATATTCCTTAACAACACAATCTCATCCATTCACCAAAAGGCAGAACATCCTCTCATAAAACAAATCTCCAAACACGCCGCAACACAACCACACAATATCCAGAAGTCAGGAAAAAGAGGGGCAGGCGAAGTTCATAGAGATTTGCGCTGACTTCGGAGTGCGCCCGAAGATCCACTTG
>UQAW01000068.1 GCA_900539175.1 uncultured Lachnospiraceae bacterium
TTCCGTACTGTTCCAGATATTTGTCATCAATACCTGCTTTTGCAGCGATCTCGGTAATTGGCTGCATTTCACATTCCTGTGCAATTTCAATGTCTGTTTTAAATCCCATTGTTGAACCCTCCTTATCAATAATAGATATGGTGATGTCTGCATCAGCAGACATGTCCGTTTATTATTCAATATGGGTATTCCGCATTCCCATATGTGAATAGCTAGACAAGCATTATGGTTTCTGTTATTGGAGTGCTTTCAGCATATCTATGGAAACGTCACCAACGACTGCCATATCCTCTCCCTGAACAAAAGCCACCGGAAAATTATCCGAGAAAAGAATCTGCGCTGACGGCGGAAATTCATCATCCCCCGCCCACAAAATCATACGGAGCTGCAGACCATTTAAAAATTCAAACTCATAGGAGATATCGCCGAAGTTCAACTTCGTACCTCCGACTTTATCCATAATGGCTGCAAATTTCTCCAATTTATTTCCAAACCCATACGCAAGCCGGAAAATGCATCGCCCCTGAAACTGTTTGAAATATACCTCGCCCCACGGGATTTCCCGATAAGTCAGAAATTTCCCGGAAGCCGGTGCCGCTGCCCCTTCCGTCAAAAAACGCAGCACAAGAATCCGTGCATTTGGTTTCTCCTCCAACGGAAACCAGCCTGCTCCTTCCCCGTCCAGATGAAATACCTCATACCCCGGATGGGTGATACGGTAAGTAACGCCCATAAGCCGCAGTGTAAAAGAAGAAGTTTCTCCGTCATATGGTATACCGGTTCGCTGACTGATATCCTCCGGATTTAAGTCCTGGTATGCCTTCAAGTAGTGCTCAAAGGGCAAGCGCTCTTTACTGTCTTTTTCATATCCAAAATCCATGTCAGTTCTCCTAATTCTCCTGATATTGTTCTACAGACGGAAACATCGCTGCATCCGTGTGGGGCAGGAAACAGGCTGCCACAAACTCATCCATATAAGACGGCACGGTCGACAACTCAAGATAGGTCATATTCCTTGCCACTTCGTAAGTCTTTTTCTCCGCCTGAGTGGACAAGAGCATCGTATACGCCCCTGTCAAAGAAGAATTTCCGATATAGTGGAAACACTCAATCGGAATATCCGGGAACATACCGATGTTGACAGCATTTTTCATATTAATTCCGCTTCCGATACCGCCTGCTACATAAACACTTTCAATCATGGAAACATCAAAGTCCAGAGAACTCAGCATCGTACGGATCGCTGAGAAAATCGCTCCCTTTGCACGTATAAAATTATCAATATCTACTTCTGTGATTTCCACATCTTTCACACTGCCGGCCTCTTCCTCAAACGCCAGCACATAACTGCCCATGCCGTATTTATCATGACGAATTCGTTTTCCTTCGCGAATAAATTTTCCCTTTGGAGAAATCATACGGCACTTAAAAAGTTCACTGATCACATCTATAATACCGGAACCGCAAAGACCGATTGGCTTGGTTCCTTCCTCACCGATAATCTCAAAAGCCGGCTCCATGGTAACCGGATCAATTGTACAAGCCTCAATCGCTCCATCCGTAGCGCGCATACCACAGCTGATATCACCGCCCTCGAATGCAGGACCTGCCGAACATGCACAGCTCATCAGAAAATCTGAATTGCCGAATACAAGCTCGCCGTTGGTTCCCAGGTCAATAAACAAAGAAAACTCCGGCTTATTCCAGATCATGCTCACAAATGCTCCGGCTGTAATGTCACCGCCTACATAACTTCCGATATTTGGTGCCAGTATAATATGCGCATCCGGATGAATCGCAATCCCGATATCCGAAGCAAACAATGAATTTGTTTTGAAAAATGCCGGTATGTATGGCTCCATCCGGAGAGGGTCAGCATTGATTCCCATCAGCAGATGATTCATCGTAGTATTGGATGCCACTGCCATACGGTAAATATTTTTGTTGTTGAAACCAATTTTCCTGCACATCTGCTCAATCATCGGATTGATTGTCTCATCAATCACAGCCTTCTGCAGTTTCTCATATCCGCCCGGTTTCTGCGACTCGATAATACGGTTAATGACATCTGCTCCATAACGGATCTGCCCGTTTCCGGAGGATGCTTTTGCAAGAATCTCTCCCGTCTCCATATTGATAATCAAAGCCGATACGGTAGTCGTCCCAATATCCAGCACCAGACCGCCAATGACAACCTCTTCCGCGGCATTTTGTATATCATAGACAAACACATCTTTATCTGTAGACCGCACAACAGCTTTCACAGTAAAATTACTTTCACGCAGCACATCCGGCATCTTTTTCAGAACAGAATAGGGAATTTTAGCTGCTGAGAGATTCACAACTTTCTTAAGTGCACGCTCAAAGCGCTCATTATCCGGCATCGTATCTTCCAAAGATGGCTTCTCCATAGTAACCTGCACGACACGCATCGTATTCTCCAGAGAAATTCCCGCATCGATAACACCCTGCTTTGCATTCTCAAAAATCAGAAGTTCATCTTTTGAACTCAAATCCGCAACTTTCATTCTGCTTCTGTAAGCCGACGCAATGTCCGGCACGCCGATTTCCACATCTGCACAAACGGTACTGCAGCACGCCAGTCTCCATCCGTCCTCATACTCCTCATCCGAAATGTGTCTGGTCTTCTTAGAATCCAATTGTCCATTCAAAAGACGGACACGACACTTTCCGCAGGAAGCATTCCCGGAACATGGGGCATCAATGGCAACATTGGTCTTTCTGGCTACTTCCAGAAGGTTTTCTCCGGCAGTGGCAAAAGTTTCCGCTCCTTCACCACTTTCAAAC
The DNA here is from genome assembly GCA_900539175.1 of uncultured Lachnospiraceae bacterium. Classification (GTDB taxonomy): domain Bacteria; phylum Bacillota; class Clostridia; order Lachnospirales; family Lachnospiraceae; genus Novisyntrophococcus. The sequence goes on from UQAW01000068.1 coordinate 2,809, forward strand.
CGAAAAGTCACTTTAAACATAACAAACTCTCCTGTCACTTTGATGAAAAAATCCACCGGATCAGCGAATTTTTTCTTGTAAATTTACTATAAATCATACAATTTTATCTTACCATACTCGGCGTTTTTTTTCAATATTCAGAAAAATATAAATACACTGCCAAATCCCTTTATGAAAAATAGCACAATCTCCTGGAAGATCTCCTGAAGACTGTGCCTCTCTTTTCTTAATCTATTGTTTTTTACAGTTCCAGATAAGAATCTGCATACAGTGTATTGCCTTTGAATACATCACAGGACTTGATGGTTTCCATCAGTCGCAGATCACATGGATTTACGATAGCAGAAGTCAGACCCTGCATCATAGCCATAGCAACCAACGCAGAATCCATAATCGGACGGATTGCTTTTGGCATACCGTTGGAGTTATTGGACAGACCACCGGTAGAATTCAGTCCCATTTCACTGAACATCTTGATTGCTTCCAGAACCTGCATCTGTTTGTCCTGCATTCCCTTAACAACCAGGAACAGCGGATCGAACCACAGATCCGTAGGCTCCATACCAAGCATCATACCACGCTCCAGCATATTCTGGCAGTGCATCATACGCTCGTCATTGTCTGCTGCAATTCCCTCTGCAGAACAAAGTGCGATAACAATTGCATCATTTGCTGCAGCCAGGTCAATATTCTCAATTCTTCCGCCTGCATCCGCAGAATTTACGATTGGTTTTCCTTTACTTCTGTTGTATACGGAAATACCTGCTTCAATTGCCTTCTTGTTCGCAGTGTCAAGCGCCAGAGGAACGTTGTCAAAGTTTTCCTGAAGAAGTTTTACTGCCCATTTCATCAGGTCCTCTCCATCATTTTCTGCAGGTCCGATGTTTACATCCAGATACGTAGCACCGGCATCTAACTGCTCTTTTGCTCTTTTCAGGATCGGTTCCGGATTACGGGTAGCCATAGCCTCACGGATTACTGGTGAGATACAGTGAATTCTTTCACCAATTGTTACAAATTTTGCCATAGTTCTTCTCCTTTTCTTATGGCACCGCTTTTCTTGCGGTGCCTGTTTCATATAATGATTACAGCTGGCCGTTCGCCTGCATATCTTTTAAGAACTTCACTAACTGCACAGCTTCAAGCGGAGCAACGATGATTTCCCATCCCGGAAGTTTTGCTTCGATATCACCTTTCAGTACGGCAACTTTACCCGGAATAATCATCTTTCTGGATTTTACCTTATCTTCTACATTCTCCTGGAAGAACTTGGATACCGATGTGGAGGACAGTTTACCTGCCGCCCACGCTGTCAGTACGGAAAGTCCGCCTGCATCAGAAATAACCAGATTTACCGGAACACCGGAACGCTCCAGCTCTCCGGATACCAGGAAGTATGTAAGAGCAAAGTCTACAGTTGTCAGACAGATCGAATTCTCATCCGCACCATTCAACGGATAAATACCAGGTGCAACTTTCATTGGCTTCTGAGGGTCGGTAAACAGGTTCTGTCTTAAACCATAAAGCGGAAGTGCCATTGCATAATCCATCTCTTCTACGATTACGATAGAACCGTATTTCATCGTAAATGTGGCTGCCAACGCCTGCTGCAGCGGTTTATCGCCCATAGCAAGTTTAGCAATATTAACAATCGAAGGGTATCCGAATGTTCTGTCCGTATCTTTCAAAGCCGCACGACGTACTTTAACAGCATTCGCAAATGTCTCTTTGATGGTATCTGCAGTAACGTCCAGTACCAGATTCTTGTTGCCCAGTTTCTCAAGTGCAGCAGTCGTATCATATAATTCATTGATATCTGCACCGCTTACGCCCAGAACAACACCAGCTTCAGTAGCTGCTGCGCTCATTGCCTCATAGTTAGAAGCATCTGCACCGTTCAGGACCGGCTTGCCGTCTTTGCAAACATCCAGAGCTGCTTTTGCAACTTCTACATCTTTACAGGACAGAATCAGACATCTTCCGGTAGCTGCTGCTTTCTTCACTAATTCAACGTATTTATCTGCTCCGTCACCATCATTGTAATTTACGTTCACCATCTCGGTGTACATGCGCTCACCGATACGTTCGTAATCTACTGCGGTTACAGAAGCAATTCTTGCATCAATTGCCGCATCATCCATACAGGTACATACGGAAGAAGCATATCTTGTCTTGCTGACAAAGGTTTTTTCATGTCTGTACAGTACGGTTTCACCGCCCAGGCTGTATTCAGAATCTCCGGTTCCGACTTTGATCGTTTTCATCGGCGGAGCGGTAGCTTCTGACAACTGAGCCAGCGCATCTTCAGACATATGAGGACATGCGGAGATATCCATCGCGCCCTGTGCAACCTTCATTGAGAAAGCCATACATGTAGGGCATCCGCACTCCTTACAGTTTTTCTTTGGGGTCATCTTAAAAATTTGAATACCTGTTAATGCCATGATTTTATCCTCCTGTTCTCACATTACACTAATTCTTTGATCATCTTCGAAATTGTTGCAACGGATGTCGGATGTTTCAAAATAACGGCATCAGAACCAGATACCAATGAGGCTGCTGCGGTCTGAACTTCCATGGAAACCCCACGTGCATCCAGATTTCCCCATTCCGGAACATCCTCTTCTGCAGCCATAGCCTCTTTTACTGCCCAGGCTTCAGAAGCAACAGGAGTGATAATCGGCATCTGCAGCATCTTGTCATCCTGAGAAAGAGCTGCTGCTTTGATACGATCCATCGTAGAAATTACGTAATCGTATCCGTATCCAACTGCCGCAGTACCTACGTTCATAATAACACTTTCCGGCTTTACGCCAAGCTGTGTCAATACAACGTTCAACTGCTTTGCAAGGTTAATATCAACGGCTGACTCTGCTCCGACCTTCTGATCGTAAGCCAGACCTGCTGCTGCACCAATCGCTTTATAATTTTCCTCTTTCGCAGACAATAACAGGACATTCTTACCCTGAAGTGCTTCTGCAATTTTCGGTAAAAGCTGTGCATCTTTTTCTACATTTTTACATCCTTCCACTACAAGAGGCGCTGTGATGGCATCTGCCACTTCTTTCGCAGCCGCTACCAGATCTTCTATGGACTTATCTGCACCGTTCGGATCTCCGCCTTCCAAACGTAAGCACACAAAGTCTGCGCCTTCCATAGCTTCAGCTTTCTTTGCAATCTCTGCTAAAGTTGTACATCCCTCATAGTAAGCTTTCACGCCTGCCGGCTCATGCTCCAGACCCAGATCAGAAATCTCTACACCGACCTTTGCCCCATTGCCTTCGGAACCATCAAATGAATAGAAAGGAAATACACTTTCTCCGCCCAGAGTTATCTTTTTGTCGCCACATCCAAGTTCTACTGTCTTGATGGATGCATTGAACTTTTGTGGTTTGCAATTAAACGGCATTTCAATTAGCCTCCTTAAAAATTTTTTCTATCATAATTATAGAGCAATCCCTTGATGGATGCAAGCTTGTTTTACTGATTTTCCCACTTACATCATCGGGTCCATTGCAAGCGCCGGATGATTCTTTTCTGTCAGCCATGCCACCAGTTCTTCCGGATCTGTAGTAATGGTCTCATCTGCAATCATGTCGCAGAAATTATCAATTCCGTAAAGTTCTTTTGCGGTCTCATTCACACGCTCGGAAACCTGATCCTTCAAATCTTTCGGCATCCATACAATACGTTCGATACCGCCTTCCGCTTTCATGAACTTCTTGGAAGCGATGAAGTGCTTTCCATGTCCCATAAATCCAGGAGTCTGCACACCGCCGCCGGTCATGGAAGCCAGTTCCGGGAATGTCATTCCCAAAGGAGTCATACCTGCATACTCGCGGTTTGCAATACAAACACCATTGGAAAACGGCTCGATACCGCAGATACACTCAAAACATCCACAGGATGTCATTGGTTTTTCCATGATAGAATACAGGGATACATCATCCAGAGCGCCCTGCGAGAATTTGCGGACTGCTTCGTTAACGTCCTCATACTCGCCGATTCTCTCATCAATAATACGCTCTTTTGTAATTACCTGACAAGGTCCGTTTGGATCAAGTTCATTGGTTGCCTTCGCATCCAGCCATGAAACCGCACCGCAAAGTCCAAGTCTTTCCGGTGTAACCACACATACGTGGGACGGTGAGAATGCCTGGCACATAATACAGCTATAGTAAACCGGTACGGACTCGTCGGTCATCGTAGAAAGTCTCTCATCACGTTTATCAAATGCAGGCATAGCCACTTCGTGACGGATCTTTGTACAGTCTTCCGGATTCGTGTAGATCTTAACCTGGCATTTATCCACTACGGCTTCAAACTCATTCTTAACCTGTGCATACAGTACTTCACCGATATGCTTTGCACGGAATCCGGCATTAAACGCATCCTTACTGATACGAATACGGATCATGTCACGCTGTCCGGTATGCATGATTCCTTCGATACAGTTCAGGTAGCTGTGGAACTTACGCTCAAATACAGGCTCGAAGTCAGACTGCATACTCTTTCCGGCAACCTCAACCACATATGCGATGCTGTGTTTCGTTCCAACTTCAAACTCATCCAGATCCGGTCCGATCACTTCAATCTTATGATCCTCAACCTCTGCCATCTCTTTGGTCTGTACCAGCTCGCAACAGTCTACACGGGAACCGTCAAACTCAACCTGCATATCGCCGCGGCGGATGATCTCACCCTCGAATGCAGAAGCGAATGCAACCGGGATATCAATATTTGTAATTTTAATCTTAATGTCACGTGCTTCCAGAGAGGTAGCATTGAATTTGCTCACATCCGTCTGCACGATCAGGCTCTTCGGAACACGGAAGATATTCTCTGTCTCATTGGTAACAACCGGGAAACCAAGTGCGATTGCCCCGGCACCACATGCAACGATCACATCATCCAGAGGTGCAAATGCATTGACAAATGCAGGAACACGCTCCATCGTGTATTTCATCAGATTTCCGGCATCACCAGGTGTGATGTTACCGAAGATCAAGGCTGCACGAAGTGCAACAGATACAACATGGATGACAGCTGTTACATCCTTTCCAAGGGGGATTACACGTACGTTTGCACCGGTTTTATAGCCAAGTTCCGCACACTGATCGATAATACCGCCAACCAAAGTTACCAGAATACCCTGTGCCTGATAACTCTTAACCAGAGCAACGCCCTCTTCTGCAGTAGGTGCAGAACCTAAGATAACCGCAACACCAGGGATATCGCCCGTTACAAGCGGCACACCCAGCTCACGGATGATTGCATCTCCAAGATGTCCGTAACACGGCTCTTCATAAGGAGCTGCTCCATCAATATACTTTAATACTTCGATGAACTCTGCGCAAAGAGCGGTAGCTACACCGGACATAAATGCGTCGTTCAGACGGGGAGCTCTGGTCATCAGTGTCTTAACCACACCGAGAGCCTCTTTTAATTCTTTCAGATTTGTAACTTTTACACCTGTTACTGCATAGTAACACGGCAGTGCATAAGCAGTATCAGGAAATTTTACTGCTTTGTCTTCGCCGTACTGTGCGATTGCGCCGTCGATTGCGCCTTCTGTCAGACCATATACGGCATCATTTCCGCTAAATACTCTTTCGAATAATGTCACTGTTATTTCCTCCTATTACATGATTGAAATATATCGAATTATATCTTATCTATTTTTTCTTTGATTCTTTTGATTTCTTCCACGGCAGACCGGCTGAAATCATAAGGGGAGCACCCCTTCCTGTCAGCATCAATCACTTCCGTATTATAGTGTATCAGCCCAAGTAAATCTTCCGCAGGTATCTTTGCACGGATAAATGCTTCATCTTCTTCGTTGCGGACTTTATTTGCAACTACATGTACTTTCTCAACTCCAAGATCGTGGGCAAGCCGCTTCACGTTCTTATAAGTCTGTACACTTCTGGCACCGGGTTCAATCACAACGATGAACTGATCCATACTTTCTGTTGTCCCCCGTCCAAGATGCTCCAGCCCTGCCTCCATATCCATGATTACAACATCATCCCGATGCAGAACCATGTTGTTGATGATACGCTTCAGCATCACATGTTCCGGACAGACACATCCGCTTCCTCCGGTCTCCACGGTTCCCAGAACCAACAATTTGACACCGTTGCAGATCTTTCCGTAAGTATCCGGAATGTCATCTACCTTTGGATTCAGTTTATAAAATTGGTTTTCTGCATTTGCGCCGGTGCGTTCCTCCACCAGTTTACGCATCCTGCTTATGGGAACAATGGAATCCAGAACTTCTTCGGAAAAACCAAGGGCAAGTCCCAGGTTTGCATCCGGATCCACATCCGCTGCCAATACTTTTCTGCCTTCATCCGCATATAATCTGGCTAAGGTTGCGGCAAACGTGGTCTTACCCACGCCGCCCTTTCCCGTCACTGCAATTTTCATTTTACTTCATCTACTTTCAAATATTTTCTGAGAACCAGCACAAACAAACAATTAGATTCCCAGTGCCGTTCTCTTTTCTTCGATACGTTCAATCATCTTATCAACCAGTTTTTCAATATCGGTCTCTACGGTATATGCAGCCTCTACGATATCTCTCGTTCCGTTTGTCAGCCACTCAACCATCTCGGAAGAACCGGAAGCATATGGATCTACACCAAGGAAGGTGTCAATACCCGTACCGATTACATAGTTTCCGATGGAAACCGCCTTTTCAGACATCCACTCAGGAGCACATCCCACAACCGGAAGCTGAGAGATATTCAATCCGGAATCTTTTGCAAGTTCAGCAGCCAGAATCATCATACGGCTGATATCAACACAGGAACCCATATGCAGTACCGGCGGGATATCTGCCAGCTCACAGACACGTTTCAGACCTGCACCGCAGACGTCTTTTGCTCTCTTATCCATAAGACCGGCTTTCGCAGCAGCCTGTGCAGAACATCCGGAAGCAATGACAATAATATCGTTTGCGATCAGTTTCTTCATTAACTCAATATGTGCATAATCAGGTCGTACCTTCGGATTGTTACATCCAACCATTGCAACAGCACCGCGGATAACACCGGATGTGATACACTCCAACAATGGTTTTGTAGTTCCTGTCTCATCAACCTGTGTATTGGTAACACCGTCCAGAACCTTAACAATCGCTTCTACAGAGTAGCCAACCGTTGCTTTCTGCTTCATATCCGGGATATGTACCAGTTCCGGTTTTCTGTTCTTGAAGTTCTCGATTGCCATCTTAACGATTGCTTTTGCATTCTCTCCTGCAGTCTTCGCATCAAAACGAATGAACTCGGAATCCGGCATCTGGGCAATCGGAGATGTTGTCACGAATTTTGTATGGAAACATTTGCTCAAAGGTCCCAGTGCCGGGAAGATACACTGCACATCCACAACAATCGCCTCACAGGCACCTGTCAGCACCACATTTTCCTGCTGCAGGAAGTTACCTGCCATCGGAATACCGCGGCGCATAGCCACTTCATTGGAAGTACAGCATACACCGGATACGGTGATTCCCTTTGCTCCCATCTCTTTTGCATAAGTGATCATCTCCGGATCATCTGCATACTCACAGATCATCTCGGAAAGTGACGGATCATGGCCATGCACAACGATGTTTACATTCTCTGCCACCATAACTCCCAGGTTCGCCTCAGTGTCAACCGGCTTCGGAGTTCCAAACAGTACATCAGAGAACTCTGTTCCCATCATGGAACCGCCCCATCCATCTGCAAGACCGCAGCGGATTGACTGTTTTACCAGCGCTTCCGGTTTGGAAGAACATCCCATATGGGTCATATGCAGGGAACCTGCAACCTCCCGGTCGATTGCACGAGGTGCAACCTCATTCTTCTCCCAAAGTTCCTGTGTATGCTGAGGTGCTCTCTTTAAAAATCTCTGTGTTCCGAATGGTTTACCATATTCCATCAAACCTGTCTCAGCAACCTCATGGGCCAGATCATAAATATCTTTCCCCTCGGTTTCAATCCCCCACTCTTTTGCAATGCGAATCAGTTTCTCAGGATCCTTTACTTTATAATTCCCATCTGCTGCCGAAGCATACAGTGTATGACAGATTTCACGTCCGTGGTCGGAATGCGTAGCCGCACCGCCGGCCGTAAATTTCAGATAATTTCTTCCTACAATACCATGCACATCACATCCGCAGACACCCTTTGGTGCTTTCGGAGTAATTCGGCAAGGTCCCATGGCACAGATACGGCAGCAAACACCTGTCTCACCGAATTTACAGTGCGGTGTCTGATTTTTCACTCTGAACTGCCATGCATCTGCGCCTACTTTTGCGCCCGTCTCCAACAGTCGATTGGTAGCCGCTTCCATCTCTTCAACTGTTGTCATCTTGAATTCGCTCATATAATCCTCCTTGTAAGAAATGCCTTAACTTTTTTTCCCGCAGAAGATATCCTCCCCCACGGGATATTTTTTTCTTATTTTTTCCCTCTCACAAATGAGAGGGGAAAATTCACATAACTCCTATGCCGCCTATAACTCCAGACGGCTGACAATCTCCTTCAGTGCCTTCTTCACCGGTGAATCCTCCGGCAGTCTGATGGTAGGTTTTCCGTCACAGTCGTACTCATAAACCTGCTCATCATGGGGAACAACGCCCAGAAGTGTCATGCCCTGCTTTTCAATCTCCTCTTTCGTGCCTTCATTCAGCACACCGCCCGGAGCACGGTTGATAATCAGACCTACGGTCTTCGGTTTCATCTCACATTCTTTAATCAGTTCTGCAATACGGGCTGCAGCCTGCACGCCCCGGCGCGAACAATCGCTGACCAGGATTGCCGTATCCATACCCGGAAGAATTCCACGACTGATATGTTCCATCCCAGCCTCATTATCCACCACAAAATACGGATAACTGTTCTGCAGTCTCTGAAGCTGAGCCTGCAGAAGTCCATTTACAAAACAGTAGCATCCTTTCCCCTGGGTTCTGCCCATAACCAGCAGATCAAAATCATCCTCTTCAATCAGGGCATCGGCAAACTTGAATTCTGCATAATCCGCCTTGCTCATGCCCGGCGGTATCGGACTGTCTTTCGCCATCTCCGCCCTTGCAATTTCCTCGCGGATATCTCCCAGTGTGGCTTCCACCTCCACACCCAGAACTTCATTCAGATTTGAGTTCGCATCTGCATCCACCGCAAGAATCGGTCCTTTGCCCTGCTCACCAAGATACTGAATCAGAAGTCCGCAAAGGGTTGTCTTTCCCACGCCGCCTTTTCCTGCGATTGCTATTACATGTGCCATGAAAAAACCTCCTGCAAAAATTATACAAGCGTACGAATACCGGACGCATTGATAATATCCGTTACATCTTTCCATTTATTTAATGCGTACAGATGGATACCATTGATACCCAATGCACGGTATTCATCAATCTGTTTGATCGTGTATTCAATACCAGCTTTCTTGAAGTCCGCTTTCTTCTGATCAACTGCAGCATCAAATGGCTCTTTGTCGAACGGATTCGGGAAAATCCAATATTTCGAAATCAACTCACACAGTTCACGCGGCATTACACAGGCGTTACGTGAAAGCGCCATGTTAATGGTAGCTGCCTGATCCAGAATCGGCATAATCCCCACATCCACAGGCATGGTAACGCCGGCCCTGTCAATCTTGTCCATCCAGCGCTTAAACTGCTCCATATCCCAACACAGCTGTGTCATGATATAATCTGCACCGTTGTCCTGTTTCTGCTTCAGAACAGCTACATCCGCATCCAGACTGCGGCAGGAAATATGTCCTTCCGGAGAACCTGCAACAGCGATCTCAATCTGATCACCAAATTCTTTGCGTACAAATGCTACCAGATCCGTGGCATATTTGAAATCTCCGCCAGTTCCTGTCCATCCAAAAGGAAGGTCTCCGCGAAGTGCCAGCATATGATTTACTCCGTTGTCCAGATAATTCTGAAGCTGGTCTTTGATTCCCTCACGGGTGTTTCCAATACAGGTAAAGTGTGTAACCGGCACGGTTCCCGCTTCCTGAATCATCTTACATACATCCAGATTCTTTCCTACATTGGTTCCGCCGGCACCATATGTACAGGAAATATACTCCGGCTTAAACGCACAGAGTTTTTCAATGGTTCCCGGAAGATTTTCCATTCCCTTGTCTGTTTTCGGTGGGAAAAGTTCAAAGGAAAGAAGCTGCTTCTCTCTCATCATTTCTGATAATTTCATAAGTAAATACCTCCGCTTATTTTTTATTAAAAAAGGCTTCTAACGAAACGGACATGTCTGCCGGGGCAGACAGTACCATTCATGAAAGTCTTTTCAATCACACTGCAGTCTGACAATACTGTTTGCCAGATCTACCATAAGAATCCTGCCGGTAACTGTTGTTTCATCCCCCATAATGTCACGGATAATCACACGTTCACCCTCAACATCAATCCTGGAAACATTCCTGCAGATTACCGTACTGTCACTTTCTTTATATACTGTTGCAAGACACATGCTGTTACGCCTCCTTTAAATGTTCTTTCACAAGTGTCAATGCCAGACTCAGACGCATATTTCCCTTCTGGAACTCTGATACAGCTTCCTTAATCTGTGCTGCTGCATCCGTCATCCCCAACTTTTCCAGATTATCTGCCATCTGATCCAGTTCCTGAGCGTGATGTTCATTATGTGACAACATGTAGCCCAATAGTGCCACGCTCTCCTCCCTGTGGTCGTGCCCGCATTCCTGACAGGAATGCCCATGATCATGGCAGTGTTCCTCACAATGCCCATGGTCATGTCCGCTATGTGCCACAGGATTTCCATTCTCATCTTTTAACAAATGCATCAAACGACTCCTTTCACCCAAACCCCCGGCAATCATCACAACTGCCTGAGAAGTAATACACAATAACTTTATGATAACTATTTATCAAGATACCAGGGTCAAAAGGTTATGCATTTCATGCTTGCATGAAAAAGCATGACTTTGGGACCCGTAAAACATGAGAAAGTAGCCCGAATAGGGCGGATTTCGAATGTTTTTAGGATTGCGGAAGCATGAAATGCAGAGCAATCCGTGTATCATAGGGGTCAAAATACTTTTTGACCCCAACATCTTGTCAATTATAGCTATTATAACCGATTCATATTCCAAAATCAATAGATGTGGACTTGTTGTTTGTGAAATTTTATGTATTTTTTTCAATACGCTTTCTTTCCTTGTGAAATTTATCCAATAAAAATTGAGCCTGCTTTTAACAGACTTGTTGTATTTTGTAGATTAACGTGTGTTTTCATACTTATGTATTACTTTTTTAATATCTTCCCCCACTATTTGTTTACATTTATATGCTATATTGAAAGCTATGATGTATTTATTCATCCAACAAAGGACAGGGGAGGTGCAACATGCAGCCTGCAACACCAACATTATTACTGAATAACAACCAAACCATGCCCCAGGTCGGCTTTGGCGCATATAAAATTCTCGGCGATACGGAAACTGCGCGTATTCTGGGCGCAGCACTCGATGCCGGCTATCGCCTGATCGATACGGCATCTGTTTACAAAAACGAAGAAAGTGTGGGAAAGTTCATCTCCTCCTGCCAGATTCCTCGCGAAGAACTTTTTATTACATCCAAAGTCTGGAATACTGCGCAGCGTATGGGCGATATTGAAGGCGCATTCAACCGCAGCCTGGATCGCCTGAAGCTGGATTATCTGGATCTGTATCTGATTCACTGGCCGGTTCCCGGCTGTTATGCCCAGACCTGGAAAACCCTGGAAAAAATATACCGTTCCGGGCGGGCAAGATCCATTGGTGTCAGTAATTTCGGCATCGCTCACCTGGAGCATCTCTTCCAGATGTCCGGAATTATTCCTGCTGTAAATCAGATTGAATGTCATCCGCTCTGGAACCGAAGCGAACTGGTACATTATTGTCAGGAGCGCGGAATCGCCGTGCAGGCATATGCCCCGCTTGCCAGAGGTGTCTACGCCGAACGCGAGGTGCTGACTCGCATCGGACAGAAATATCACAAAACGGCCGCCCAGATTGGTCTGCGTTGGCTGATTCAGCGCCAGATCGCCGTCATTCCAAAATCTTCCCAAAGCGGCCGCATCCGCAACAACATTGATGTATTTGATTTTTCATTAACTGAGATCGAGATGAAAACCATTGATACACTGGATGAACATCTGCGCACCGCCAGTATTCCGGAAGATATGATCGGTCAGGATGTTGAATAATTCTGATACAGATAAAAAGATGCAGGCAACATACCATCATCAAAACAGTATATTGTCTGCATTTTTTTTGTCTTTATTCTTCCCAGAGATCCGCTCCAATCTCCTCTTTCCTGTCCCGAAGCATCAATTCTTTCACTGCATCTGCAGCAGACATGTCCTCGAACAATACCTGGTTTACCGCCCGGATAATCGGCATGTCAATCCCATACTTCTCGGATAATGCAAGACCTGCTTTTGCAGAATAGACACCTTCCACAATCATCTGTACCTCGTCCATTGCTTCCTTCATCGTCCGTCCCTGACCAATCAGGTATCCTGCTTTCCGATTTCTGCTGTGCACACTGGCACAAGTCACCACCAGATCACCAATTCCGGAAAGTCCGGACAACGTCTCTGCCTGCGCTCCCATAGCAACCGCCAGTCTTGATATCTCCGCAATGCCCCGGGTAATCAGAGCAGCCTTTGTATTATCTCCGTAGCCCAGTCCGTCAGCCGTTCCGGCTGCCAGTGCAATCACATTTTTTAAAGCCGCACCAATCTCAATTCCCAAAATATCGGGACTGGTATACACACGAAACACCGGACTCATAAACAGCCCCTGAATATATTCTGCTGTACGTTTCTTCCTTGCACCAACCACAATCGTCGTAGGAAGCCCCCTTCCTACTTCTTCCGCATGACTTGGTCCCGATAAAACCGCCACCTCTGCCTGCGGAATTTCTTCCTCAATAATATCACTGAGGGTCATCAGACTGTGTTCCTCAATTCCCTTTGCAACATTGACAATCAACTGGCCTTTCCTTACAAAGGGATTCATAGAATGGGAGGTGCTTCTGGTATAAGGGGAAGGTACTGCCAATACCAGTAAATCCCGGTCGGAACACGCATCTTTAAGATTAGTTGTAAACTCCATATCGTCCGGCAGTTTTACACCCGGCAGCTTTTGTTTATGCTCCCGCTCCTCAGACAGCATCTTTATTTCAGCTTCCACAATTGACCATACGGTCACTTTATGACCATTGTTGTGAAGCAGCCACGCAAGTGCTGTTCCCCAGCTGCCTGCTCCGATCACACTGATTTTTGCCATAGATTTATCCTTTCTTTTTTAGGATCTGTAAATAAATAACTTTACAATCTTGCTTGCCTATGTCTCCGATTGCACAGGTCAAAAAGCCTCAACATAGCCCACTATGTCTGCGTTTTTTGACCTGTACACTCGAAGACATATTCGGCGCAATATTGCAATGTTATTTCTTTACGGCTCCTTACCAATCGGCACTGCACTTTCTCACTTTCCTTCCGAAGATGTCTTCTCTTTCCCGGATTTGGAAAGATAAGTTTTCCGTTCCGTGCCATTCAACAGTTTTCTGATATTTGACCGATGCTGCCAGAAGGCCAGCACCGCAAGCAATATTGCAAGTACATACATCTCCGGTATGTACTCCTTTGGCAGTCCAAGCGCCCCTGTCTGCCCCATTATGATAATTGCCGCAACAAATACGATATATACCAGCAATGACCCCAAAGATACATAGTGGGTGGTCAGAAACGTCCCGAAGAACACAACGATTTCAACCAAAGTCAGACGCCAGTCAAACGATATAATAAGTCCCGCTGTTGCCGCAATCCCTTTTCCTCCATGAAAATGAAGATAAAACGGGAAATTGTGTCCCAATATGGTGCCTGCTGCCGCATAAAGTGCCAGAAGCCGAATAATCTCCTGCTCTGAATTGCCATATAACACACGTACAACAATAACTGCCAGGATACATTTCAGACAGTCGCCCAGCAATGTGAGAAGGCCCGCTTTTAACCCCAATGTTCTAAGTGCATTGGTGGTTCCCGCATTTCCGCTTCCATGCTGGCGTATATCAATCCCGTGCATCTTCCCGTAAATATAAGAAGTCTGAAACAACCCAAAACAATACCCGATAATCAGACATACAATACGTTCCATGAGCTTTCTACTTTTCCTTTCGTTCTCTTATGATAAACCTGAGTGATGTTCCGCGGAAGCCGAATGCATCCCTGATCCGGTTTTCAAGATACCTTGTATAGGAAAAATGCATCAGTTCCTTATCATTTACAAAAATAACGAAAGTCGGCGGCTTGACAGAAACCTGGGTCATATAGAAAAGTTTCAGTCGTTTTCCCCGGTCTGACGGCGGCTGCTGCAGTGCGATCGCTTCTGTCATAATCTCGTTGAGTACTCCTGTCTGAATCCGAAGTGTCTGATTCTCCAAAACCATATCAATGGTGTCAAACAATTTCGGCAGTCTCTGCCCCGTCTGGGCAGAAATAAAGAGTATCTCTGCATACGGCATAAACGACAGAATTTCGCGGACTCTGTTGCTATACTTATAGACTGTCTTATCATCTTTCTCAATCGCATCCCATTTATTCACAGCAATTACAATTCCCTTGCCCCTGTCATGGGCAATGCCGGCAATTTTGGCATCCTGCTCTGTCACGCCTTCCACCGCATCAATCACAAGTACGACCACATCCGCACGTTCCACCGCTGTCACAGTACGAATGATACTGTAGCGCTCCAGTTCTTCCTTAATTTTATTCTTGCGCCTGAGCCCTGCGGTATCAATAAAGATATAATCTCTTCCGTTGTGTTCAATCGTTGTATCAATGGCATCCCGTGTGGTTCCTGCAATGTTGGATACAATCACCCGATTTTGCCCCAGAAGTTTATTAATAATAGAAGATTTTCCCACATTCGGCTTCCCGACAATGGCAATTCTCGGAATTTCATCCTCCTCTTCCTGGATCATGCTCTTATCAAAGTATTTTACCACTTCATCCAACATATCTCCCAGCCCCAGTTTACTGGCTGCCGAAATCGGTATCGGCTCCCCGATTCCAAGATTATAAAATTCATACGTATCCAGCAGATGCTTCTCAAAATTATCTACCTTATTTACTACCAAAACTACCGGTTTTCCGCTGCGCCGCAGCATATCAGCCACTTTTGCATCCGAATCCACCAGACCCTGTTTCACATCTGTGATAAAAACAATTACATCCGCCGTATCAATGGCAATCTGTGCCTGTTCTCTCATCTGTGATAAAATAATATCTTTCGTATCCGGTTCAATACCGCCGGTATCAATTAATGTAAAATTATGCTCCAGCCAGTTCACATCCGCATAAATGCGGTCGCGCGTTACACCGGGAGTATCTTTTACAATCGAAATATTTTCTCCCGCCAGGGCATTGAAAAGTGTGGATTTACCGACATTCGGACGGCCCACAATTGCTACTATCGGTTTGCTCATACATCGTTCTCCTTTTATGTGTCATCACCGTATCTTCTACTACTGCATTTACCAGATCTGCTCCCGCCTCGTCCACCACAGCAATCGGTACCCCAAGTGCCTGTTCCAACTCCTCGACTGTGAGATCATCCAGAAAGACATTCTCTCCGGACCGAAGCATATTACACGGAATTAAAAGCTTTTCTCCCAGTTCTTTGTCCTTTAACTGGTGCTTCAGATCTTGTCCGGTAATCAAACCGGACACTGTAATCCGTTCCCCAAAAAAATGATTTACAACTGCATATACCGGAACCTCAATCCCTGGATACTTTTCCCGAATCTTTTCAATACATTCCTGTATATAAGGAGCTGCCAGTTTCCCCGTAGCGATCGTAAGATGCCGTGTACGCTGGTCCCCTGCCCGTTCCTTTAACGCCTCTTCCACCTCTGTCTGCAGAAGCCGCAGCATACCTACACCATTTTCCAACTGAAGATACCCATCATAAGATTCCTCCTTCGGCATCTCCTGTTCTGCGAGAATATACCACTCATCCGATGCGTGAATAAAATGCAGTCCATATTCGGAATACAGTTTTTTCTGCCATTGATGGATCAGCTCCAGTACCCGGACCGCATCCTCTTTCTCAAATGGCTCCAATGGATATAAACCTTCTCTGTATTTTGACAACCCTACAGGAACCACCGAAACACTTTTCAGGTGTGGAAGATATTTGCTAAGATCACTGATACTCCGTTCCAATTCCTCCCCGTCATTCACACCCTTGCAGAGCACGATCTGTCCATTCATCTCGATCCCTGCCTCGTAAAGTTTTTGTACTTTCGGGAAAATATCTCCTGCAAACCGGTTATTCAACATCCTGCACCGCAATTGGGGGTTGGTGGTTTGAAAAGAGATATTGATCGGCGCAAGATGATACTGGATAATTCTGTCAATATCATGATCGCTCATATTCGTAAGGGTCACATAGTTTCCCTGCAAAAAAGATAATCTGGAATCATCATCCTTAAAATACAGTGTTTCCCGCATTCCTTTCGGCATCTGATCAATAAAACAAAAGATGCAATGATTTCTGCAGGAACGATATTCATCCATGAGACTGCTCTCAAACTCAATCCCCAGATCTTCTTCATACTCCTTCTCTATTTCTAAAATCCACTCTTCTCCGTCTGCTTTCCGTACACCCAACTCTATATAATCGTCATTAACCAGATAGTGATAGTCAAAGACATCTTCAATCTCCTGAGCATTGATGGTAAGTACTTCATCCCCAGGCATCAGTTCCATCTCCTCAGCGATACTGCCGGGCCAAACGTTCTTGATTATATGTCTGCTCTTTTTCATATACCCTCCATATCTTATTAATAATAACAATTCCATACGTAAAAAGCAAGCGTTGCCTTGGGAAATTGCCATTATTTGAAGGAATCGTCCATTACTTTACAGAAAATCCGACATATAATTGTCGCTTTTGACCTTGACGCGGCATCCTTTTTAATGATATATATGTAAAGTAATATCAACATCATATGATGTTGGGGTCAAAAGATATTTTGACCCCTATGATACACGGATTGCTCCGCATTTCATGCTCCCGCAATCCTAAAAACATTCGAAATCCGCCCTGTTCGGGCTACTTTCTCATGTTTTACGGGTCCCAAAGTCATGCTTTTTCATGCAAGCATGAAACGTATAACCTTTTGACCCTGGTATCATCATATTATAATATTGTAAATATAAATTGGAGGTCTTTATGCCAAACTTAGTCCCACTTGAGAATTCGATTCCAGTTGCTCCTCTGAAACTGGCTGCTTTGAAAGGCTGCGAAGAGATGGCCGAAACCATCAACAACCATCTTGTGCAATTCCGCAAGGATCTGCTTTCGCATCATAACAACAATCTGAATCTTTCCGGCTATGCAGAAGAATCTTTTCTACTGAACTGCGATTGCCCACGTTTCGGAACCGGAGAGGCCAAAGGAACTCTGATGGAATCCGTACGAGGTGTGGATTTGTTCTTATTAGTGGATGTCTGCAACTGGAGCATTACCTACAAAGTATGCGGTCACATCAACCATATGTCACCGGACGACCATTATCAGGATCTGAAGCGTATCATTGCCGCTGCAAACGGCAAAGCACACCGAATCAACGTCATCATGCCATTTATGTACGAAGGCAGACAGCACAAGCGCACCAGACGGGAATCCCTTGACTGTGCCCTTGCTTTACAGGAATTAACACGCATGGGCGTTTCCAACATCATTACATTCGATGCCCACGATCCACGCGTGATGAATGCCATTCCGCTGTCAGGCTTCGACAATTTCATGCCAACCTATCAGTTCTTAAAAGCACTGATTAAATCCGTACCGGATCTGCATCTGGACAACGATCATCTAATGATCATCAGTCCTGATGAAGGAGCTATGCCAAGAGCCGTATACTTCTCCAACATTCTCGGCGTAGATATGGGTATGTTCTACAAACGCCGCGATTACTCTACCATCGTAAATGGAAAGAACCCGATTGTTGCACACGAATTTCTGGGTGACTCTGTTCTCGGAAAAGACGTTATCATTATCGATGATATGATTTCTTCCGGCGAAAGTATGCTGGACGTTGCAAAACAGGTAAAAGAACGCGGCGCCGCACGTGTCTTCGTGTGCACTACCTTCGGTCTGTTCACAGACGGACTCGAAAAATTTGATGAATACTACGAAAAAGGTTTTATCGAGAAAATCATAACCACCGATTTAACCTACCGTACCCCGGAACTCATCAGCCGCCCCTGGTACGAACCCGCCGAAATGGGCAAATACATCGCCAGCATCATCGACATCCTGAATCACGATGTCTCCGTAGAAAAAGTCCGTTCCACAACCGAAAAAATCACGAACCTGCTGGCAAAACATAAATAATCAACTTCAATACATATTAAAAAGGAGCTGCCCGCCAGTGAATCACACACTGTTGGACAGCTCCTTTCTTCTCCCAAACCTGCAGAAGTCAGGAAAAGAGCAAAACGGGGCAGGAACGGCGGGAGGGATTCGCGCCGACTTCGGAGTGCGCCCGAAGATCCACCTGCCGTGATCACTTAGCGAAGAGCGCTCTCGCGATGAGCTTAGTGAGAACAGCAGGTTAGCTGAGGGGGAACGCAGAAGCAAGCGAAGCACCCCACCGTTCCTGCCCCGCTTTGCTCTTTTCCGTCCGTCTCCACC